>NZ_SMCL01000005.1:0-304531 GCF_004343065.1 Neorhizobium sp. S3-V5DH
TACCGGCAAAGCTTCTGTCTGCCTCTTTTGCGTTGTAGGACTGAAG
The DNA here is from genome assembly GCF_004343065.1 of Neorhizobium sp. S3-V5DH. Lineage (NCBI taxonomy): Bacteria > Pseudomonadati > Pseudomonadota > Alphaproteobacteria > Hyphomicrobiales > Rhizobiaceae > Neorhizobium > Neorhizobium sp. S3-V5DH. The sequence continues at coordinate 47 of NZ_SMCL01000005.1, forward strand.
GGCCTTCATCGGTTGGGCACCAGCCCTGCGGCTACATTGGCAGCAGGACAAGACCTTCAGAAACCGACCTGTTGCTCGTTCTTCCACGCGACAAATGGAAACCTTTTGGCCGATATACGGATGCCAACGATAAAGAACCTCAACTTCATCGTCGACATGGGCAGAATGAACGGGGCATGGGCATTACGAGAAAGAACTCACTCTTCGCCGGCAGCGACGGCAGGGGACGGACCTGGGCAACCATCGCGACGCTGCTGCAGACAGCGAAGATGAACAATATCGATCCGCTTGCCTGGCTCACTCAGACCCTCGAGCGCATTGCCAACGGCTGGCCGAGCAGCGAAATCGACGCGCTCATGCCGTGGAACTACGCCCGCTGAATGGCCTCAGCTTGCCGCTTACATCATCCGAGCCACCCTTTGAGGTTCTCGGCCGTGAATACCGGATCGGGGCCGGACACACTGACGCGGCCGGTTTCGGATGGTGCCGGCGCCGGATCATCGCCGCCGATCGGCAGATCGATCACGCCCCGCGCGATCCTTCAGCGCCGAAAGAGCATCCTTGTAGTCGCGGACGACGTAGTCTGTAAGCGGTGTCCCGTCCCCATCTTGAACGTCTGCATTGGGGAGGCTGGTGTCGCGTTACATGCCGCCGTCCATCCAGTTATTGCGCTGGCGGTAAAAGCCTCTAGTGTTCGACCGTCACGCCGCAAAGGGATACCCTTCCATGCCTACAATTGACGTCTTGATCGCATTTGCGGTCACCACAGCGCTGTTCGCCTTCATACCAGGACCTGCGATGCTATACGCGGCAGCACGTACTATGGCAGGCGGTCGACGTGCTGGCTTGATGGCAGTTTTGGGCATCAACATCGGGGCCTATGTGCATGTCATTGCCGCCGCTGCAGGATTGTCCGCGTTGTTCAACGCAGTCCCAGTGGCTTACACGATAGTCAAGCTGGTCGGCGCACTCTATCTTGTCTGGCTGGGTATCTCGCTCTTCCGCAGCAGAGAAACTGGCCCCGAACCTTCGACTGTCGCCATGCCGAAGTCGGCAAGAAAGGCTTTTTTCGAGAGCGTGGCAGTCGAGGTGTTAAATCCGAAGACCGCCATTTTCTTTCTGGCGTTTCTCCCCCAGTTCGTTGACGCCAATGCGAGCCTGCCGCTGTGGGCACAGCTCGCAATCTTGGGGGCAATCGTGAACACCATATTCACGTTCGCTGACGTTGTTTGCGTGTTCCTCGCTGGGCTGATCATAGAGAAGGTTAAGCAGTCGAGCCGTACACAGAAGCTGGTCCAGCGACTGGGTGGTACCATCCTTGTTGGCCTTGGTTTGCATGTCGCGTTGCAAAGAACCTGACGACCGTTCGCAGCATCCCATAGCTCGAAAGATTCCTGCGAGCACTTATTTGTGCAACGGGAAATTCCAAGGCAAGAGCTCATCGATCCGGCTCTGCTTGTGGCCATTTATGATAGCGGTGAGCGTCGTGGTCAAATAGGCCAGCGGATCGACAGCATTGAGTTTGCAAGTCTCGATGTGTTCCGGCGTGCAAACTTGACCCCCTTGGCGGGGTAATTGGAGTGAACCCCTCGGGCTGGACCTCGGGACTTCATGAGCCTTCTCCGATCGAGGCCCGTAGAGTGTATCAGTTTGTCCGTGTCCCGTGGTCCAGCCCGAGGGGTTCACTCCATAACCGGCTCATGTATGGATGCCCCCGTTCATGCAAGTTTTTCTTTGAGCGGTTTGAACGTGTGATTGGATGCGGTCATGTATCAGGCCTTTGATGCAGTCTGGAATTTACTGCTGGCCGGTATGGAGCTAAGCGGGGCTGGCGCAAATCAGTTCTACGAGCTCGTGGCTCACTGAGCCGGGTGCATTTCCAGCCCCTCTTTCCAATCTTTTGTCCTTACCATTCGCTGATCTCCTCACACGCCGACGATCCGATCTCGCTATATCGCTAGCTTTGCTTACGCGGTTGCGAGACCGGAATCTTTGTAATTCTCCTTCTTCGTCATCATCGCCCAGACGGATCGCGCCATCTTGTTGGCTAACGCAATAGCGACGAGCATACGTGGCTTGCGCGTCAACATACGTCCCAGCCATGAGCTCCCGGAGGGGGGCTTTCGGCATGCCCATCGGATCACCGTCATTGCGCCGATAATCAAAAGCCGTCGGATATCGCGCTGTCCCATCTTCGACGTCCGGCCAAGCACCTGCTTTCCACCGCTCGAATGTTGTTTAGGTACAAGCCCGAGCCATGCTGCAAAATCGCGCCCCTTCTGAAACGTCGTCATAGTTGGAGCAAAGGCCTCGATCGCTATGGCCGTGATCGGTCCTACGCCGGGCATTGACATCAGCCGAGCGGTATTATCCGATTGCTGAGCTTCAGATTTGAGTACCTTCTCCAAGTTGGAGATACGGGCAGTTAGAAGATCAATCTGCTCCAAATAAATCCGGGCAGTTTCCACAACCAGGAGCTCAAGGCCGCTATCATCGTCTTCTACGATCCCCCTCAACGCGGCCAAGCTTGCAAGCCCCTGCGGTGCGACGACCCCATGTTCTGCCAAGTGAGCACGAAGGGCGTTAATCAACTGCGTCCGCTGACGCACAAATAGATCGCGCGTCCGAAAGATCATGGAAGAAGCTTGCTGCTTCTCCGTCTTCGGCACGACAAACCTCATCGAGGGGCGGATGGCGGCCTCTACGATGGCTTCAGCATCTGCCGCGTCATTCTTCTGCCGTTTGACGAAAGGCTTCACATAAGCGGGTGGTAACAATCGAACTTCATGGCCAAGCTTCCCGATCTCACGAGCCCAGTAATGCGCAGTCGCACATGCTTCCATCGCAACGACACACCTCGGCAATTCCGAGAAGAAAGCCAAGACATGAACGCGAGATAGCTTCCTACGAAATACCAAACCGCCATCGGCGCTGGCAGCATGGAGCTGGAATACCCGCTTTGCAAGGTCAAGGCCTACAATGCTAACTTCCTTCATGGATGCTCTCTCCTCTGAGTGACGTTGTTGCAAACATCACTTTGGCACATCGCGATGCCATCGGGAGGGGGCATCCACTCCATCAGTTCTGCGTGGAAACCAACACACCAGGGGTTTCCCCTGGCGCACCTGCCGGTTTTCTCCGGACGCCGTGCGGCCGGCCAGAAAACCGCGCAGCGCATCGCCCATAGCTCTTGCGTACGCGTTGGGTGATGCGTAGGTGCGCTGTAAGCGTTGATACACGCTTGCGTTGATCGATTAAAAGGTCGTGTGGCGGAAGCTTGGGTCGGCTGTGAGCTATAGAACGGGATTCTGTAACTCACGGCTCTGGGGTCGCGGCCTTACTGTGTGATGAATATTGACAATATTTATCACGCTTCCCATAATTGAAGAGAGACGAAAGGATAGGCCCATGCCGTCAGGCAGCATTCACGTTAAGGTCAGCGGCGCGCTGCAAAACCACATCCAGCAACAGATCGGCGACGATGGCCTCTATGAGAATGCCAGCGAATACATCCGCGCGTTGATCCGCCGCGATTTACAGACCCGTGATGAGGCGTGGGAGGCGCTCCAGCGGGAACTCGCACCCGCCATGCGCGCCGATGACAGCGAATTCATCGCCGTTACCGCCGACGATGTAATCCGCCGCAACAAGCGCCGCTGAGCATGGCCGGATATCGCTTTTATCCGCGTGCCGACGCCGCACAGGACAGGATCTGGCGCGACACTTTGGCCGAATGGGGCGAGGCGCAGGCCGATACCTATATCCGGGGCCTGCATGCTCACTTGCAGCGCCTGTGCGACAACCGTCTTATCTGGCGACGGCTCCCGCAAAGGCTGGCGGTTCCCGCCGATGTGAAGCTCATGGCGTATTTCAGCCGCTACGAGCATCACTACGTCTTCTTCCGTGAACTTGGGAACGGCGACCTTGGTGTCATGAGCATCCTGCATGAAAGGATGGACATGGCGGTACGCCTAAAGGAAGACTTGGCGGCCCTGCATGCCAAGGGTAAAGATCAAGAATAACCGTCAAACCCATTCACTCCACAAGTGAGCGGGCTTACTTGGCCACCTTCTTCACTCGCCGCACGTTGATGGCCTTGGCACCCAGTGTGTTCTTGAGATGCACGGCGTAGTGCTTCTCGATCATTTCGACGCTCGTCCGGCAGTTCTTGGCGATCTGGTAGATATCCGCGCCTTCCAGCAGGCGCAGGCAGCTATAGGTGTGGCGAAGGCTGTAGGCCGAACGACGGTTGCCCTGGCGGTCGAATTTCAGCTCGCAATCAGCCAGCACCCGGTTGAACTGCTCCTTGTGATCCTGCGGGAAGACGAAAAGACCAAATCCTTGGTGCCGTGTCCGGCATCCGCGACGACGTGCGACACCTCGCCGCCCGCATCGACACCATGCACGAGTCCCAAACAAAGCAACGACCTTCTAGACGGGCGGCGGACCAACCACAAGTTGCCGCAAGACCGGCAAAGCAATCTATGTCGTCACCAATGAAGTTGATAGTATCCGCCTGAGCGTCGCCTGTGTACTTTGAGCGCGGCGGCCGTACCTCACTGCAACAGGGTCGGCGCATCCATAGACAAACTGTTCCTCACGGCTAGAGCCATTAACGGATCGTCATCGATCGGCGTTCGGGGTGCTACGCCGGCAAACCAGAAAGGTATCGACGACACTGTCGCCGGCGTCTGCGGTTCACTCGTCTGGACGCAGGCCTAATGCCTGGCTCACGATCAGAAGACTGTGGGACTGAGACAATCCACCTCAGGTACCCAGCACGCCCGGCGACGCCGGTCTACCACTACCGTTCATCAGTGAAAGTAACCCTCCCTTTCGAGCCAATCTTCGACGATCCATTCAATGACAGTCTCTGGCTTCGCCGGAGGATTTTGGTCGAGACAGAAATCTTCTATGGCGTCTCTGGCTCTTGGCGACAGCGAGATGTTGACCGTGCTTGCTAAAAGGGGCGCAGCCGCGTCGGGAGCTTCCTCCATGGGAAGCAAGCCCGCATCCATGCGTCCCGGTCCATGGCCGATCGGGATGCTCCACACATACCTAGCAAGTGTCTCTACAGCGGCGGCAGATCATGGAGTGGAGGATACCGTGCAATTGACCATAATTGAAACCACCAAGGACTTTCATGCCGATGACTATGGTCCTTGACGGGGAGGCTGTCGTGCTCGACGAGCAGGGGCGGTCTGACTTCGGCCTGTTGCAGAACTCACTTGGCGCCAGTGGAAAGCAAGGCGGCAAGCTTCCTTCGCGAAACTCGCTCCTCGATGCCTTCGATCTGCTTTACCTCGATGGACACGATCTACGGAACACGGAATACCGGGTGCGCCGGCATCTCCTGGAAGATGTCATTCCGCGAGAGGAGGGCGCGATCCGACTTTCGGAAGAGTTCGAAGAGGATCCGGATGCCCTGCTGGAGCACGCCTGCCGGCTTGGGCTGGAAGGCATCATGGCCAAGCATCTAGACAGGCCACATCGTTCCGGTCGCACTGGCGATTGGCTGAAGATCAAATGCGTTTAGAGCGACAGCTTTGTGATCATCGGCTATGAGCCATCGACGGCTTTACCTGGTGCTATCGCCAGTCTTCTCCTCGCGGCTCGGCACCGAGATGGCTACAAATACGTCGGCACCGTCGGGACCTGCTTCAAGCATGATCAGGCGAGAGCACTGAAGAAGCAACTCGACAAGGTCAAGACGCGCGTGCCGGTCGATCGCGTCCCGGGCAAGAACCTCGTCATGACCGGGCCTTCATATGTCGCGGAGATCGAATACCGAGCGTGGACGAATGATGGGAAGCTGCGGCATCCTTCGTTCAAGGGGCTGCGCGATCCCGACGATGCGGACAAACTTTACCGACTGCCGGACTTCGCCCCACAGGTTCTAGCATTTTCGCTGCGGCTGCTGTTCTTGCTGATTGGATGTAGCTGGGCGCTCACCCGAAACCGTATTCGCCATCTTCTGGCAATTCTGTCCGGCTTTGCCGACCGAGTTAGTTGTCGCATTCTTCGGCCGTTCGATCGCTTGCGAGCCCACTGGCCCACCTGAATTGGTTCCAGGCGTGTTCGTGGTGTCTGGCGTAAAAGTTCCGCCTTGCTGGGCTACAGCGGGAAGAGCAAGCCCAAGGCTCAACATCAAAGCAGTGATTATTCGGCTGGTCATTTTCCTCTCCTTTTGGCTCATCCAACCAAACGCATCGAGGAAGGTTCCCGCCGCTAATCCAGGCCACGCTTCAGCGCCTTCAGCATTGCAGCGAGCTCTGCATTCGCCCCATGGGCCAGCATTAGGTTATCGGCGACCTCGATAACCGCGCCGAGTACCTCGGTCTCGTTCCAGCCGGCCTTCATCGCAGCATCGACGAGCTCCTGAAGTGACAGCTCGATTGCCATCTGGCACAGAATCGGGCGGTTGTCGTCGCGAAGCGGAACCGTGGGAGGAGGGATGTCGAACATCACCTCGAAATAGAGTCGGTGAGACGGGAGGCAAGGACTGAGGGGCCACTTCCACTTAAGGATGAATCATGATTATCTCTGCCCGGGCATATTAGGGGGTAATCTTGAGAAATATTGTTGTACCGCTGGCGCTCGCGCTGGCTCTTTCGGCGTGTGCCAAACGGCCGGATGCGATCGTTCCCACTGACATTCCGATGGCGGCATACACGAACTATTCCTGCGAGCAACTCGCTCAGGAACTAATCAAGGAGCAGGCGACGCTATCAGCGGTTTCCAAGCAACAACACGATGCTGCCACTGGTGATGCGTTCGGCGTCTTCCTCATCGGCGTTCCGATGTCGTCCACCTTTGGCGGCGACAAGGAAGGTCAGGTATCGGTATCTAAGGGCAAGGTCCAGGCGATCCAGTCGGCCATGATGTCGAAGGGCTGCAATGCGCCCGCGCCGGCAAAGACGACTGGAAAATCCAAGCCTTGAATTGAAGGGCGTCGCGAGGGTGCTCGTAGGGCACAAGCTTAAACCTTAAGGGGACGGGGGACGGGTTCGCCCTCGCGACAGCCTATCAAACTGCTAAGCGACCGGTTCGTTCCTTTGGGGGGCAGCCGCCCGAACAAATCGGAGGGGGCAAGCTCCTTCCGATACTACGCTTTCTGAGCTGGTGTCGGCTCAGGGCACTCAAACCAGAACTCATACACAGGCTTGTGGAGGAGGTAGCCGCGCGTGATCTTGCAATTCGCGCGTCCGGTGTCATCCAAGTGCTTCCGCGCCGCGGCTTCAAGCTTTTGTTCCGGCGTCATCTGCCCTGCCATACCCATTGTGAAGCTCTGGGCCGTCCCCATGCCCAGGACGGTACCCATGCTGGGTGCCCACCTTCAGGGACTTGTCGGACGGATGATCATAGACGAGTGCGGCCCTTTTATTCGAAGTCACCACAGGCCAGCGCGATCACCACCGTCGTCCACACCAGACGCGCGCTGGCCGTTCATTACCCGACAACCCGCATGCCCATCGGCTCATACGGCACTTGAAAAAGCTTGGAACTTATCGGTCGTCCGCGTGTTCATCCGCCGCAATAGGAGTACCATAATGAAAAAGATCATCATCGCCACAGCCTTCGTTCTTGCAGCGTCAACCGCCGCCTTTGCGCAGTCGACCGCGGAAAAGACCGGTGCAAATTCGCTTATCGGCAGGGCGCCGTCGACAGAGGATTTCGTCATGCAGGTATCCGCCAGCGACATGTTCGAAATCGAGTCTAGCAAGCTTGCGGTGCAGAAAGGTGACGAGGCGACGAAGGCCTTTGCGCAGCAAATGATTACTGATCACGAAAAGACGAGCGCTGAGCTGAAGGCGCTGCTTTCCGGCGGCAAGGTAAAGGGAACTCCCGTCACAGCTCTGACTGAGGACCACAAGGAAGAGGTTGACGGCCTCGCCAAACTATCCGGCGCTGAGTTCAAGGAAGAGTATTTCGACGACCAAGTGGACGCCCACGAAGATGCTGTGGATCTGTTCAAGCGTTACGCTGAAGGTGGTGACAATGCCGAGCTGAAGGCGTGGGCCGCGAAAACCCTTCCGGCGCTCGAGCACCACTATAAGATGGCGCAGGACCTGGACAAGTAAACGTTGGCGCCCTTGTAGCTGCCAAAGGCGATTCTACATTCTAGACACGCTTTGCCAACGGTGACCACGGATGTACTGGCACTGGTGAGGTCGAGCGACGTGAGAAGGTCGGGGCGAAGAAAACGCGCCGACCTTTTGCTTTTCCAGAAGGATTTGCGCTTCGCGCTACCATCGCCCGCACCAGCGCGCTGGCCGTTTGGCTTAAAAAATTGGTTTTGCCTTCTTTCTGATACCGCGCGGAGGTAGGTGTTCTTGTTATCCCAAGAATTAGCGCTCGTTTGGTGCCGCGCACCACTTGCGCCGAGTAGCGGGTATCTTCAATATCAGCCAATTCGGGATGTCTTGCTGGGTTTTGCTATTGTTTTTATCGCTGCGTCGGAGACGTAAGGCCTGGAGGCGAGACACATGAGATATCGACGCTTGTAGCAAATTTTGTCTGGGGTAACATGAAAAGCGATCTCGAGGGTGAGTGGCCAAAGCGGTACAGCCTGTTGGATCGCGCTGCCCTGACATTTAAATCTTTCCTTGTCCGCGATTTTGGAACTAGGTTATACCAAGGGAAGTTCCTCGATGGCATAGCCGCACAACGCTTTGAGATATCAAATCGTGTCAGCAGAGCGGCGAGTCGTCATTCGTCTTAACAACCATACTGGCGTTCTTCGACCAGGTGACGGGGACGATTTCCTTCTCCGGGCTGACGATCAAGGTGAGCGAAGACCTCGTGCCAATCGTTGCCTTCTTGACGTCTGCTAGCGTTCTCGCCGCATCAAAATGGCTTCTGTAGATGATCTTCTAATCCAGCGGTACATTGCGACGCTCGGGCGACACTTGGGCATCCATAGCTTCCCAACTATGCTGATTGACAAGATGTCGGTAAATCTCTGGGGCGACGCATGATCCCCAAGTTTTTCGGAGAGCGGTCTCGTTGGGTCACAAGGCGACTATGGTGGGGCTTGTACTGCTGTGTTTCTTCATGATGGTTATCCTCTTATTTTATCCTTTTTTTTTGTGGGGAAGAGCATTTTCGATGTTTGGGCGAATCCAGTTAGCAGGGTTGCGAACCCGTTCCTGTCTATAGCATCGGGGACGCTGTTGCTCTTTTCGCTGAGCCTACCTGCACGCCAACAGAATTAGCATCAGCCCCAACATCTTCATGTAGAGCCCCGTCCGGCGATGCTGTTCTAATTGTTTCCGCACGATAAATACAAACCTGGAAGGATGTCGGGACCTTTGGCACGAAATGCGACAGCTCCTACGGCGGTATCTGGGCACGTTAAGTCCTGTTAACATATCCCAGATTCAATTGCGTGTAGTGGCGCCTGTAATAAAGCTTTCACTTGCGTGCATCTGACGGACATGTATCCCTAAAGGTGTAGGGTTGGAAGTGAAGGTCTGAGTCGGCTGGTGAAGCCTTTGGCGCCGGCAAATGTGTATGTCCTTCGGTGACCCCCCATAGATGGGTCTTTATCAGGCCATGGTACGGAAAGGCCTAGCTTTGTCGCGTAAGAAGGTCGCCCTGTTGTGGTCCCTCCCGTTCCTCATCTTCATTGCGGTGTGGATTACGCGTGGCTACCAAACATCCCCCGTGTACTTCCGACTGACAATCGAGGCGGAACAGGATGGTCGAGCCTTCACTTCGTCAGTGCTCTGGGGCGCGAAGTATTTCCTGAACTGCGAAGGGCCGCTGCCCCCGTGTTCGAGGGGTTGGCTTGATGCGAAGTTCGCCGGTGAAGCTTTGCGGGTAGGGACCGGGGCTGACGCGCTTTGGATTACGGTTTCAGAAAATATCAAACTCTGGGAGCCGGCTCGCTTCAGAAACCCCTCGCGACCACCAATGCTGCCGGTGACGGCATGGGGGCTCGATGAAGTGAATCCGAAGGCAGCAATTGAGCAGATTTCCAGAATCGCTCACGATCAAGCGCCCCGGCCGCTTGATGTACGCTTTCTTCCCAAGATCATTCGATTCAGAGACCGCCAAGATCCGCTGAGCGCTGAATCTGTTCCTGTGCCACCGCAGGGAGAGGTGAAGATCTTGGATGCCTCAATCAGTTTCACTGACGGTCCGATAACCTCCGGCATTTCCACTCAGCTTCCCTGGCTCGACCAGCCGAACCCCTTTTCCGGCTCCGAGAGCAAAGCCTCCCGCTCATCAGCAGCAACAGGAATTCAGATAACCGATTTCAGGAGAGATGAATTATGAGCACACCCACCGTCGCTACTGGCGTTAGCGGCGTACGATAGGCGATAGCATCAGCCCGGGCGCCTAAATCTACAGTCGCCTATAGCTAGAGCGAGCTATAGTTACAAGAAGTTGGCTTACAGCTTCGCGACAATTCTTTTTACATTTCAAGCATGACTTTTAGGAGCGCGACTTCATCACTAAAGTTCGGCAGCTTTATCCACTCGTTAACCATGTAAAAATTTAGGTTGCATCCATCCAAACCATAGATTTTTGCGCGAGGCATGATGCCAAGCTTGAGTGCCCTCTGAATCTTGCAGAACATTTTTTGGTGAAAGGTTATTTCATGACGTCGATCACTCCGGTTGGGAATGCAGCGGCATTAACAATTCTGAAAGCGATGGCGCAAACGAGCGCACCAGAGACATCATTGCCTGTCGCCCAAGCGCCCGGAATCTCCGATGGATCTGCATCTTCTCTGGCCGCCCTCGATGCCATTACCAGAATCATTTTGAACAGCGGGGGCACATTCAAGAGTACCGAGCAGGACGATCACATCCAGAGTGGCGCGAAGGCGACGATTGATGCCGGCGATGGCAACAACACGATCTGGGGAGGCTCAGATAGCCTGATTCAGACCGGAAAGGGTGACGACCAAATCCTGGTGAATTCCTCCAACAATGTCCGGTCCGGAGCGGGGAATGACGTGATCTGGGCGAATTCCAGCAACGATATCGATACGGGAGATGGCCACGATAGCGTTTTTAGTAACTCGGAAAACACGATCAGGAGCGGCGCTGGCGATGATGTGATTTCCTCAAATACAGGGAATTCAATCAACGCCGGTGGAGGTAACAACAAGATCTCTGCAAATGTTGATAACACGATCATTGCGGGGGCAGGGAACGATTTGATCCAGGCTTTCGGGCAGAACACCATCGATGCAGGTGACGGCGACAACATGATTTTCGGCGGCTTTGAAAACAATGTCCGCTCGGGAAGCGGCAAGGACTGGATCCAGAGCGGGCACTCCATTATCGACTCTGGCGGCGATGATCGCATCGAGGCCGAAAGCAGCTTGATTGAAGCTAAATGGCCAGGCCAGTAAAATACGCATTTTTCAAATAGCGGGCCGTCGGTTCGATTCCTTTCGTAAGCAAGCATTGAGACTGTCAAGCCCGAGCCATCGCTGTCATCTGCTTTCCCTGTTTCTGGTCATGCCAAAGCGCCGATGGGACTGCGTCTGTTGGAGACATCCAGTTCAGCTTTTGAGCGCCGCCTTCACCCGATCGGGCAGGAATGGGTAGTGCCGCAGCCGGACGCCGCCTGTCAGTCGGGCGACGGCATTGGCGATCGCGGGGCCGGTGGGCGGCAGTCCCGCCTGGCCGATGCCACCGAAGGGGCTTCCGGGCGTCGGCACGACGGCGACCTCGATTTCCGGCGCCTCTGACATGCGGATGACCCGGTAGGTGTCGAAATTCGCTTCCTGCACCTCGCCGTCGACGACGTTGATCTGCTCGAACAGCGCGTGGCCTGTCCCGCCGGTGATGCCGGCGATCATCATGGCCTCGATATGGAGCGGCTGGATCGCGACGCCGGGATCGATGGCGCACCAGACCTTATGCACCCGGATTTCGCCGGTCTCGCGATTGAGTGAGACCTCGGCGACCTGGGCGCAATGGGAGCCGAAGGCATCGGAGTAGGCAATGCCAAGCCCGCGGCCGTCGCGCGCTCGATCCCATTCCGCCATCCGGGCAACGGTCTCGACAACCTTTTGCGCCCGCGGCTGATCCCTCAGAAGCTCCAGCCGCAACGCGACAGGATCCATGCCTCTGGCAGCTGCGATCTCGTCGACAACACATTCGATCGCGAACCTCGTATAGCCGACACCCACTGCGAACCAAAATCCAATGGCGAGACCGTTGTCCTGACGCAGGTACTCTATCTGATGGGCCGGAACGGAATAGTTGAACTTCGCACCCTCGGTCACGACGTCGTCGTGACCGCCCGCTTCCGCGAAAACCGGAGGCAAGGTTCGTGCAAAGATCGAGTCCGCCACGATGCGGTGACGCCAGCCGACGATGTTCCCTTCCGCATCCAGCCCCACCTTGACGTGCTGGGTTTCGAGCGGCCGGAATTTGTCGTGGCGGATATCGTCCTCGCGACTCCAGATGACCTTGACAGGCCGCCCCTCCACCGCCTTGGCGAGCGACACTGCATCGATGATGAAGTCGGCTTCCGCCTTGCGTCCGAAGCCGCCGCCGAGCAGGGTCGTGTTGACCTTTACCTTGTCGGGCGTCGTGCCGATGACCGCCGCCGCGAAACCCTGCGTGCCCGTCGGCCCCTGGGTCGGCGCCCAGATCTCGATGCTGTCGCCGGTCACGAGCGCGGTGGCGTTCATCGGCTCCATGGTGGCATGGGCGACGTGGTCGCTCATATAGTCGACTTCTATCACCGTCGCGGCGCCGGCGATCGCGGCCTCGGCGTCACCATCAGTATGCGCGGCGACACCTTGTTGCCCGAGGTCGCGGCCGACGGCGCGGTATTCGTCGAGCAGCCGCTGGCTCGTGTAGTTGCGAACCCGCGATGTCGTGCTCCAGGTCACGTTGAGCAGGTCTTTCGCACGTCTCGTCGCTTCAACCGTCTCGCCGATGATGCCGACACCGTAGGACAATGGGACGATATGCGTGACGCCCGGCACGTTCCGTGCTGCGGCGTCATCGATGGTTTCCGGCCGCTCGTCCTGAACCGGTGCCCGCAGAACCGCCCCGTAAAGCATGTCCGCAAGCTGGACGTCGATGCCATACACGGCGGCACCATTGACCTTGGAGGGCACGTCGACACGCTGGATCGACCGGCTTCCGACATAGCGCCACTTGTCGCGGGGCTTGAGGTCAGCCTCCGTCGCCTGCGGCAGCGGATCCGGAAGCACGGCCCTGGCAGCGATCTCGCCATAGTCGAGCCCCCGATCCGAGGATGGGTGCACCACTCTGTGGGGTTCGGTCGTGAGTTCTCCCGCCGGCACGTTCAGCAGGCTAGCGGCGCCAGCCATGAGGATCAGGCGGGTCTGGGCGCCGGCCAGGCGAAGCAGCCCGTTATAGCCGCGCGTCGACTCGCTGCCGCCCGTGAGCTGGATTCCGTAGAAGCCGGGATTGCCGTAGGTTTCCGCATCGGAAGGAGCCTGCACGACCCGCACACGGTTCCAATCGGCATCCAGTTCCTCGGCGACGAGCAGCGGCAGCGTGGTCATGATCCCCTGGCCCATTTCGACGGCAGGCGCGATGATGCTGACGGTGCCGTTCGCTGCAATCGTGATCCAGGCATTGGGGCGGAAATCACCCGCGGCGGCGGTAGCCGGGGTGGCGCCGTAAGTGAGGTCGGGCAGACTTCCAAACGCGACGGCAATGCCCAGGCTGCCGGTCGTGACGAGGAAGCTGCGCCGCGACAGCGCGCGGCTTTGAGGCCGTTGAGTCAGAGTCATGGTTCAGCCCTCACTTGCTGCGCGCTGGATCGCGCTGATGATGCGAACATAGGTCCCGCAGCGGCAGATATTCCCATCCATGTGGTCGATGATCTGTTCGCGGGTCGGATTGGGCGTGGTCGCGAGAAGGGCGGCGGCCTGCATGATCTGTCCGGACTGGCAGTAACCGCATTGCGGCACCTGCTCGGCGATCCAGGCCTTCTGCAAGGGATGGCTGGAATCCCCTGACAGGCCCTCGATCGTGGTTACTTCCCTGCCGGCGACATCCTGCAGGAAGGTCTGGCAGGAGCGGGTAGGCTCGCCGTCGACATGGACGGTGCAGGCCCCGCATTGTGCGATCCCGCAGCCGAATTTGGTGCCGGTGAGCTTCAGATGTTCGCGGATCACCCAAAGAAGCGGTGTATCGGGTTCGGCGACGACATCGATTGCGCGCCCGTTCATGGTGAACGCTGTCATGGGTGCTTCTCCTGATCTTAATTGGCCGGCTGGCCTTCGAGGTATTGGATGATTGCCGCTCGCTGGCCTGCATTGGGGATGGCAACCGTCATCCGTGTGCCGCGGACCATGCGGCCCGGCGCAGTGAGAAAGGCCTCGAGGGATTGGCTGTCCCAGGTGATGCCGGAGGAACGCATCGCGTCCGAGTAGGTAGCGCCTTCGACGGTTCCGGCGGCCCGGCCGATCAAGCCCGACAGGTGCGGACCCGCCTTGTTCTGACCGGCCTCCATACTGTGGCAGGTCGCACAGCGCTGCTGAAACAGGCGAGCTCCGTCGATATCCTGAGCGGCAGCTGGAAGGTGACAGAGCAAGCTCAATATTGCGAGAAGGATCGCCGGCAGCGCCCGTCGCCTTCCTTCATCCTGGGCATCCTGTAGTCCTGGCATTCCATGGAATGGGGTAGACATCATTCATTGCCTCCATTGCTGTAGGCACGATAAAACAGTCTTCCCGATACGATCTATTCGGCTGCGTCTCGAATATCGTCGCGATCGTCCGGATCGGTTTTGAGCTGCCGAGGTGAGAGCAGCTTGTGCCGGCGGTGGAGATACTCTCTGGGGGTGCATCCCATGACGCGCTTGAAGGCGCTGGTGAAGGCGCTTTCGGATTCATAACCAAGGCTGGGTGCGATCGCGGATACGGGCTCACCGGTGCTTTCCAGCCGCTCGCCTGCAAGCAGCATTCTCCAGCGGGTAAGGTAGTCCATCGGCGTCTCGCCGGCCGTTTCCCGGAACCGCTGCGCGAAGACGGACCTGGACATTCCGGCCTGCCCGGCAAGATCCCGCAAGGTCCAGCGTCGTGCCGGATCGGAATGGATGGCCGAAAGTGCCTTGCTCAGGCGGGCGTCCTTCAGTGCAGCGAACCAGCCGGCTTCATGGCCTCCCTCATCCAGGTGCAAGCGCAGCGCCTGTACCAGCATCATATGGGCCAGATGCTGGGCGATCAGCGCTCCGCCTGGCCTACCCTCGCGAAGTTCTTCGCGCATCCTTGCCACCGACCAGCGCAGCGCCACCTGATCCACCTCTTTTCGGATGTGAACGATGGGCGGCATCATCTTGAGAAGTGCCCCAGCGTGGCGTCCGGCAACCGTGAACCGGCTGCCGACAAGAAGCAGGTCGCCGCCGCCGTTGACGGTCACCGTACCGCCGGGTTCCGCGGGAGGGAAAGCTGTCTTGGAATCAAGCGGCTGCAATGCCAGATCGCTTGCCAGTCGGAAGGGCCGGCCGCTCGCCAGCACAAAACAATCTCCCGCCTCGAGCCTGATCGGCTCCTCGATGCCTTCCACAGCAAGCCAACATGCACCAGCCTCGACGGCGTAGCATTTGATGATGTCATCGCGCAGCGCAAAGTGAAGAGACCAGTCGCCTGCGGCGCTGAACCCGGATGAGATGTAGCTGCGGGTTTTGAGCAGCGACAGAACTTCAGAAAGGGGATCCAAGGCGAAATCCGGACGATTGCGACGATAGTGCAGACTTTAAAGCGTGGATCGTGCGCAAGCAAGCCTCTAGCCTTGAAGGAAGTTCCATGGGCGACAAGGGGAGATCAAGACAATGCGGATTTTGGTGACAGGAGCTTCAGGCTTTGTTGGTTCGGCGGTGGTGACGGATTTGATCGCTGCCGGACACAAGGTCATTGGACTGGTCCGGTCGGCGGGCGCAGCCGGAATACTGGCCACGCTTGGAGCAGATGTCTTTGCCGCAGATTTGCGTGATCAGGAAAATCTGCGCGCAGCGATAGCGCGGGTGGATGCAGTGGTGCACACCGCGTTCAACCACGATTTCTCGCAATTCAGGGAAAGCTGCGAGGCGGATCGGTCCATCATCGAATTCTTCGGCACAGAACTCGCCGGTTCGCGAAGGCCGCTTGTCGTCACGTCTGCGATAGGCGTGCTGCCCGGAAATGGGCTTGTCACCGAGGCGACCGATCCGGTGCCGCCTTCGTCCGAAGGCGCCAATCCCCGTGCCGCTTCCGAGGTTGCGGCCGATGCAGTTGCCAATATGGGGGTTCCGGTGTCGGTCGTTCGCCTTCCGCCCACCGTTCACGGCGATGGAGATCATGCATTCATCCCCATACTCATCGGGACCGCTCGCAAAAACGGGCTTGTCGCCTATGTCGGCAATGGTGAGAACCGGTGGCCGGCCGTTCATCGTCTCGATGCGGCGCGGCTCTACCGGCTGGCAGTCGAGAAGGCAGCTCCTTATGCCCGATATCACGCGGTTGCCGAGGAAGGCGTCCCCTTCCGGCAGATAGCCACGTCGATCGGCGCGGGATTGGACCTCCCGGTCCAATCGATCGAGCCCGAAACAGCGGCTTCTCATTATGGCTGGTTCAGCCATTTTGCTGCGATGGATATTCAAGCATCCAGCGTCCAGACGCGTGTAAGCCTCGCGTGGGCTCCGAACGGTGAAAGCCTTTTGGAGGATCTGGCCGGGCCTGCCTATTTCGGCGCAGGCTAGTTTCGCCAACCCAGCAGTCGCGATCCGCTCGCAAGCAACAATCCGGTTATGTGGAAGAATCAACCTATGGTTAGATAGCAATCTGGACGTCTTCTATTCGGAAAGAAGAAATTCGGATTTGAAGGAAGATAAAGGAATCTGAACGCGCGCCCACGGCTTGTCGCAGGCGGATGCAATGACGAGGTTCCGGGGTTCGAGCTGTGGCGTGACGAGATATTCGCCTATGTCGCATATGAGGGATCTCGCCCCGTCGCCTGTGCAGGCGCGTGCGAGGTGGATGGTCACCTGTTTCTGGTCTTGGTGGCGACCAACCCTAATCGCCAGCGGCGTGGTTTCGGAGAGGCTGTCACGCTCGAGGCACTTTACGAGGCGATCCAATCTACCGGCATTGAACGCGTATGCCTCCAGACTACCGCTGCCGGAAAACCGGTGTATGAGAGGATAAGTCTCCGCCAGAACTTGTTACTTCAGCTGTTTCCGGGGGGGCGGCTAGGCAAGGTCCAAAACGCGCAGGCTGGGCTTGTCGGCAACATCCGGGCGTGACGAAGTTTTAGATGCCGCGGAGACGAAACCCGCGGCATCTACGGAGATGTCGGCTGGTTTCCTGCCGTCGCGCCAATATTCCCGGCTACCAATGTTGATGACGGATGTATTCGAGGAATGCTCGCATGGCTGCGCTCGCATGCCGCCGGCTCGGATAATACAGGTACCAGCTTGGCAGTTTTTTCTTCCAGCCGCCGAGCAGTTCGATAGTTCTTCCTTGCTCGATATCGTCACGGACATAATCATCGAACAGGTGAGCAATTCCCGAGCCTGCGAGTGCGGCCTGCCGCTCCTGATGCGCCGAACTCAGTGTCAACCTACCATTCGGAGTGATCTCCACCTCTTCGCCGTCCTTTTCAAA
Source organism: Neorhizobium sp. S3-V5DH (assembly GCF_004343065.1). NCBI lineage: Bacteria > Pseudomonadati > Pseudomonadota > Alphaproteobacteria > Hyphomicrobiales > Rhizobiaceae > Neorhizobium > Neorhizobium sp. S3-V5DH. The sequence goes on from NZ_SMCL01000005.1 coordinate 17,643, forward strand.
TTTCCACGTCGCCATGGTTCCGCCGGGGAAACGGCGACGGATGCAGTCGTGCTGCAGGAGATCGTGCGGTGAAGCGGGTCGGCCGCGCCTGCGGAGATAATCAGGCGAGGCCACGATCGCATATTGCAAGGCGGGGCCCAGCGGCATGGCGATCATGTCCTGGGCGAGTTGGTTCCCGAAGCGCACACCTGCGTCGAAACCCTGCTGCACAATATCGATGATCGCGGCATCACTGACGATCTCGATATTGACGTCGGGATACATCTCCATGAACTCAAAGGCCAAGGGGCACAGAACGTGATCGGCGGCCGGACCCGGTGCATTGATGCGCACGGTGCCGGATGGGCGTTCGCGGAGCTGATTAAGGTCGTCGATCGCTGTCCTGATGTCGTGAAGAGCGGGCCCTAGCCGCCTAAGGAGCTGCTCGCCTGCTTCAGTCGGCGCGACGCTGCGTGTCGTTCGGTTCAGCAGCCGGATGCCCAGTGCTTCCTCGAGCACGCCGATCGATTGACTGATCGCGGACGACGAAACGCCCCTGCCGAGCGCAGCAGCTCTAAAGCCGCCACAGCGGACGACATCCTCAAAGATCTCCAAGTTATCCAGGCGCAGCGGTCGCATTGCAAAGTCCTGCTTATTAAGCTGATCCGTTTTGATTAGCTTATCCTCACGCCTGATCTGTGTCATCCGTAGAGTACATGTCGCGAGGCGGCGCTAATCGCACCTCTGCCGCCGATGCTGAAATCAAAAACAACACCTGCAAGCAGGTATGTTGAACGGGATAAAAATCATGGCTGAAATCACACTGAATCGCAGGAAGATCATGCTGACGGCTGCGTCAGCCGTGGCGGGACTGGCCTTGCCGGCCGGCGTGACCTTTGCGCAGGCTTCTCAAGCGGGGTCGCTCCCAAGCCAGGGCGGCAATGTCGGCCATTACCGCTTTCGGGTCGGCGACATCTCAGCGACCGTGTTGAGTGACGGGCTTATCGGCGGCCCTCCGCGTGTTTACGCCAGCGATGCGCCGGAGGCAGAACTGCAGGATGTTCTGACGCGCGCCTTCCTGCCGACCGACCGCATGACGCTCAATCTCAATACGCTGCTGATCGAGACGAATGGCAGGCGCATCCTCCTTGAGGCGGGAGCCGGTCAGACCATGGGTCCGCAAGGCGGCCGCATTTTCCAGAATCTGGCCGCCATCGGTCTGCGGCCCGAGGACATCGACGTCGTGGTGGTTTCACACACGCACCCGGACCATGTCGGCAACCTTCGAACCGCGGACGGTGGCAAGGCATTTCCGCGTGCGACCATCTTTGCGCCTCGGGCCGATTGGGACTTCTTCGTTCGTAACGATCCGGACCTTTCCTACATGCCGGTCCCCGAAGAGTTCCGCCGTAATTTCGCAGCCGCCATCAAACGAAGCGTCGAGCCAGTGGCGGACGGAATCGTGTTGTACGAAGCCGGCGCGGATATCGTCCCGGGTCTGACGACGCTTCCGGCATTTGGCCACACGCCCGGCATGGCAAACTTCCTTGTTCAGTCCGGGAACGATCAGCTGCTGCTGACCGCCGATCTCGCCTATCACCCGATCGTCAACGTCGACCGACCATGGATGCCGGGGCCGGATCGCGACAAGGAGACGGCACTCGCCTCCCGTCGACGCATCTTCGACATGGCGGCGGCGGACCGGCTCCTGGTCCTCGGCTTCCACTATCCGTTTCCGGGCCTTGGCCGAATGCTCAAGACAGACTCCGGCTATGCCTGGGTCCCGGTCAACTGGCAGTTCTGATAGGGTGAGGAACGGAGGCCCGCATTGACAACATCAAGACGTACACTTCTTTCGGGTTTTCTCGCCATGCCGCTCGTGCCGCTGACGGGAGCGATCGCCTTTGCCCAGGAGGCGCCGCGACTGCCGCTGACCCGTGCCTGTGCCGACGGAGACGAACCGACGCCGGCTCGCGAAGCAGGGCCGTTCTTCAAGCCGAACTCACCGCTGAAACGGGATCTCCATCTGGAGGCGCCTCGCGGCGAACGTATAACTGTCGCCGGTTATGTCTTCGATGATCGCTGCCGTCCCATGCCGCGCAGTCTTGTCGAGATCTGGCAAGCGGACGAAAACGGTGAGTACGATCGTTCGGGCTTCCGCCTGCGGGGACATCAGTTCGCCGACGGGCAGGGACGTTGGTGGTTCAACACCGTCGTGCCGGCGCTGTATCCGGGACGCACGCGACACTTCCATTTCAGGGTTCAGCAGCCGGGCGGAGATGTCCTGACGACGCAGCTCTTCTTTCCGGGCGAGCCGGGCAATGCGCGTGATCGGATCTTCGATGAGGCGCTGCTCATGACGATCAGCTCCGCGGACGACGGCCAGTTCGCGCGCTTCGATTTCGTGGTCTGATACACGGGTTTTTCAGCAGTGGTTCAGACGTTTGGTGGGCCAACGGGTGTCGCCTACCACTGCCAACCGCCAGCGATGCCGCTCGGAGGAATGTGGTTCGATCGCCCAACCGGCGGTGCGCTGTGTCGCGCACGGGGAAGCTTAAACAAAGGAGACTATTGCAGCAGAGACTGGTGCTGATCGCGCTCTGCCGAGGCCGCAAGCCGTTCCGAAATGTCGTCCAATCGCAGGAAGGCGTCGAGGAATTGGTTACCATCGTAATCCAATTGCAATCGCCATCTTCCCCATCGCGAGACCAAGGAGCGCGGCGAGCATCGACGCCGTGCTGCCGGGTGCATCAGGGGTTCGTAGACCAATGGATGCGACGATGTCGTTGAAGTGCTCGTCTATCAGGGGGAGTGACGACTTCAATTCTCTTTTAGCCAACTGCAACGGCGAATTCACCACGCTGGCCAAAGTGCCCCCATCCAGAACAACCTGATCATCATGTTCAAGTTCGCCCTCGGTTGCAGAACAATTCCGAAATATGGATGCCACCGCCGCCTCTAGAGTAGTTAGAATTTGCTGCGTCGTCGGTCCCGCGGCATTGACCACAACACGTTACGCGATAGTTTTGTGAAAGAACCGAGTCAGCCGGAATTGAGTTAATTCAAAGTCGAGCAGATGCAGATGGGTTATTCAGGTTTCGTTTAAGAGGACGGTGCGAAAGGGGAACGAGAGATGTCGAATACCGATGCGACACGGTCCGCCCCTGTGGAAAATCGCCTTTACGCCGATACGGTTGAACTCGTCTCCTTTTATGATGAGAGCTTTCATCTCACGGAGTGCTCGGCAAGGCATCGAAAAGCCTACGCCGTCGATTCGCTGGTGGACGCAACCCTGTGGCACGTCTACCCGGAGCTGCTGGCTGATGCGACAAAATCTGCGGTAGAATTCGTGCTTGCGAGCGGACTGCCTCGGACAGTCGAGATTGCGAATGTGAAAACGGGAGATGAACGCACGCTCATCATCTTCCGCAGCGCCGGCGGCATCGGCATCATCGAAGCGGAAAGCACCTCGAGCTTCCATAGAACCTACAGCCAGAGCGAAAAAGACCGCGCTCTTCTTCTGCACCAGGCAACCCACGACGTGTTGACCGGTTTACCAAACCGACGGCAATTCAGCGATCAGTTACGGGGCGCCCTTCCGGTCTCCGAGGGGAGCAAACTTGCTCTCATGCAAATCGACCTCGATGACTTCAAGCCTGTCAATGACACGTTGGGGCACGGCGCCGGCGATACCGTGCTGAAAATGGCGGCCGAGCGAATTAGAAGCGTGCTGGGAGACCAGGAATTCGCCTACCGGTTGGCCGGCGACGAATTCGCCGTCATCCAATGGAGAGCCAATCAGCCGAAAGAGGCCGAGCGCCTTGCCGAGGCGCTCGTCAGCGTCTTCAAGGAGCCGTTCACTGTCGGTGGCATCAACGTCTTCGTCGGCGCAAGCGTGGGAATTGCTGTTGCACCGACTGATGGGAATGAGTTCGAGCAACTGATGAAAGCGGCCGACATCGCACTCTATGCAGCCAAGAAAGATGGCCGGCACCGGGCGCGGACGTTCACGCGCGCCATGCTGATTGTTCTGGAACAACGGGAGATGTTGCGGCGCAGCTTGCGAACCGCCCTCACGGAAGGTCAGTTTTTCGTCCAATATCAGCCCCTGGTAACGCCGTCCTTCTCGATTGTTGGCTTCGAAGCACTATTGCGGTGGCGTCACCCAACGGTCGGCGTCATCCCGCCCAATGTCTTCATACCCATGGCTGAGATGGACGGACTGATGAGCGAAATCGGCCAATGGGCGCTTGAAACCGCCTGTCGCGAAGCCATGAAATGGCCGCCCCATTTTACGGTTGCCGTCAATCTCTCTCCGGCGGAATTTCTGCATGCGGGGCTTACGGATCGCATCGCGCAGACTCTGGATCTGGTCGGCATCCCCGCAGACCGGCTTGAACTCGAAATTACCGAATCCGTGCTCCTGGAACGGACGATAAACAATCTCGATACGCTCAACACCCTGAACATGCTGGGTGTGCAGATATCGCTAGACGATTTTGGCACCTATTACTCCTCGCTCAGCTATTTGAAGAATTTCCCCTTCGATACGATCAAGATCGACCAGTATTTTATCAAGGATCTCGAAAACGACGAGAAGAGCCAGACGATCGTCCGATCCATCATCGCCCTGGCCCACGGCCTTGGGATGAACGTCACCGCCGAGGGCGTGGAAACGGCCGAGCAGGCTGCTTGGCTCAGCAAGACGGGTTGCGACCGGCTGCAGGGATATTATCTGGGCCATCCCATGCCCGCCTCGACAATCGACGCGTTCCTGCACAAGTTCGCGTCGACCGTTCCTCTCGGGGAAACGCCGATATCCAGCCCCAACCCCGCCTTCGAACCCTGATGGTGCCAGCAGCAAATCGTGTGAAGAGCTTCAGGACCGAGGAGTAGATGAAAGGAGGAGAAGACATGCGTGCAGCCAGGAAGAAGCCTCAGGAAACGGGCTTCGCACCCCTGATCCAGTTCGAAATGGACATGGCAACCTTTCTGTCCGACTGGCAGCATTGCGATCAGCTGTCGACCTTTATGGCGAGGATGATCAGCCATAACCGCATGGACCCGATCCGCCACTCGAATTTCTTCTCCTTTGCTCTCAATGAGCTGCTGGAGGTGTCGTTTCGCGGCGGCTCTCCCGAAGGCAGGCTGGACTGCACGGTCTATCGACATGATTTGAAGGAACGTGTGAGGCTCAGTTTCAGATGCCCCCCCGGACAGCAGCAGTTCTATCGCGAGGCCATAGCGAAGACTCATCAAGAGGATGTGCTCGGGAGGTACTTGAGCGCCATTTCAATGGATCAGACACCAAACAGGGAGGTCATTCTTCTCGATCTGGCGATCAATTTCGACGCTGACTTGCATCTCGAGGAACATGCTCCGTCAGATATAACGTTCGTCGCCGACCTTCCGCTTGAAAGAGCCCTAAGTTGAACGCCATCGTCTTTTCAGCGCCATTCACTGCGGAGTTCGACGCCAACAACCAGGAGTTTTCACTGGCGGGCGTGATCCGGCCGCATTCGGTGGACGAGATCGCGGCAACCATTTCCATGCTGAAAAGCGCGATAGCTGATGTGCGAGGGGTCCTCCACATCAATTTGCGACGCCTCGTCCAAATGAATAACACCGCTTTCCAGGCCATTTCTCGCGTCGTTCTTGATGCCTGTCGGGCGAGGCCGGATCTCCGGTTCGTCGTGGTGACCTCAAGCGTCGTCGGCTGGACCGAGCGCATGTTCACGCACCTGAACAGGATCGAACCGCGGGTGACCGTGGAAGTTTATGATTCCAAATTCTATCCCGGCCAAAGCTTCGTGGAGGATACGAGCTTCATTCCGATATTGCGGACTCAAACCAAAATGACATGGCGCCATGAGCGCACAATCCTTCCCCGTCACGGCATGCGTCCGGGAATCGTGATGGCCGATATCTGTTGTGGCATCGGTGATTTCGCCATTCTTGTCAAAAAAGAGTTCCAGCCAACGCGCATCGTGGCGCTCGACCACTCGAAAGCAAGCCTTGACTATGCGCGCGACATGGCGGCCAGATTCGGCATTGCCGATGTCGAGTATACCTACGGCGACGCATCGGAAATGCTTCTCGAGGACAATCAGTTCGACTTGGTGACCTGCCGGCATTCGCTTCAGATATTCAATCGGCCGACGGCGCTTTTGAAGGAGCTTTATCGGATCTGCAAACCTGGCGGGCGGGTGTATATTACCAACGAAAAGAATTCGCACTGCCTCGGAGAACCCCGATCGCAGAGCATTCAGTGGACATATGATGAGGTTGCAAAGCTATTCAGCCACTTCGAAATGGATGTGGAATTTGGACCCAAGAGCCGTCGACATCTCGTCGATGCCGGCTTCGACGATATCCTGGTGGAATCCTTCATGGTTACAAATTTGGACGGAGATCCCCAGGACTTTGCCGACGTGATTGCGGCATGGGAACAGGTTTACGCAGGAGAAATGGCCGTAAAACGTGGCGATCCTCCCGAATTCATTGAACGGTTCCGCCAGGGGTTCAGGGATCACATCTTTGCCGCCCTTCACCCTAAGGGATACGCCGGCTGGCCAATCTGGGCGGCATCCGGACGTAAACCACTATGAGGACACCAAGCCAGCAGGTCGCACGGTTTGGATTGCGCTCGTTCCGCGCGAAATTCGTAATCGTCGTCGGAAGCGCGGTTCTCTTCGATTTGCTCGTAACGGGTGGACTAGCGCTTTGGAATGTGCGACGTCTCTCGCAAGACGCAACCGCCGAGGTCGGCCAGGGGCTGGAAGAGGCCAATCAGGGTTATATCCGTTCTTACGCGGAGACGACGGCCGAGCATGTCAATCTGCTCCTGAACCGCGTCCATTCCGACGTAAACACGCTGGCTGGCGTCCTTCAGGCGCAGATTGACGGCCCTCCGATGGCAACCCAGATCGGGGAGGCGGTGGCTCGCAGTGCTCCGGAAACGGTCGAGGTCGTTTACGACGCCAAAGGAGGATGGGCCCAGAACCTGCCCGGTCCGCCATCCGTCGTCAGTGTGTGGGGATATCTTCTCGGTTCCGATCATCTTCCGCTGCCCGAAGTGCAGAAGGATATCGAGAACAGCACGGTCCTCGACCTCATTGCACCAAGTCTGCTGGCAAATGGTCTGTCAAAGCTGCAGATGTATTACATCGGCCCCAAGGAACGACCGATCTTCCGCACGGCGCCTTACACGGATCAGGCCCAGACTTTTGACAAGCTCTATCCGGGCCATAACAGTGCGGAGTTCTGGACCTTCTTCTTTCCGGGGCTTTACGAGTCCTGGGAGCAATGGGCCAAGGATCCGAACCAGCGGCCGGTCAACGACGACATTACCCAGACGGCCCCTTATACGGATGCGATCACCGGCAAGCTCATCGTCAGCTTCTTCCAGCCACTCTGGTCTCGCGACCGCACGAAGGTCGCAGGCGCCGCCGGAACGGATATCACCCTCGACCAACTGGCAGAAATTGTCGAAAACGTCAAAGTCGCCGATAATGGCTTCGGCTTTCTCACCATGTCGGATGGCAATGTTGTTGCCATCAATCCCATCGGCGAGAAGATCATGGGCCTGCAGGCGTTGAGCGATACGGGCGGCGAAGGCGTGACGGGCCTCAGCCGCTCCCTCAGGCGCAGCATACAGCCGGAAATCGCGCAATTGCCACTGGGGGAAGATGGACTGTTGCGGCACATCCTCCTCGACGAAAACGGCGAGAAGGTTCCGTATCTCGTCGTCCTAAAACAGTTGCAGCCGACAAATCTCTGGGTCTCAGGCCCTGTCGGGCGTGAAGCCATGCTGCTCGGAATTATCGTGCCGGAACGCGAAATCTACGCCTCGCTGTTTGCCGCCCAGGCGGGGATTTCCAAGGCGACCAACCGGATCCTGATTTACCAGGTTCTTGCTCTTGCCGTATCCCTGTGCTTCGTCATCGGAGCGGTCTTCGCCATATCCAAGCGCATAACCAGAGGCATCAGCGCGCTCGCCGATGCCGCCAAACGCATTCAGGCTAAGGATTATTCTGTTCGAGTGGATATTCCGACGCATGATGAGGTCGGCGAAGCCGGACTAGCCTTCAACCGCATGGCGGAACAGATCAGTTTCCATACCGAAAACCTCGAACAGCTCGTTGACGACAGGACGAAGGAGATCGAAGAGGCGAACCTGCAGATTTCCGCCTTGAATCAGAAGTTGCGCAGCGAAAACCTGCGCCTTGGCGCGGAACTGGCCGTGGCGCGCCGAATCCAGATGATGGTGCTTCCAAAGGCCGGTGAGCTGGAAGAGATAACCGATCTGGAGATCACGGCCTACATGCGGCCGGCCGATGAGGTCGGGGGCGATTACTACGATGTCCTGAAGGACGGCGAGCGACTGAAGATCGGCATCGGCGACGTGACCGGGCATGGCCTCGAAAGCGGCGTCCTGATGCTGATGGTCCAGTCGATCGCACGGGCCTTGCAGGAGGCAGGCGACATGGATCCTTCGCAGTTCCTGAACAGCATGAACCGTGCGATTTACAAGAATCTTGTGAGGACCAGCACGAACAAGCACCTTTCCCTCGCCTTCCTGGATTACGACGGAAGGCGCCTCACGCTTTCGGGTCAACACGAGGAGTTGATCGTCGTGCGCAAGTTTGGAAAGGTGGAACGGATCGACACGCTCGATCTTGGCCTGCCGATTGGACTGGAACCGGACATTTCGCCGTTCGTGGCAACACGAGAAGTCACCTTCGATCGGGGCGACATGATTGTTCTTCATACGGATGGCGTGACCGAGGCAGAAAGCCCGGACGGCGAACTATTCGGGATCGAGCGGCTTTGCGAAAGCGCCGGCCGGCGCTACGGTTTGAGCGCGGAGGATGTGAAAAACGGGATCATCGACGACCTGATGGCCCATATCGGTACGCAGAAAATTCATGACGACATCACGCTTGTGGTCATGAGACACAGGTGATCGAATGACAACTTTATATGGGCTGGAAGATCTGGCAATCGGAACCGGCGAAAAAGTCACACGGCTTTGCCTCTTCGAGGGACCTCTGGAACTCGGTTGGAAGCACTGTGCCATCACATCCGATTTTGTCGCCGAATTCGTCGCATTGCGCTACCGTACATCCCGCAATCTTTATAAGGAGGTTCGGCACAATGTCGGTTATCTGACGAATGAGCTTATTGAGAACGCCGTGAAGTTCCGTGCAGCCGGCGAGGTCGTCGTGGAAGCTTCGGTCGACGACAATGTTTTCCGGGCAAAAGTCTCCAATCTTATCGATGAGGAGCCCGCCCTGCAGTTCCAGCACTTGCTGTCGGAAATCACGACTGGCGACCCAGGGGACCTTCTTATAAAGCGGATCGAGGCGAATGCGACCAGCACGACCGAAAACGGCTCGGGCCTTGGGCTTTTGACCCTCATGAGCGATTATGGCGCTCACTTTGCGTGGGTTTTCGGTGCCGAGGAGCCGGGCGGCAAGATCCCGCTCGAAACCTATGCATCTATCGCGGTTCCAGATGTCTCAAATTAACGGGCGGTTCAATATGGAAGTCACGGAAGACGAATATCGTGTCTGGTCAGAGGGTACGGAGATTTATTTTGACGGGTCCATGCGCTTGCCCAATACAGAGGCCTACGCGCCTATCTTTTCCCTCGTCATGAATATCATTGAAACCGAACCGGATCGCGTTACGGTGGATCTTACCGGGTTGCAGTTTCTCAATTCATCCGGGATCAACCTGCTCGCAAAACTTACGATCGAGGCGCGCAACAGGCCCAATATCCGATTAACAGTGCGCGGAAGCTCGGAATATCCCTGGCAGTCGAGGTCCCTTCCCAACCTGAAGAAACTGCATCCTGGCGTCGATCTCACGCTCAGTTGACTGAAGGAGCCGGCATCTGCGGGGCAACAAAGCCCGATTAACCTGCCAGCGCTAGCCAATCGCCGATCGTCGTCTCATGACTGCGTGTGGCAAAAGCAGCCGTGCTGGCCACATGGCCCGTCCCCATCGCCCTTCGGATTTCGCGAGGGCTAACTCCGAATTCATGGCTGAAAGCGCGTGTGAAATTAGCCGCCACGTCGAAGCCGGCAGCGTCTGCGATCTCGGCGATCGGCCTGTGATTGGTTCGATCGCTCAGCTCCGCATACGCTTGCTGAAGACGAAGTTTTCGAATGTAGTTTAGGACGCCTCCACTGGATTCGAACAGTTGGTAGAGGCGCGTGCGCGAGATGCCCAGTGCCTGGCACATGGTGTCGGGTGTCAGATTACCCGAGTGAAGGTTGAGATGAATATAGCGATGCGCCCGCTCCATCATCCCCATGTTGGTCTGCATCTGTTTTGCGTCCAGCTTCGTCGATGAAGTGACGCAAGCAATAACCATGTCCTTGACCGCCCGTATGACCCCCGGCACTTCCCCTGCCGTGAGGCTGCTAAGCTTTGCCTCCATTTCGTTGATATAAGTGACGAGCAAATCGGCGAGGCCGCCGGATAGGATGGTGTTGTTGGCCGCCTGCAGAAGGCTGGCATCATTCGCCAGCGATTCATAGGAGAAGAAGAGGAGTACGGCTGTAGAATCGGTTATCCGCCCGCGATAGGGATAACTGAGAGACCTGAAGAATATCTCCTCCGGGGCGGTCTCTGTGACGTGGCGGTCAACTTCGGTCCATGCTCGGCCGCTACGAAGAAGACCGAGATTCCAATGGTCGATCGGGCTCGATCGGAGCATGGCCTGGTCGCGGATATAGCTGTGCTCGGGCGTACGTTGCTGAACGACGAGCATATCGCCGAGCCGCCACCCGATCTGCTCGGCAAGGAAACCATCATCGGGAGACTTCCCATTCGGCAAATGCACCTCGACGAGCGGAGCCATATGTGCCCGCCACGCTTCGAATTGCTCCAGAAGAGGCAGATCCAGTGTCGAGAACCTCAGGGGGATCAGTGCGGGTGGAGCTTCGGGACGGTCTTCTTTCTGGGTAGCAGGCTCGCGCGGCCACCGCCGCCGCTCCAGATGGTCTGGCCACCCTTCTCCCTTTGCCGATTTGTTTGCAGATCCGAACTCTTCACTCATTCAAATCCTCCGGCTCACAAACCGAGCCCGGGCAGCCTGAAGTTAAGAACGGCAATCTCGGAGCGCCTGCCGAAAAGGGAGAAAATCCCGAAGTGCCACAGCTAAAAGTTATAATCCATATTACTTATTTAGAAAAAATGTACAGAGCGATAATTTTTAGGATGTGATGATAACGACAACTGTCCCGTTTGCTTGTATCTAAATAAAAAAGCAAGACCCCCGGAGAGATACCCGGAAATATCTAAATATTCACCTGTGCCAGCATCCAAGGCGAACGTCGTTGGATAGGTGAAACCGCGTCTTATTAAAAACAATCCGTCGAGTATGGAGGTAGTCGTGAACTATCTTGGTAACATTCGTGCCCAATCTTCTGCAGAAGCGATCTATAGGAGGCGTTCCTCACCGCAAAAACCCCAGAAATCAAAAAAGATTATTGTCGCCGGAGGCGCCGGTTTTCTGGGATCACATCTGTGCGAGACTCTTCTCCAGGCCGGTCATCAAGTCGTTTGCCTCGACAACTTCTCCACCGGTCTGAGACGCAATATAGACCATCTGGAGCGGTTTGACACGTTCAAGGTCATCGCGCACGACATAGTGCAACCGTTCGACCTGAAGGTCGACGAGATCTACAATCTCGCCTGCCCGGCATCGCCTCCGCATTATCAGCTCGACCCGATCCACACCACGAAAACCTGCGTATTGGGTTCGCTCAACCTGCTGGAACTGGCCTCACGCACTGGCGCACGCATTCTCCAGGCATCCACCTCGGAAGTCTACGGCGACCCGAACGTCCATCCCCAGATCGAAAGCTACTGGGGCAATGTTAATCCCTTCGGCCCGCGCTCCTGCTACGATGAGGGCAAGCGTTGCGCGGAGACTTTGTTCTTCGACTTTCACAAGAAGCTTCAGGTCGAGGTGAAGGTCGTTCGCATCTTCAACACATACGGCCCACGCATGCGTCCGGATGACGGCCGCGTCGTCTCCAACTTCATCGTCCAGGCTCTCACAGGGCAGGATATCACAATATACGGCGACGGTTCGCAGACCCGCTCGTTCTGCTTCGTCGACGATCTCGTTGACGGTTTCCTCCGCATGATGGCCTCGCCGCCGTCGTTGACGGGACCCGTCAATCTCGGCAATCCCGGGGAATTCACCATCGGGGAACTGGCCGAACAGGTGATTGGAATGACCGGTTCCCAGTCGAGAATCATCCATCATCCGCTGCCAACCGATGATCCCCGCCAGCGCCGCCCCGACATTTCGCTCGCCACGCAGGAGCTCGGCTGGCGCCCGCATGTGGATTTGGCGCAAGGCCTCGTACAGACGATCGACTATTTCGAGCGCCTTCTCGCTCGCACGACGCGCGAGCTTGCGGAGGCCATGTGATGACCACGCCACGGATCCTTGTCACGGGCGGGGCCGGTTATATCGGTAGCCACACCGCTAAGCTGCTCCGCTCGGAAGGGATCGAGCCGGTCGTCTACGACAACCTGACGACCGGAATCCGTACCTCGGTGCGCTGGGGGCCTTTCGTCGAAGGCGATGTCCTCGACCTGCAATGCCTGATCGAGACCATCGAGAAATATGTACCGGATGCCGTCATCCACTTCGCAGCGTCCGCCTATGTGGGCGAATCCGTGCAGAACCCGGCGAAGTACTACAACAACAACGTCTGTGGCGCGTTGTCACTTGTGGATGCCTGCCGACAGACCGGCCTGCAGAACATCATTTTCTCATCGAGTTGCGCGGTCTATGGGGTGCCCTCCGTACTGCCGATTGATGAGGCGACACCAAAGGCGCCGATAAACCCTTACGGCAGAACCAAGTTGATCGGCGAATATATGCTCGCCGATTATGCGGCGGCATTCGGCCTGCGTTACGTCGCCTTGCGCTATTTCAATGCCTGCGGAGCCGATCCCGAAGGAGAGCTCGGCGAATGGCATGTTCCGGAGACCCATCTCATCCCGCGGGCCCTGCTGGCAGCGGCCGGCAGAATTCCGCATCTGGAGATATTCGGCGACGATTATGATACGCCGGACGGAACCTGCATAAGGGACTATATCCACGTCGCCGACCTCGCGCAGGCACATCTGCTGGCCTTCAGGCATCTTGCCGGAGGTGGAGGCAACCTCGCTGTCAATCTTGGCTCCAGCCACGGTTTCTCCATCAGGGAGGTCCTGAAGGCGATTGAGGAAATTACCGGGAGCAAGGTCCCGGTCATGATGCATACGCGTCGGCAGGGCGATCCGCCGAGCCTCTATGCAGATGCCAGTCTCGCGCGCCGCACCCTGGGTTTCCAGCCACGATATTCCGATCTCGAAACCATCGTGCGTACGGCTGCCCCCTACTTCGGGCTGGAGGTGCGGTCGTGACGGAGCTGGCAACGACGAAAGTGCAGGACATCCCGAATGTCGCTCAGGAGCCGCTTCTCGTGCCGGTTCTGGCCGGGTCCCGCCGGGTGGAATATCTGGTCCTGGCCGGGCTCTGGGCCCTTGCCCTTCTCTACTTCTGGGCCTGGTGGCTGGAGCCGCGCCATCACAACGACGCTTTCGGCTCCGTGATCGTAAGCGTGGTGCTGATCTGGATCACCCTGCTGCCCGCCTATTTTATCGTCATCTTCTATCGGGCAACCAAACCAAACGGCCCCTTGCGCCTGCCGGCCGAAAGCCGGGTGGCCATGGTCGTGACCAAGGCGCCTTCTGAGCCGTTCTCCGTCGTCAGGAAAACCTTGCAGGCGATGCTAGCCCAGGATGTGCCGCACGATACATGGCTCGCCGACGAGGACCCATCCTCCGAAACGATCGCCTGGTGCCGCAGCCATGGTGTCTCCGTCTCGACCCGCAAAGGGCGAACCGATTACCACAGGGCCTCCTGGCCGCGACGCACGCGATGCAAAGAGGGCAATCTCGCCTTCTTCTACGACCACTATGGTTACGATCGTTATGATTTCGTCGCGCAGCTCGACGCCGACCACGTTCCCGAGCCCGGTTATCTTTTCCAAATGCTGCGCCCGTTCGCCGACCCGAAAGTCGGCTATGTCTCCGCACCCAGCATCTGCGACAAGAACGCGGCTGAAAGCTGGTCGGCTCGGGGAAGGCTCTACGCAGAAGCGAGTATGCACGGTTCGCTTCAAGCCGGCTATAATGCAGGGCTGGCGCCATTGTGCATAGGATCGCATTATGCGGTGCGCACGTCGGCGCTCAGACAGATCGGCGGCCTGGGGCCGGAACTGGCGGAAGATCATTCCACCACGTTGATGATGAATGCCGCCGGTTGGCGGGGCGTACATGCCCTTGACGCTATTGCCCATGGCGACGGGCCTGCCACGTTCAGCGACCTTGTGACACAGGAATTCCAGTGGTCGCGCAGCCTAGTCATGCTTCTTCTGCAGTATTCTCCCCGCCTCGTCGGCCGGTTGCCATTCAGGCTCAGGTTCCAATTCCTGTTCTCCCAGCTCTGGTATCCGCTTTTTGCTTTCTTCATGCTGCTGACGTTTGCAACGCCGATTGTCGCGCTCGTGCGCGGTGAAAGCTTCGTGGCTGTGTCCTATCCGGATTTCCTGCTGCATTTTGCAGGGCTCGCGATCACTCTCGTGGTGATGGCCTATCGCTGGCGGGCCAGCGGTTCGTTCCGCCCATACGACGCCAAGGTCCTGAACTGGGAATGCATGCTCTTTCTTTTGGCGCGCTGGCCATGGGCGGTTGCCGGCACGCTGGCGGCAATCCATGACTGGTTCACAGGATCCTTTGTTGATTTCCGGGTCACCCCAAAGGGGCGGTCCGAAGTCGATCCGCTGCCGCTGCGTGTCCTGGCGCCCTATGCCTTCCTTGCACTTGTCGCGGTGCTGCCGGCATTCGCCATCGCCGATGCCGGAGCGACGAAGGGGTTTTACCTCTTTACGATCCTGAATGCTGCGATCTATGCCCTGCTGCTGCTGGTCATCGTCATCAGGCATTCCCGCGAAAACAGGATTGCCACGCCCCCCCGATTTTATCGTCCCGCCATGGCGCTTGCGCTGTTGACGCTCGTCATCCTCCCCGGAGTTGCAACGACTATGCGTGGAAAAGACGGGGTTGAGGCGCTCGCCTGGGGGGGCAGCCTTCAATTCTTCACCGAACGCTACGGGGTCGCCGGGGCGGGCAGAGGTGGAGCCGCGCTACGCACGATCATCTTGAAGCCACGATGGGATTCCGTTCCGGCGGGAACTGAATTGAGAACGGATGCCGTTTATCCGGATTGGCGCTATCCGAGCCTGAAGGAGGAGGACAATGCATAACCTGTCGAAAGTAATAGCCTTGTCGTTAACCAGCCTGTTGTTGTCGGGATCTGTCCTTACGGCGATCATGCCGCGCAATCTTCCCGAAGCAGGACTACTTGCGTTTGCTGCGCCATCAGCCATGACAGCGGCGACACGGTCGATAAAGAGGCCGATCGTCACCCCTGATTCAATAACCTTCGGCGCCTATGACCCGCATGGCGACTTCGACGAACCGTCGAGTTCCTGGATCGAGCACCTCTTCCTGCCTTGGGAAGACGTCGACCTGTCCACGCTGACGCTCGCCGACGACTACGCGCAAGCACGCGGCCGTTCGCTGCTGATTTCAGTCGAGCCATGGTCCTGGTCGCCCGACTGGCGCTTGACGCCGCAGGAACTGCTGCAGGGCATTCTGAACGGTTCGCGGGACGAGTACATGGCTACCGTCTGCTCTGCCGCCGCGACATTGAAAAGCCCGGTCATCATCCGCTGGGCCCAGGAAATGGATGAGACAGACAACCAGTTCTCGTGGTCGCACTGGCAGAGCAACGACTATATAGCCGCCTACCGCCGGATGGTGCAGGTTTGCCGAACCCATCTGAAGACGGCCCAATATATGTGGTCACCAAAGGGCAATGAGGGCCTTGAGGCCTTTTATCCCGGGGATGACGTGGTCGATGTCATTGGCCTCTCGGTCTTTGGCTTTCAGCAGTACGATCGCTATACGACCGGGCGGGACCAGACGTTCTCTGAACGGCTGACGCCAGGATATGGCCGTGTCTCGCATTTTGGCAAGCCGATCATGGTCGCCGAACTCGGCTATGAAGGTGACGAGTCATACGTTCGTAACTGGGCCGAAAGCGTGACCAGACGGTATCCCGACTTTCCGGCCCTGACCGCAGTGGTCTACTTCAACGACCGCGAAGTCTATCCCTGGCCGAACGGCTTTGGCCGGCCGGATTGGCGGGTGGCACGCGAAACCACGAATTGAAGAAGGAACTCCGACATGCTGACATTTCCGAAAATGTTTCTGGCGTTCGCTTTAGCCGGTGGTTTTGCGACGGCGGCATCCGCTGCTGGGTCGTCCGGAGGCGCTAACGTGAAGGCCACTACCCCCCTGAACAATACAGAAATCTACAGGCTTTATGGCCAAAACTCGTGGATCTGGAAGGCTGGTGCGGGCCATTTTTCGGTGCGGGCGCGACGGTTCACAGCCTGGTCAAGGGAAGAAGGTCCTCCTTCCTATGGCGTCGGCCGATGGTTTATTACCAAGCCGGGCAAGCTCTGCTTCAATGCTCGTTGGTACGCCCAAAGCGGCTCGGCTCCGGCAATCACCTGCTTCAGCCATCGCAAGAAGGGAAACGTCATCTACCAGAAACGTGAACCTGACGGTCAGTGGTACATCTTCAGGAATGCGCCCGTGAACTCCTCCGACGAGTTCACCAAACTACGCTATGGCGACTATGTAGGCGCGCAATTGGGCAAGATCCAGGCGATCGTCGGCAAAGCCCCATAACCGGGCCGGGGGGGAGGGGAGTTGCGCGCCTGGCATCACTGTCGATTCGGTACAGCGTATTGACCTGATGCCGGCGCGCAACTCCTACCGCATGAAACAGCGCGACGTGCTTCCGAAACCGCTCGGCGTGCAGATATAGGGGGCACGACCGAGGTAGCTCGTCTGGATGATCTTTGCTTCTTTCTGCTTCACGATCGCTTGCCCGCGTTCGACAGGTTTTCTCGTCGGCACCGAATAGCCGACCTGCTTGACCGACAGCGGCGTCCGCTGACCCTGATCGGGTACGAACGAACATCCGGCAATGCCTGCCACAAGCAACGTTGCGACGGCGCAGCACAGCGTCTTCTTCGCGAAGGTCTCGGGCAAAAATTTGATTGGCAATGTCACGGCGAGTTCCCCTTTTTGATGACCCCGTGCCGATAACCCTACCTAAAAGGCTTTAATTAGGCGTTTCTGAAAAAGTGATAATCCACGGAATTCGTACAGCTTGATCGGCTGGCGCTTCATCCAAGTAAGACCTGCCGAAGCGGCTCAGGCCCTCTTCAAAACGCGGTCACTGGCTACGTATGTTATTACGTAACATTTCATTTGACGAACGTAATAACATTACCTAAGGAATCGCTTCCAGTTTTCGAGGACGCGATGAGCGATATCAGCCTGAAATTCAAACATCCGACGCCCGGCTATCAGAACCACGCGGCGCTCCGTCATCTTTGCGGGGCACTCGAGCATGGTTCGCTGACCGTGATCATGGGGCGAGACCAGGCGGGTATCGATCCATGAAGCTTGGCCGAAGTCACGAAGGAGGACGCCGAATATGGCGTTGCGGCCTGCGAAGTGGGGCTGAGCGGACAATTTTGATATCCAATCAGAAATGGAGAATGCGATGCGCATGATGAAGGCGCTTTTCCTAACGCTGACGCTCGGAGCGCCGATATCCGTCAGTTCCGCCTGCGCCGAAACGCTCAAGGTCGCGGGACCTTGGGAGATCGCCGGCATCGAACCGGCACAGACCGGCTATGTCTTCAGCCGGCTTCAGGTCGCCGAGACGCTTGTCACGACCGACAAGCAGGGCACGCTCGCCCCCGGCCTTGCGAAAAGATGGACGGTTTCCGATGACGGTTTGAACTGGTCCTTTGCGCTTCGCGACAACGCCGTTTTCCACGATGGGACGAAGGTCACCGCAGAGGCCGCCGTTGCCAGTCTTAGGCGGACGCTTGGAGGGGTAGGGGTCCTTTCTCAGGCTCCGATTGCCGAAATCGCAGGCGAGGGCGGCGAAATCCGCATCAAGCTGCACAAGCCGTTTTCTGCCTTGCCCGCCTATCTCGTGCATTTCAGCACCATCATCCTTGCTCCGTCTTCATTCGACGGTGCAGGCAAGATCACCGGCATCGTCGGGTCCGGGCCTTATCGGGTGAAGACACTCACCCCGCCGGCCCGGCTCGAACTGGAGAGCTCGGGCAGGTGGTGGGGTGGCGAGCCCGGCATTACGGAGGTGAGCTATCTCGCCGTGGGGCAGGGGGAAACCCGCGCCCTTATGGCCGAGAGCGGCGAGGCCGACCTCGTCTTCTCCATGCTCCCGGTCTCGGTCGATCGTCTGAAGGCCAATCCGAAGCTGGACGTCCAGATCGCCACGATCCCGCGCACCCGCATCCTCAAGGTCAATGCCGGGTCGCCCTTCTTCGATCAGATCGAGGAGCGGCAGGCGATCAGCGCCGCCATCGATCGGGTGGGGATCACCAAGGTTATCCTGCGCAATGCCGATCTGGCCGCCACCCAGCTTTTCCCGCCGGCGATGAAGGGCTGGAACATGCCTGGCGTCGAGCCGCTTACGCAGGATGTCGAAAAGGCGAAGGCGCTGCTGGCGGCAGTCGGCTGGACGCCGGGCAGGGACGGCATCCTCGAAAAGGATGGAAAGCGCTTCAGCGTCACCATGCTGACCTATTCCAGCTGGCCGGAACTGCCGCCGCTCGCAACAGCGCTTCAGGCTCAGCTTCGCCGGGTCGGCATCGACGTCAAGGTATCTGTGGGCAACAGTTCGGAAATCCCCGCGCGCCACAAGGATGGAACGCTGGAGATGGGGTTGATCTCACGCCTCTACTCGATCGTGCCCGATCCGGTGGGCACGCTTCTGCAGGACTATGGTCCGGGTGGAAGCGACTGGGGCGCTATGGGGTGGGACAACAAGGAGATGCAGGCTGTCGTCGAAAAGCTCGCCGCGACAAGCGATGCCTCTGTCCGCGCTCCCCTCGAGACACAAGCGGCCGAGATCCTGCAACAGGAACTGCCGAGCATCCCCGTCACTTGGTCGGAACTTGCCATCGTTTCCAGCAAGCGCATCACGGGCGTCGCGGTGGATCCGCTTGAGGTGAACTACGGCCTCTCCTCGATCCGTTGGGTAAAGTGACGGGCAGCGCGATGAAGAACTTCCTTGTCGCGCGCTTGCTGCAGGCCGGCATCGTCTCGGTCGCGGTCGGGGCCTTGTGCTTTATCCTGATGCGCGTCCTGCCGGGCGATGCGGCCATGCGCGTTGCGGCGGGCCGCTACGGGCCGGATGCAAGAATTGCCGATGCGGCGGAAAAGGTGCGCCTCGAACTTGGTCTCGACCGGCCGATCGCGATGCAGTTCCTGGAATGGCTTGGTAGCCTGGCGCGTTTCGACCTCGGCCATTCGCTGGTAACCGGCCGCGCCGTAGCCCACGAACTGCAGGTGCAGCTCGTTGCTTCCGTCTGGCTGGCGGCGGCGGCTCTCGTGCTGTCGCTGTTGATCGGTCCGATCGTCGGGCTCTTCGGCGGCCTCAAGCCGGGGGGAGCCGCGGATCGTCTCGGTCTCATGAGCGCCGTCATCTTTCGCGCCATTCCGCCTTTCGTGCTGGGGCTGATCCTGATGCTGGTCTTTTCCCGGCAGCTCGGTTGGCTGCCGCCGGCCGGCTTCGGCTCGCCGCGCGAGATCCTGCTTCCGGCATTGACCCTGGCGCTTGGGCTGGCGGCCATGTCGAGCCGGGTCACCCGCAACGCGGTCGCGGCCGTTGCCCGGGCACCCTATTTCGCCTTCGCGCGCTACAAAGGGCTTTCGGAACGCGTCGTCGTGCGCCGTCATGGGCTTCGGAACGCTGCCATTCCCGTCGTCTCGTATCTCGGCCTGCAGGCCATCTATCTGATCGAAGGGGTCGTGGTGGTGGAGTCGCTCTTTGCGTATCCGGGCATCGGGCATGCGCTGGTTCATGCGATCGTCGAGCGCGATATCCCGATGGTGCAGGGGACGGCGCTGATGATGGGGCTGATGTTCGTCGCGATCGGAGCGGCTGTGGACCTTCTCACCCTCTGGCTGGATCCGCGCACAGGGAAAACCGTATGAGCACCATCGGCAACATGACATCCACGAGAGCCAGAACGGGTGTCGGGACGGCGCGACTGGCCGGCGCCGGGCTGCTGATCCTGCTCGGCGGCTTCGCCCTTCTTGGCCCTCTGTTCATATCATCCGATCCGTCGACGCAGGATCTCGGGGCAAGCCTGGCCCCAATAGGCGGCGACTACCAGCTGGGTGCGGATCACTACGGGCGCAGTCTCCTGGCGCGTCTCGCCCACGGGGCACGCCTCTCCTTCGGCATGGCGTTTCTCACCATGCTGGCGGCGGCGGTGCCCGGCATCCTGCTTGGCCTTGCCGCGGCGTGGAAAGGCGGATGGACGGAACGCATGCTTGAGTTTGTGGCGACCGTGGTGCTGGCCTTGCCGGGGCTCATGCTGGTGCTGCTGCTGCTCGCCTTTTCCCCGGGCGATTACGGGCCGCTCTTCCTCGGGCTGTCGCTAACCCTATGGGTCGAGTTCTACCGCGTAACCAAGGCGACGACGCGGACGGTGCTTGCCCAGCCGCATATCGAAGCGGCGCGCATGCTTGGTTTCGGCTCCCGCTATATCCTCGTCCATTATGTGCTGCCGGTCATCGGGCCGATGATCGCCACGCTGTCTGCTTTCGCCATGGCGACCGCCATTATTGCCGTTTCAACGCTAAGCGCGATCAGCGTTGGGTTGCAGCCCCCGACGCCGGAACTGGGTAGCATGATCGTCGAGCTTCTCCCCTATTTCGCTGAAGCGCCCGTTCATGTGTTGCTTCCGGCCGTCCTGATCTTCCTGCTCGTACTTGGCCTGCAACTGCTCGCGCAAGGAGATCGGGCATGAACATATCCATCAATACCGACCTTTCCGTCTCCGACCTATCCGTGCATTCCCAGTCGGGTCCCATTGTTTCCGGTATATCGCTTGCCGTGGGTCGCGGTCGGCCCTTGACCCTGCTCGGAGAAAGCGGATCTGGAAAGTCCCTCGTTGCCCAGGCGATCATGGGCACCCTGCCAAATGAGTTGCGCGCTACAGGCCATATCCTCTTCGAGGGCGCGGAAATTCTTCGTGAGGCGCCGTCGGAGCGACGTCGCCGCTGGGGCCGCAGCATCAGCCTCCTGCCGCAGGAGCCGTGGTTGGCGCTCGATCCGACCATGCGCGTGGCGCCGCAGGTGGCCGAGGTCCATCGCTATGTGAAGGCAAAGTCGGTTGAAGACAGCGCAATAGCAGCCAGGAGCAATCTTTCCGATGTTTCCCTCCAGCAGGCAGCCGAGCTCTACCCGTTCCAGATGTCCGGCGGCATGGGCCAGCGGGCGGCGATTGCCATCGCGCATGCTGCGGATGCCGAGCTTCTGATCGCCGACGAGCCGACCAAGGGTCTTGATGCGGCGCTCAGGCGTTCGGTAACGGCCCGTCTGCTGTCGGAGGTAGAGGCAGGACGTCTGCTGCTGACGATCACCCACGACGTTGCCGTCGCTCGTGCCCTCGGCGGAACTATAGGCGTCATGCTGGACGGACGCCTCGTGGAGTACGGCGAGGCCCGGAAGTTGCTGGAGGCACCCGAGCATTCCTACACAAAAGCGCTGCTGGCTGCTGAACCGGCGCGATGGGAGCCGCGGAAACAGAAGAACGCGGGCGAGATGGTCGTTGCCGGGCGGGGACTGGAAAAGCGTTACGGCGACAAGACCTTGTTTTCCGGCCTCGATATCGAAGTCGCGGCCGGCGAGATCGTCTCCATCTTCGGCCCGAGCGGCTGCGGCAAGACGACCTTCGGCAACATCTTGCTGGGCCTCACCAAATCAGACGGGGGAAAGGTTCAACGCGGGCCTGGCCTTTCGCCATTACGCTTCCAGAAACTCTACCAGGACCCGCCGGCGGCATTCGCACCCCATCAAACCATCCGCAAGGGACTGAAGGATCTTGTCCGGCTGCACGGCAAGGGCTGGGCCGATGTCGAGGCGTTGGCAGGTCGCCTGCGTTTGCCCGATATCTTGCTCGACCGTCTGCCGGGACAGATTTCCGGGGGTGAGTTACAGCGCTTTGCGCTGCTGCGGGCGTTGATCCTCAACCCCGTTTTCCTGTTCGCGGACGAAGCGACATCCCGTCTCGATCCCGTCAGCCAGAAGGATGTGATCACATTCCTGCGGGAGATCGTGGAGGAAACCGGACTTGCCGTCCTGCTGGTGACCCACGATAGGGATGTTGCAGAGAAGATCTCGACGCGGATGATCGACCTTGGGGGCAGCGGGCTCTGTGATACATGAGGCGACGGCTCTTTGCCCGCTGCCTTGACGTGGCTTGCCGCTTTGCGGGAAAAGCTCTCATATCTATGAGAGCATCCGGCATTCCGTCACCTTGCGACAACCCCCAATGGCGATATCGAGCGCAGATCGGGATCCGGCAGGCCTGTGACTCTTGTCACCTTGGCACTGCTCATGCTGTAACCGTAATCAAGGACACGCACACCATCCATGATGAAGAGTTGCGCCTTGTCGAGGCCAGGCCTCAAAGAGCCGGTCACAGTGATGACCTCATATACGCGCGACATACGGAAAGGCTCGTCCGAAACCACGTGGACCAGTTGATTGGGCGGCGGCGGCGCGCTGTGGCTGCATGCGCCAGCCCACGGCACCAGCATGAACTCGTAGACGAGATCGCCGTCCTGATCAATCGGCAGGATGAAGCCCGTCAGCTCGACCATTCGGCCCTCGTCATGCCACGCGAGCGTTTCGCCTTGCGACCGGCTGATTGCCATGCCGGGCAACGGCATTGTCGCAGTCGACTGGTCGGAAGGTCGCAGGGCATTCCACTGAATGGGCTGCGCATCAGCAAGAACACTGGATGTCTGGCAGGCGAGGGCGGCGGCAAGCGCCACAGGTTTCAGGATGGAAAGAGGAAGCCTCATCTTTGTGTCTCCATGCCTCAGGGTCATATCATGGCCACGGGGCATGGCGATGGTATTTGCAACACCGCTCAGTCGTCAAAGCAAAAAGGTGGCGAACAGCTCCAGCAAGGCAAGCAGGTCTCAATAAGCCATGCGGCGCACATCACTCCGCATCGGCGGGGTTTTGGTCGCTGAACGCGCGCACCATGTTTTCGGCCGAGCTTTGGCTTGCGATCAGGCTGGACAATAGAATGCGCGCCTGGGCGGGGCGCAGCGTCTGGGAATGAACCGCGCCGGCCTTGGCCAGGTCGTGTCCACCGCCACCCCCGCCATAACCAGCGGTCAGAAGCCCCACAGGAACACGGCTCGAGATGACGATGGAAACGCCAAGCTCGGTGCAGTGCCTGACAGCGTCGACTATGCCGGGATTGGCGTTGCCGGAGCCAAGCGCCGCGAGCACGATGCCATGGGCGCCCGCTTCGACGCTTGCCCGGATATGGGCGGCATCGCAGCCGGGATAGATTGCGACGACATCGACGCGGATGCTGTCGACCGGCGCCGGCAGGTGCGGGCCTTCGGTGCAGGGAAACGAGCGGGCGGAGCGGAAAGCATCTGCCTCGTCGCTGCTATGCTTGAAGAGCCCCCAGGCGGACAGGACCCGGCCGCCGAAGGCTATGAGCACACCTCGTTCCGCATTCGCGGGATCCGCGGCGAGCCGGATGGCGGCTAAGAGATTTGCCGGGCCGTCCGCGTCGGGATGATCCGCCGTGAATTGCGCACCGGTGAAAATTACCGGTTTCTGCGTCGTCAGCTGCAGATGGACGAGGAGGGCGGTTTCTTCCATCGCGTCCGTGCCGTGCAGCACGACAATGCCTCCCACATCGGCATCGTCGAGTTCCGCCTTTACGGCATCGCTGATGCGCTGCATGTCGGACAAGGTCAGGCTGGCGGAATCCTTCGACATCAGGTCCACCGGACGCAGATGCGCATCGGCCTGCGGGAGGAGCGCCAGGAGATCCTCGCCGGAAAGCGTCGGGGTGCTTGCGCCGTTCGTGCCGCGCTTGCTTGCAATGGTGCCGCCGGTGGCGATAACCGCCACCAACGGCTTCGTCGCGCTCTTTTTCAACGCTCGTTCACTCACCGGCGATGCTGGGTGCAAGAGTGCGTTCTGCTGCAAGGCGGTTGATGCGATCACGCAAGAGATACCAACCGATGGCAAGTGCCGGTGCGATGAGCGCCAGCGACGCGATGGTCCAGGTCCCGACGGGATAGTCGAAAGCCATGAGCACCAGCACGCCGAAGAGGAAAAGAAGCGTCAGGATACCGGTATAGGGCGCACCGAACATGCGGAAATCCAGACGGACAAGCTCGCCCCGGCGGGAGAGGTGCCAGAGCTTCAGCTGGCAAAGCACGATGACACCCCAAGCGCAGATGATGCCGAGCGCCGAGAGGTTGAGGGCGATCTCGAAGGCGGCGGCCGGGATAATCGCGTTCAGTGCCACGCCGATCACCGTGACGACGGCGGTCACTGCGATGCCGCCATAAGGTACGCCCGCCTTGTTCATCTTCGCAAGAGCAGCCGGCGCCGACCCGGAAACGGCCATCGAGTGCAGGATGCGACCGGTGGAGTAGAGACCGGCATTGAGCGAGGAAAGCACGGCGGTCAGCACAACCAGGTTCATGATGATGTCTGCACCTTCGACGCCGATCGTCCCGAAGAAGGTGACGAAGGGGCTCTCGCCGGCTTTGTATGCCGTATAGGGCAGGAGCAGGGAGAGCAGCAGGACCGAGCCGACATAGAAGACGATCAAGCGGAAAACGACCGTGCGGATCGCGCCCGGCATGACCTTGCGAGGGTCCTCCGTTTCACCGGCGGTGGTGCCAATCAGCTCGATCGAGGCATAGGCGAAAACGACACCCTGAATGATGACGAAGGCCGGCAATATGCCGTTGGGGAAAAGGCCTCCGTTGTCGCTGATGATGCTGAAGCCGGCAGGATGACCGTCAATCGGCGTGCCGGAGACGACGAAATAGATGCCCACGACCAGGAAAGTCGCAAGAGCCAGGACCTTGATCAAGCTGAACCAGAATTCAAGTTCACCGAAGACCTTGACCGACAGGAGGTTCATCGCCAGCACGATCACCAGCGCAACGAGGGCGAACACCCATTGGTCGATGCCGCCGAGCCACGGCACATAGTGCTTGAAGAAATTCATGTAGAGCGCGACGGCGGTTACGTCCGCCACCGAGGTCATCGCCCAGTTCAGCCAGTACATCCAGCCGGTGACGAAGGCCGTCTTTTCCCCGTAGAACTCGCGGGCATAGGAGACGAAGGAACCCGAGCTCGGACGATGCATGATCAGCTCGCCGAGCGCACGCAGGACCAGGAACGCAAAGAAGCCGCAAAGGGCATAGACCAGGATGAGCGCGGGTCCGGCTTGGGCAAGGCGTCCGCCTGCCCCGAGAAAAAGACCGGTTCCGATCGCGCCTCCGATTGCGATCATCTGGATCTGGCGCGGCTTCAGCGCCTTATGATACCCGCTATCCTCTTCGATGAACACTTCGCGGTCGACAGCGGCGGCTTTGATGGCTTCCGTTGACATGGCTCCTCCCTATGAGCGTGCTTTCCCACGATCCCCGCAGCAGTAAAGGGATCGCCTCTCTAAGCTGTTTTACAGATCCTCGATTTCAATCTCTGCGTCTTGTGCAGACGTTGCTCGGCGATCTGTAGCCCTTCTTGCGACATTTGCGGAAATCTGTCAAACAGCTTTACAGATTTACCCGCAATCAGTCCAGGAGGAAAATGTGGCCGAGATGCGTATCGAATATGATCTGCTGGGAGCGAAGGAAGTACCGGCCGAGGTATATTGGGGCGTTCACACCGCGCGGGCGGTGGAGAATTTTCAGGTTACCGGCATGCCGATCGGGCGTTTTTCGCACCTCGTCCGCGGCCTGGCTTTTGTGAAGGAGGCCGCGGCGCTTGCCAATCATGAGCTTGGTCTTCTGGATCACAGGCGGCTCGAGGCCATTGCCCTTGCATGCCGCGAAATTCGCAATGGTGCGCTGCACGACCAGTTCGTGGTTGATGTCATTCAGGGCGGGGCAGGCACTTCGACCAACATGAACGTGAACGAGGTGATCGCCAATCGTGCGCTGGAACTACTCGGCCATCGCAAGGGCGACTACTCTCACCTGCATCCCAACGATCATGTCAATCTGAGCCAGTCGACCAACGACGCCTATCCGACGGCGGTCAATGTCGCGCTGATCGAGGCAATCGACGGCCTTTCGGCATCGATGGAGATCTTGCAGGCCTCGTTCGAGCGGAAGGCGTGCGAGTTTGACGGCATGCTCAAGATGGGGCGCACGCAGCTTCAGGACGCTGTCCCGATGACGCTCGGCCAGGAATTCCGCACCTTCGCCGTTATGCTCGGTGAGGACAGGGCACGTCTTCTGGAGTCCGCCAAGCTGCTCCACGAGATCAATCTCGGCGCGACCGCCATCGGCACGGGCCTGAACGCGCCCGCCGGATACGCCGCCTGCGCCTGCGCCCATCTCTCGCGTTTGACGGGGCGGCCACTGGTGACGGCAAGCGATCTGATCGAGGCGACCCAGGACCCCGGCGCCTTCGTTCACCTCTCCGGCGTGCTGAAGCGCGTCGCGGTCAAGCTGTCGAAGACGTGCAACGACCTGCGTCTGCTTTCATCCGGTCCAAGGGCGGGGATCGGAGAGATCAATCTGCCTCCCGTACAGGCGGGCTCGAGCATCATGCCCGGCAAGGTCAATCCGGTTATACCGGAAATGGTCAACCAAGTTGCCTTCGCCGTGATCGGCAACGACATCACCATCACCATGGCGGCCGAGGCGGGCCAGTTGCAACTGAATGCCTTCGAGCCGATCATTGTCCGTTCGCTTTCGGAGAGCATCAGCCATCTGAGCGCCGCCTGCCGTATCCTGGCCGAGCGCTGCGTCGACGGCATCAGCGCAAACCCGCAGATCATGGCGCGCCGCGTGGAACAATCGATCGGCCTGGCTACGGCGCTCAATCCGATTATCGGATATTATGCGGCCACCAAAGTCGCGCAGGAAGCACTCGCAACCGGGCGAACCGTCCCGCAGGTGGTGCTCGAACAGGGCCACCTGACGGCGGCGCAACTTGAGGAGGCGCTGAAGCCCGAGCATCTGGCAAACCTGTCGCCTGCAAGCCTTGCTGCCGAAGCATAGCGTGAGCACTTTTAAAAGATAGGAGATAGAGCGGCCTGTTACGGGGGGGCGCTCTATTGCAGTGGTTGTGCCGGATCGTTTCCGATGATCGTGGTGACGACCTGCTTGACCTCGCCGAGATGCGCTTCCATGGCTTCGCGCGCCCGCTCCTCCGAGCCCTCCCGGATCGCGTCGACGATCTGGCGATGCTCGATGTTCGACGCTACGCGACGCCCGGCCATGAGGTTGACCAGCTCGGACTGCTGCATCAGCGCGTCCCGGGCATCGGCGACAATCTTCGCGAAAACGGCATTTCCCGAAGCTTCGGCGATCGCACTATGGAACCCGGAATCCAGAAGTACCCATTGATGTGGGTCCGTCTGCCTATCCATCTCGTCACAGATGGCGAGCAGAGCCGCCAGCTGTTGCTCGCTGCGTCGCAAGGCAGCCCATCCAGCGGCCGGGCCTTCGATAAACGGGCGAGCCTCTATAAGATCGCGAGAAGAATAGCCGCCGTAGTTGAGATCGGGGTTGGGTGAGGCGGTCAGGACATAGGTGCCGCTGCCAGTGCGCGTCTGGGTGAGGCCAAGTGTCTGGAGCGAGCGCAGCGCCTCTCGGATAATGGGTCGGCTTACCCCATATCTGCCGGCCATCTGGGCTTCCGAGGGCAATCGGGTGCCGACGGCAAGCCGCCCTGACGTAATGGCTGAGCGGAGGTCTTCGAAGATGGCTTCCGCCGCGTTCTTCCGACTGATCGGACTTGTATCAGATAGCCAATCAGTCAAACCACTCATTGCCCAAAGCTTCCATCGATGCGCCAATTTGTCAAACTGCTCGGCAGCTTAGCACAGCTTTCATACTACCGGGAGGCCGACCCGAAGCCGGGTCGGCGGAATGGTCCCCCACTTTCCGTCCCCAGCGCATTGACAAAAAGCCGATAGGGATCTTTATTGCTCAGATGTCAGACCAATTTGAACGTCGTGGGCTAATCCCTCTGCTTCCCCCGATTGACAGGGCTCGCCAAGTCGGGGAGGCGCTGGCCGATTACGTGGAGAACGCCGATCTGAAGGCAGGCGACCGGTTGCCGGCCGAGCGGGAGCTGATGGCAGCCCTCGGCGTCGGTCGCTCGACGATCCGTGAGGCGATCCGTTGGTTTCAGGCGCTTGGCGTCGTCGAGTCCCGAAAGGGAAGTGGGAACTACCTCCTAAAGCCCATTTCGCGGCGCACGATCCATATGCCCCTGTCGCTCGATACCGCCAACCTGCGCGACGCGCTTTTGCAGACGCTGCAGGTACGCAGGGGGCTGGAATGCGAAGCGGGCATGGTTGCTGCGCGAATGCGGACGGAAGAAGACCTGAAGATCATCGAGGCGCGGCTGGAGGAGATGGAACGGGTCCACCACGCCAAGGGCGCGTCGGGGCCGGAAGATTTGGCGTTCCATCTCGCCATCTACGACGCTACCCACAATCCGCTCTTCCGTCAGCTGCTTGAACAGATGCGCGAAACGTTCGAGCGGTTCTGGAGCCACCCGTTCGAACGTTTCGATTTCGCGCGCCGGTCCTTCCCCTTTCATCGGACGCTGTTCAACGCGATCGTCGCGCAGGATGCCGAAGCCGCGCGCGGCGAGACACTGAAGATCCTCCAGATCGTCGAGGAAGATATCAAGGAAATGTCCAAATGAGTGAGGGCCTCGACCCATTCGAACTCGCTTCGCTGATCACCGCCCATGACGACGGCAATTTCGCAGAGGCGGTGGTTCCGCCGATCTTCCAGACCTCGCTCTTCACCTTCTCCGACTACGACGACATGATCTCCGCCTATCGCGGTGAGAAGGTGCGGCCGATCTACACGCGCGGCCTCAACCCAACCGTTCGCGCCTTCGAGGAAATGCTGGCGAAGCTCGAAGGGGCGGAAGACGCGCTCGGTTTTGCGAGCGGCATGTCGGCGATCTCGTCTGCTGTGCTGAGCTTTGTCGAACCGGGTGACCGGATCGTGGCGGTGAAGCACGTTTATCCCGACGCATTCCGGCTGTTCGGCACCATCCTTAAGCGGATGAGGATCGAAGTCACCTATGTCGACGGTCGCGACGAGGAGGCTGTCGCCAAAGCGCTACCGGGCGCCAAGGTCTTCTACATGGAAAGCCCGACGAGCTGGGTGATGGAAGCCCATGACGTCGGTTCGCTGGCGGCGCTCGCCAGGAAACATGGCGCAGTGTCGATGATCGACAACAGTTGGGCGAGCCCCTTCTTCCAGCGGCCGATAACTCTAGGGGTAGATCTCGTCATCCATTCGGCCTCGAAATATCTCGGCGGCCACAGCGATGTCGTCGCAGGCGTCGTTGCGGGGTCCAAGGAGATGATCGCCCGGCTGAAGGCCGAGGCCTATCCCTATCTCGGCGGCAAACTTTCGCCCTTCGACGCGTGGCTCCTGATCCGCGGGCTCAGGACGCTGCCGATCCGCATGAAGGCACATGAGGCTGCAGCCCTCACTATCGCCCGCCGCCTGCAGGAACTCGACGTGGTGGAAAAGGTCTGCCATCCGGGCTTGGCGAACCGGCTTCCGGCGGGGCTCAACGGCACGTCGGGCCTCTTCTCGTTCATCTTCCGCGACGGCGTCGATATCCGCGCTTTTGCCGACCACCTCAAATTCTTCAAGCTCGGCGTCAGCTGGGGCGGCCACGAAAGCCTGATCGTGCCAGGCGAAGTGGTCCTGCAACAGAAGGCCCAGCCGAATTCCGCGCATGCCTTCGGCATTCATGCGCGGTCCGTCCGTCTCCATGTCGGCCTCGAGGGAACCGAGGCGCTGTGGAGCGATCTTCAGGAGGCGATCGCCGTCGCCTCTTAAAGCATCAACCGATAACAACTGGGAGAACGACAATGAAGACGCTAATAACAACCGTACTTTTTGCCACGCTGATGGCCGGCAGCGCGCTGGCCGATACCACACTCAAGCTGGTCGAAGTCATCACCAGCCCGGAGCGCACCGAAACGCTGAAGTCGATTGTCGGGAAGTTTGAAGCCGCCAATCCCGGCACCAAGGTCGAGATCATCTCGCTGCCGTGGAACGAGGCCTTTCAGAAATTCGCGACCATGGTTTCCGCCGGCGACACGCCGGACGTGATGGAAATGCCCGATACCTGGCTGTCGCTCTACGCCAACAACGGAATGCTGGAGAGCCTCGAGCCCTATCTTGCGAAGTGGGAGCAGACCAAGGAACTGACGCCCCGGGCGCTCGAACTCGGCCGCGACGTCAAGAAGACCGCCTATATGCTGCCTTACGGCTTCTATCTACGTGCCATGTTCTACAACAAGAAGCTGCTCGAGCAGGCAGGCGTCAAGGAACCGCCGAAGACCATGGACGAGTTCACCAAGGCCTCCGAAGCCGTCTCCAAACTGCCTGGCAAATATGGCTACTGCATGCGCGGTGGCCCCGGCGGCCTGAACGGCTGGATGATCTTCGCCGCCTCGATGGCCGGCGACAACAAATATTTCAAGGAAGACGGTACCTCGACCATGAACAGCGAAGGCTGGGCCAAGGGCATCGAGTGGATGGTCGATCTCTACAAAAAGGGGTACGCACCGAAGGACAGCGTCAACTGGGGCTTCAACGAAGTCGTCGCCGGCTTCTATTCCGGCACCTGCGCCTTCCTCGATCAGGATCCGGACGCGCTGATCGCGATCGCCGAGCGCATGAAGAAGGAGGATTTTGGGGTCATCCCGCTGCCGAAAGGACCTGACGGCAAGTCCTTCCCGACCATCGGTTATGCCGGCTGGTCGATGTTCTCCACGACGAAAGACAAGGATCTGTCGTGGAAGCTGATCGCGACGCTGGAAGGTAAGGAAGGTAATCTCGAGTGGAACAAGAAGATCGGCGCCCTGCCGGCCTATACGTCCGCCGAACAGGACCCGTTCTACGCGGGCGACCAGTTCAAGGGCTGGTTTGAGGAACTTGCCGATCCGAACACGGTGCCGACGGTGATGCCGACCTATCTGGAAGAGTTTGCCTTCTTCAAGGATTCCTTGGCAATCAAGACCTCACAGCAGGCGCTTCTCGGCGACATCACCCCGAAGCAGCTTGCCGACCAGTGGGCTGAATATCTCACCAAGGCGCAGCAGAAGCATCTGGCGAAGAAGTAAGCGATCGGGCTCCGAACCCGAAGCCCCCTCATCCGCCTGCCGGCACCTTTTCCCCGATGGGGAGAAGGGAAGTTGCTGTAATGCCTCCGGTTCTCCTCTCCTCTAGGGGAGGGGGTGGCCGAGCGTTAGCGGAGGCCGGGTGAGGGGGCCGCAGGTTGTGCCACCAATTGAAGAACACACGGAAAGCCGACCATCGATGACCATCACCGCCGATACGCTTGGCAGGGACCACGACCGCAGGCCGTGGCTGACGCGGCTCGCGCATGCTTGCGAGCCCTATCTCTATAGCGCCCCGTCGCTGATCCTGATCGTTGTGGTCATGCTGGTGCCGCTGGTCATCGGCATTTCCTATGCGTTTCGGGATATCCAACTGCTCAATCCGTTTTCTGGAGGGTTTATCGGCCTTGAGCATTTTCGAGAACTTTCCAGGGACGCCGCCTTCTATGGCGCCTTGAGAAACACCGTGTGGTGGACAGGCGCTTCCGTCTTCTTGCAGTTTGTCTTCGGGCTTATCCTTGCCCTGCTGCTCGATAAGCCTTTTTGGGGGAGAGGCCTTGTCCAAGCGCTCGTATTCATTCCTTGGGCTGTGCCCTCATTCCTCGCCGGCCTGAATTGGGCGTGGCTTTTCAACCCGGTGATCGGACCGTTGCCGCATTGGCTGTTCGGGCTCGGCCTGATGTCGCAACCGGGCAACATCCTCTCCGACCCGCAGTATGCGATGTGGGGACCGATCGTTGCGAATGTCTGGTGGGGCATCCCGTTCTTCGCCATCACCCTGCTCGCCGCGCTGCAGGCGATCCCGCGCGATCTCTACGAGGCGGCGTCGATCGACGGGGCCAACTGGTTTCAGCGGTTCTTTTCGATCACCCTGCCGTTTCTCGCGCCGACGATTGCCATTACCGTGCTCTTGCGAACCGTCTGGATCTCAAATTTCGCCGACCTCATCGTCGTCATGACCGGCGGCGGTCCCGCCGACCGCACCCAGATCGTCGCCAGCTACATCTTCACCCAGGCCTTCAAGGCACTTGATTTCGGCTACGCGTCGGCGATCGCGCTGGTTCTGCTCGTGCTGCTGCTCGCCTATTCGATGCTGATCATCCTGCTGCGGCAGACCTTGCTGAACAAGGATTGAACCCATGAAACAGTCCCTTCTGCCGACTGTCGCGCATCGCATTGCGATCCTCTGCTACATCGCCTTTGCGCTCTTCCCGCTGTTCTGGCTGCTGAAAGTGTCGGTGACGCCAAACGATCTTCTTTATTCGGAAGGCGTGCGGATGTGGCCCTCGCGCACGACGTTCGATCATTATGGCTTCGTGCTCCGGCACAGCTCCTTTCCGACCTTCTTCAAGAACAGCCTGATCGTCTCGGGATCGACGGCCGTGGTCGTCACCGTCTGCGCATCGCTTTCCGGGTATGCTCTCTCCCGCTTCAGCTTCCGCGCGAAATACTGGATCGTCGCGCTGATGCTGCTGACCCAGATGTTTCCGCTGGTCATGCTGGTCGCGCCGATCTTCAAAATCCTCTCGCCGCTGGGCCTCACCAACAGCCTGACGGGGCTGGTATTCGTTTATTCGGCGTTCAACGTGCCCTTCGCCACGTTTCTGATGCAGTCCTTCTTCGACGGCATTCCGAAGGACCTGGAAGAGGCGGCGATGATCGACGGCGCAACCAAGTTCACGGCCTTCCGGCAGATCATCCTGCCGCTGACGCTGCCAGGCATCGCCGCGACGCTTGGTTTCGTCTTCACCGCCGCCTGGAGCGAGCTTCTCTTCGCGTTGATGTTGATCAACGGCAACGCTGCGGCCACCTTCCCGGTGGGTCTCCTGACCTTCGTTTCGAAATTCTCGGTCGACTTCGGCCAGATGATGGCAGCCGGCGTCCTCGCCCTCATCCCGGCCGGGCTCTTTTTCCTCCTCATCCAGCGTTACCTCGTCCAGGGTCTGACGGCCGGCGCGGTCAAGGGTTAGTCAAATGGCATCGATTGAGATCGAAAAACTCGAAAAATCCTACGGCCATGTCTCCGTGCTGCATGGCATCGACCTCGACATTCGCGACGGGGAATTCATCGTCCTGGTCGGCCCCTCGGGCTGCGGCAAGTCCACCTTGCTCAGGATGATTGCCGGACTGGAAGGCGTCAGCAAGGGTGAGATCCGCATCGCCGGAAACCGGGTTAACGACCTGCATCCGAAGGACCGCGACCTCGCCATGGTGTTCCAGTCCTATGCGCTTTATCCACATATGAACGTTGCCGGCAACATGAGCTACAGCCTGCGGCTCCGGAAAATGGCAAAGGAAAAGATCGGCGCGGCCGTTGCCGGCGCGGCGGCCAAGCTCGGGCTCGAATCGCTTCTGGAACGCCGCCCGAAGGCGCTTTCCGGCGGCCAGCGCCAGCGTGTCGCAATGGGCCGCGCCATCGTGCGCCAGCCGAAGGCTTTCCTGTTCGACGAACCGCTGTCCAACCTCGACGCCCGGCTGCGCGAGCAGATGCGGGCCGAGATCAAGAAGATGCATGCCGACCTGAAGGCGACATCAATCTACGTGACGCACGACCAGATCGAGGCGATGACGCTAGCGGACCGCATTGTCGCAATGCATGCCGGCGTGGTGCAGCAGGTTGGAAGCCCTCTCGATCTCTACGACCGGCCAGCCAATCTGTTCGTTGCGGGCTTCATCGGCTCGCCCGGGATGAATTTCCTCGACGTGACCTATTCAGGTGGGGCGTTGCGATTGAAGGATGGAAGCCAGATCGAGGCCAGCGTCCCCGGATCCACCCCGGAAGGAAGCAGTCTCACACTGGGCATCCGGCCGGAGCATGTGGTGATCACCAACGATGGAAGCGGCAGGCGCGCCCTTGTCGAGCTCATTGAGCCGACCGGATTCGGCATTATCCTGCATCTTTCGCTGCATGGCATAGCCTTCAAGGTCTTCACGCTGGATCGGCAGGCACTGGCTGTCACAGGTTCGATCATGGTGGCGTTCCCGGCTGAGCACATTCACCTGTTCGATGATGAGGGGAGGCGGATAGGTTAGCGTAGCGGCATTCAGTCGACGAGCGCTTGCGACATTTGTCGCGGACGGGAGGCGGACCCAGTGGGTTCGTTCGCCCAACGAAAGGGTCAGGCCGCCGTATGATCCGAGCCCGTTCGGGGACGAGCTGACACCGCGTAGATGCGGTCGATCACCTCGGCTACGTTAACAAGCCTTTCGCAGCCGGGATCATACCCTTCTCCAGCTGCCAGCTTTCGGACCCAGTCCGCTGCCGCTCGTCCGCCCCAATCGTCGGGAGGCCGGATGAGGACTTCGCGCGACGTCCCGTGGAAGCGTTGGACCATGAAATCGTAAAACGACCCTTCGACGTTGTGCATCGATATCCCGCCGCCGGTGCCGTAGAAGCTGGCTTCGATAATCGCCTCGCAGCCGGCCTGCAAACGCCATGAGCAGGCGAGGCGGATAACCGTTCCATTGTCGAGCGTCAGGCTCGCGACGCCGTAATCCTCGACCTGATGATCGTCTACGGCGATCGGCCGACCGCCGGCCATCAAGTGACCGGAGACTGATACAATAGTCGGGAAGTCCAGCGACCAGAGAGCCATGTCGGCCAGGTGGACGCCAAGATCCATCAAGCAGCCACCACCCGATAGGTTCTTATCGTAGAACCAAGGCTTGTCAGGCCCGTAGGCGTTATGGAACACGAGATCGGCTGCGAATATCTTGCCCAGTTCTTCTGTCCGTATGACTTCCCGGATCCGGTTCATGCTCGCGGTATGACGATAGGAGAGGTCGACCCCGAGCAAGCGGTTGGCCTCTCTTGCTCTATGCACGACGGCTGCGGCCTCCCTAGCTGTGCGTCCCAGCGGCTTTTGGCAGAAGACGGCGACGCAGGCCTCCAGCGCCTTGATCGACTGTGCCGCATGTTGTGCGCTTGGGGTGGCGATGACGATCCCGTCGATATCGCAGGTCAATAATTCATCCAGGCTCTCGGCCAGGATGGCGTCGGGTGCGAGCTTTTTTGCTTCTGCGGTCATCTCGGGCGACGGATCGGCGATCGCGACCGCTTCAGCGACGCCGGTATCGAGGATTGCCTGCATGCGATGTCGGCCGATCCAACCGACGCCGAGAAAGCCGAGCCGAACCGGTTTCGGAGAGACCGAGAGTGTTCTCTCAGCAAGCATTTCATTCATCGTACATCACCAGTGCCTTGAGGAAATTTTGCGGACGATCGCGGGTATCGTTCAGCGCCTGGTCGAGTTGGTCCAGACGGTAGGTATGTGTATAGAGGGACGAGGGGTCGAGCTGGCCGGTCGCGACGGCGTCGACCGCTTCGCGAATACCCTGAACATAAGTGGCCGGATCACGCTCATGCGCGTTGACGACATCCAGCCCGCGCCAGTTCCAGAGCTGCATGTTGACTTGCCGGGGCCCGTCCTGGTGGTACCCGGCTATGATCAGCCGGCCACGCTCCATCGCCAATTCGGCGGCAAGATCGAGCGGCCATTGCTTGCCGACGGCCTCGATAACGCGATCGCAGAAGCGCCCGTCGGTGAGTTTCCGCACGTCCTCGATGATGCGCCAGTGGTCGTCCATGGCGATCGTCTCGGCCGCTCCCATTCGTTCGGCTATTTCGAGCGAGAACGGTCGTCGCGAGATAGCGATCACCCGGGCGCCGGCCTTCGACGCGATCTGGGTCAGGAGCGCGCCCAAAAAACCGATACCGATGATCGCGATGGTTTGGCCGGCCGTTATTCCGCTGCGGCGGAAGATGTTCATTGCGCAACCGAGCGGTTCCCCGGGAAACGGTTTGCCGTTCAGCGCCGGCGGCAGAGGCACGACCATCGTCTCGTCAGCGATGTCATACGTGGCGTAGGCATGGTAGGATAGTG
Organism: Neorhizobium sp. S3-V5DH; assembly: GCF_004343065.1. NCBI lineage: Bacteria > Pseudomonadati > Pseudomonadota > Alphaproteobacteria > Hyphomicrobiales > Rhizobiaceae > Neorhizobium > Neorhizobium sp. S3-V5DH. Next base: position 53,899 of record NZ_SMCL01000005.1, read on the forward strand.
CCGCGACCCGGTCGCCCACCCCGACACTGTGAACATCTGATCCGACCGCATCGATATAACCCCAGCCCTCGTGACCGAGACCGCCGGGTTCTGTTGGAAAGGTCATCCAGTCAGGCCCTGCCCAAGGGCCGAGATTGGAAGCGCAGACCCCGCAGCCCTCCAGCCTGATTCTGACCTCATGAGGCCCCGGTTCAGGGAGTGATCGGGCTTCCACAGCGATCCTGCCGGGTCCAGTTAAAAGTGCGGCCTTCATCTCCTGCGGGCGCCGCATCGCCGTGCTATCCATGCAGATCTTATCCTTTTCCCACCGCCCGATCACCTCTCCATCCATCAGAACTAAAAGATGCGAGACAGAGTTCCGGAAGAAGTTGAAGAAGATGAAGTCATAGAAGATGATGCTTGCTTAATGATCTCTCTGCCGCTCGATCTCTTCCATGACCACCTCGGGCGGTACGTTCTGCTTCATCTCGTCGATTTCCTGTTGGTCGACTTCCGTTTCGATGCCGAGCTTGTCGGTGATAGCGGATACCATCGCGATCAATTTTGTCGTCTCGTGCTCGTTGAGAAGCGAGATCTGCAGGCTGAGGTCGGCGCGTCTGTCGTCTACGGCGGCCATGCGGTTCTGGCTGATCAGCACGAACGTAGAAATGAAGATCGCCTCGACCGAAGCCACCATCGCCAGGATGACAAGTGACGGGTCGAAAGCAGGCAGGACCGGCAGCCATCCCACATTCACAAGGATCCAGAGGCTGAAGACGATCGCGTGGAGGTACACAAAGAGCATGCTGCCGGCAAAATTTGTCATTGCCTCAGCGATCCGCTCCTGCAGCGACATTGTCCCCTGCTCGGCGGCGCGCCGCTGAATGAGTGCATTGATATTGCGGTCCAGAACGGCGGAGATCGGTTGCGCCATCCGAGGGCCATCGGAGGCGGGCGCCTGTTCCTTTTTTTGAGCGGTCACATCTCTATCCCGTCATGGCGTGTGAATTTCTGCCCTAACCGGAGACTCTGCTTACGGTTCCTGCCGCATCGGAAGATGTCATTGATGAAGTCATAGAACACAAAGATGTCATTGATGAAGGAACTTTTGTTCCTGACCGCTGTTCGGCCAGCATCAGAAGCTTTTTTCCATACATCTAGGAAGTACAATGGCGGCAATTCTTGTAACTGGTGGCTGCGGCTTTATCGGCCGTCATGTGGCCGAGGAACTTCTCGATAACGGATATGAGGTGCGTATCCTCGACGCGTTCATCGACCAAGTTCACGGTGATGGGGAAGCGTCGGTGCCTGATGCGGCGGAAGTCTTTCGCGGCGACGTTCGGGACAAGCCGGTGGTGGAGAAGGCCCTTGAGGGCGTGGAAGGCGTCATTCATCTCGCGGCGGAAGTTGGTGTAGGCCAATCCATGTACGAGATCGCCCGTTATGTTGGCGGCAACGACCTCGGGACCGCGGTTCTTCTGGAAGCTATGATCGGCCGTCCGATCAAGCGCATCGTCGTCGCCTCATCGATGAGCGTATATGGCGAAGGGCGATATCGCACCGAAGATGGACATCAGCTGGATCTCGTTCGCCGCAGGAGCGAGAGCATCAAGGCAGGGCAATGGAATCCGCGCAGCCCCATTGGCGAAGCCCTGATACCAGTCGCGACCGATGAGGAAAAGCCCGTCGATCTCGCATCGATCTATGCGCTGACAAAATACGCGCAGGAAAAGCAAGTGTTGATCTTCGGCGAAGCTTATGGCGTCGAGGCGGTAGCGCTTCGTTTGTTCAACGTCTTCGGTGCAGGGCAGGCTTTATCCAATCCCTATACCGGGGTGCTTGCCAATTTCGCTTCACGGCTCGCCAACGGCCAGCCGCCGATGATTTTCGAAGACGGCGAGCAGCGGCGCGATTTCGTTCATGTCCGTGACGTCGCGCGTGCGTTCCGGCTGGCTCTCCAAAAGCCGAATGCCGCGGGGCATGTCATCAATGTCGGCAGCGGCCAGGCCTATACCATCGCCGAGGTCGCAACGTTGCTGGCCGATGCCATGGATGTACCCCACATCCGGCCGGACATCATGAACAAGGCCCGCTCCGGCGACATCCGCAACTGCTTCGCCGATATTTCCAAGGCGCGTGAGCTTCTTGGTTTTGAGCCGGCGCATCGTTTGGAAAATTCGCTGAGGCCTTTTGCCGACTGGGTCCGAAATGCGGGCGCGATCGATCGCGGCGCCGAGATGAAGCGGCAGCTCGAAGAGCGGGGGCTGGTATCATGAGCGCCGCAGGTTCTTCGTCACCCCGCGCGGGCAACCATCGGTCCTATGGTTTCGTTGAATGGTTTCGCCCGGGTGAATTCGAGCGGACGGAGCAGATCCTTCCCGGGATCCTCGCAAGCGGAGCAAGCTATCTGCGCACCCATCTGTCCTGGGCGGAGTATCTCGCATCGGGTGGGGAGGAATGGTTTGACTGGCTACTCCCCAAGCTTGGCAAGGAGATCGATCTTCTGCCTTGTATTCATTATACGCCGCCTTCCCTCTCGCGGACAGGCCGCTCTTCCGGAGCTCCGTCCGATCTTAAATCCTATGCGGATTTCGTCGATCATGTGCTGACTCGATACGGAAAGCATTTCAGTCATATCGAACTTTGGAACGAGCCAAACAATCTGCTCGACTGGGATTGGCGCGAGGACAGCGACTTTCTGCTGTTTTGCGAAATGGTCGGAGGTGCAGCCTATTGGGCCAAACATCGGGGCTGGAAGCCCGTCCTCGGAGGACCTTGCCCATTCGATCCCTATTGGCTGAACCTGATGGGCGAGCGCGGTGTATTGGGTGTCGTTGACGCCGTTGGTTTCCATGGCTTCCCAGGTACCTGGGACAGCGAAAACGGCACTTGGGGCGGCTGGGACATGCATCTCGGCGAGATGCGCAAGATCCTCGATCGCTACAATCGGGATGCGGAGGTCTGGGTTACCGAGACAGGATATTCGACTTGGCGCAGCGACGAGATGGAGCAGGCCCGGCGTTTCACGAAAGCGCTCCACGTCCCGGCCGATCGCATGTACTGGTATTCCTGGTGTGACGTGCCCCCCAACGTACCCGTGCAGGAGGGGTTGTGGTTCGACCCCCGGCATTATCACCTCGGCGCGGTCACCCACGACTATCAGCCGAAACTGCTTGCCCGGCTGCTCATGGAAGGCGGCGTGTCGCGTATCGAGGAGGTGACGCAGCTTGCGACTCCGAATCTGACCGCTGGTGCGGCGCCTTTGGTCATTACTGGCGGCAGTGGTTTTATTGGTTCCAACATTGCCGATAGCTTCCTGCAGGAGGGCGAGGATGTGGTGATCCTCGACAATCTGGGCCGACCCGGCGTCGACCAGAATCTTGCCTGGCTTATGGATCGTCATGGCAAGCGCGTCCATCCGGTGCTCGCGGACGTGCGCGACCTGCGCGGAATCGAGGCCGCCTTCAGCGATGCCAAGGCGGTCTTTCATTTGGCCGCTCAGACCGCAGTCACCACGAGTCTTGCTCATCCGATCGACGATTTCGAGGCGAATGCGCGTGGCACGATCAATGTGCTTGAGGCCGTACGCAAGGCAGGCAGGAATGCCCCGGTAATCTTCGCGAGTACCAACAAGGTCTATGGTGCGCTGGAAGATCTGAAAATGGTGGAAGTGGAAGATCGCTATATTCCCATCCATGAGGATGTGCGGTCACATGGCATCGGCGAGGACAGACCTCTCGATTTCTGCACACCCTATGGCTGCTCGAAAGGTGTCGCGGACCAATATGTCCTCGACTATGCCAAGTCCTATTCGATCCCCACCGCCGTCTTGCGCATGAGCTGCATCTATGGGCCGCGCCAGTTCGGAACCGAGGACCAGGGCTGGGTGGCGCATTTCCTGATCCGCGCCCTGTCTGGTGAGCCGATCTCCATCTATGGCAACGGCAAGCAGGTTCGCGATATCCTGCATGTAGACGACGCGGTGGCAGCCTATCGCGCGGTCCTTTCCAACATCGAGAGGGTCAAGGGCGGGGTGTTCAACCTCGGCGGCGGCCCCCTCAACGCGGTCAGCATCGTCGCTGTTCTCAGCGAGATCGAGATACTGACTGGCCATTCCCTGGAAACCGGCTTCGGTGATTGGCGTGCTGGGGACCAGTATTACTTCGTCGCGGATACCCGCAAGCTGGAACAGGAACTCGGTTGGCAGGCTCGGATACGCTGGCAGAGCGGTTTGCGACATCTAGCGGAATGGTTGGCTGACAATCGCTTCGGGGGCCGGCCGCGCCTCCCGGAAAAGCGGAAGGTGCGGGCATGACGGCACAAGACGGACGGCCGGAACTCGGCCGAGTATTGATGACCGTCGATGCGGTTGGCGGGGTCTGGCGCTACGGGCTCGATCTGGCGTTGGGATTGCGGTCGAAAGGCGTCGAGACGGTGTTTGCCGCTTTCGGGCCACGACCATCATCCGAACAGGTGCGGGAGGCGGAGTCTATCGGCAGCTTCGTCTGGCTGGACGCCCCGCTCGACTGGCTGGTCGAAGATGAAGAGGCGTTGAAACAGGTTCCTCGCCTCCTCAACGATCTTATAGAACGAGAAAATATCGACCTCGTCCATCTCAATCTGCCCTCCCAGGCCGTGGGGCTGGAAACATCGGTGCCGGTGGTGGTGGTGTCGCATTCCTGTGTCGTCACGTGGTTTGGCGCAGTGCGCGGCCAGACGGTGCCTAACGAGTGGCAATGGCAGTTTCGACTGAATTATAAAGGCTTCGATCGCGCGGACGCCGTGCTTTCACCGAGCCATAGCCATGCGGCGATGCTGCGTCGGGCATATGGCCCGATCGACGGATTGCAGGTTGTCTACAATGCGAGCCGGGTCGAAGCGCGCTCACGGGACAAGGAGGATTTTGTCTTCGCCGCAGCCCGCTGGTGGGATGATGGAAAGAACGGCGTCATCCTGGACGCTGCAGCAGGTCAGATAAAATGGCCGCTGGTAATGGCGGGTGCGTGCCATGGACCTAATGGCCAGTATCTCCCCATTCGCAACGCTGTTCACCGCGGCGAGCTTGCCCACACGGATGCTATGGCGATGATGGCTCGGGCGGCAATCGTCGCATCTCCATCCGTTTACGAGCCCTTCGGCCTTGTTGCGCTGGAGGCGGCCAGAAGCGGAAGCGCTTTGGTGCTGGCGGATATACCCACCTACGGGGAACTCTGGGACGGAGCTGCCTTGTTTGCCGAACCCCGTGAACCGCGGGCATTTGTCGACGCCATCAATCGGCTTTCGCGCGACGTTTCCCTGCGAACAACACTTGCCGAAGAGGCGCTTGTCCGATCGGAAAAGTACAGTCTGGAGGCGCAGGCCGATGCGGTGATGGCGCTTTACTTACGCCTCCTTTCGGCGAACCGCCCAGCTCTTACCGCAGCGGAGTGATCATGAAGTTCATCTTTTATACCCATTCCCTGATTTCGGACTGGAATCATGGAAACGCTCATTTCCTCCGGGGCGTGATGCGCGATCTCATCCGCCGAGGGCATCGAGCATTCGCGCTCGAACCGGAAAACGCCTGGAGCCGCACCAGTCTGGTCGAAGATCAGGGGCCGATGGCGATCGAGAAATTCCATGAAAATTTCCCCGAACTTCAAACCTATGTCTACGGCAGCAATTTCGAGCACGAAGAGGCGATTGCCAATGCCGATGTCGTAATTGTCCACGAATGGACCGAACCGGCACTGGTGGAACGGATCGGAAGGGCTCGCCGCGACGGCGGCAAATTTACGCTGCTCTTCCACGATACGCATCACCGCGCGGTATCGGCCGAGGGGGATATAGCCGGCCTCAAACTCAGCGATTACGACGGCGTTCTAGCTTTTGGCGAAACCCTGCGCGAACGCTATCTCAAGGCCGGCTGGGGAAAGTCCGTCTTTACCTGGCACGAAGCTGCGGACGATACACTTTTCCGTCCCTTGCCGCAGATCGAAAAGGTCGGCGACCTGATCTGGATCGGCAACTGGGGCGACAACGAACGATCCGCCGAAATCATGGAATATCTCGTGCAACCGTCCCGGCGACTTGGCCTGAAGACGACGGTACGCGGCGTGCGCTATCCCGGCCATGCGCTGCAAGCGCTCGAAGAGGCAGGGATCGCTTATGGAGGCTGGATCGCCAATGCGGAGGCACCGCGTGCCTTTGCTCAAAACAAGGTGACGGTTCACATCCCTCGTCGACCTTATGTCGAAAACCTTCCCGGCATTCCGACCATCCGCGTCTTTGAGGCCCTGGCCTGTGGCATTCCGCTGATCTCTGCCTTTTGGAACGATGCCGAAAATCTCTTTCGGCCCGGCAGCGATTACCTCATCGCGCGCGACGGCGAAGAGATGATGCAACTGCTTCGCGACGTTTTATCCGACTCCGGCCTGTCCGCCTCGCTCGTGTCATCTGGACTCGAAACCATCCGCGCGCGCCACACCTGCCGCCATCGTGTCGATGAGCTGTTTTCCATATTGGCCGCATGCGGAACGCAGAGGGTGACCCAGAAGCTCGCTGTCAGGGAGGCCGCGGAATGAAGATTGCCTTTTATGGATCAAGCCTCGTATCCGCCTACTGGAATGGCGCTGCCACCTATTATCGCGGTCTATTGAGAGCCCTGGCGGCCAAAGGTTACGACATCACCTTCTATGAACCGGATGTCTTCGATCGCCAGAAGAACCGGGATATCGATCCACCGGAATGGTGCAGGGTGGTTGTCTACGAGGGCACGGTGGATGCCTTGAACGCGGTGACTGCCGAAGCTGCCGAGGCGGATATCGTCGTCAAGGCGAGCGGCGTCGGTTTCGAAGATGATCGCCTCCTTGAGAGGGTTCTCCAGAATGCACGCCAGACGGCCCTGAAAATATTCTGGGACGTTGATGCGCCGGCCACGCTTGCCGACTTGCGGGCCGCCCCGGATCAGCCGCTTCGCAAGGCCTTGATCGACATCGATCTTGTGCTCACCTATGGGGGCGGCGAACCCGTCGTGAACGCTTATCGCTCCATGGGCGCGGCAATTTGTGTGCCCATTTACAACGCTCTCGATCCCGAAACCCATCATCCGGCGCCACAGGATCCACGCTTTTCTGCCGATCTCGGTTTTCTCGGCAACCGCCTGCCGGACCGCGAGGCGCGGGTAGAGCAGTTTTTCTTCGAACCGGCTGCCCAACTCCCAGGTCAGACGTTCCTGCTTGGCGGCTCCGGCTGGGAAGGAAAGCCGAAGTCTTCGAACGTAAAATATATCGGGCACGTTTCCACCCGAGACCACAACGCCTTCAATGTCACGCCGAAGGCCGTTCTCAATATTTCTCGTGCCAGCATGGCGGAAAACGGGTTTTCGCCGGCAACGCGTGTTTTCGAGGCGGCTGGGGCGGGAGCTTGTCTGATTACCGATCATTGGGAAGGCATCGACTTGTTCCTCAAGCCTGAGGAGGAAATCCTGGTCGCACGCGACGGCCGCGACGTTGCCGATATTCTCTCCGGCCTCACGCAGGAAAGAGCAAAGACGATTGGTGAGAGGGCGCTTGCACGGGTACTTGCCGATCACACCTATGCCCATCGTGCCGAAGAGGTGGATGCGATCTTCCGCGCCCATGCCGGTGCCCGGATGGAGGCGGCTGAATGACAAAGCCATTGAACATCGTTTTCCTCGGTCTCTCGCTCTCCTCCTCCTGGGGCAATGGCCATGCCACGACCTTTCGCGCGCTGATCCGTGGATTGCAGGCGGGCGGGCACCGGGTGCTGTTCCTCGAACGGGACGTGCCCTGGTATGCCACAAGGCGCGACCTGCCGGATCCCGACTTCTGCGAACTCGCCTACTATTCCGATATTGCTGGAATGATCGGCTCCCATGCAGGCCGCCTTCATAATGCGGACGCGGTGATTATCGGCTCCTATGTGCCGGAAGGAGTGGCGGTCATTGATGCAGTCGCCGCATTGCAGCCCAAGCGGTTTTGCTTCTACGATATCGATACTCCCGTTACGCTCGCGAAGCTCGATCGAGGTGATGAGGAATATCTTGCCCGGCGGCAGATTCCCCTCTTCGATGCCTATTTCTCCTTCTCTGGAGGAGAGGTTCTTCCGCGTCTGGAACAGCGATATGGAGCAAGGAAGGCGGTAGCCCTCTACTGTTCTGTGGATGTTGAAAGGTATCATAATACCCAGGAGGCCTTCCGCTGGGATCTCGGTTATCTTGGTACATACAGCCCGGATCGCCAACCGACACTGGAGAGGCTTCTCATTGAACCGGCAAGGCGACTGCCGCGACTGCGGTTTGTGGTGGCTGGGCCGCAATATCCCCATGAGATCGACTGGCCGGCTAATGTCGAACGTATCGAGCACCTTCCGCCGAGCGAGCATGCGAGCTTCTACAGCCGGCAACGCTTCACGCTCAATGTCACCCGGTCGGACATGATTGCAGCCGGCTGGTCGCCGAGTGTCAGGCTTTTCGAGGCTGCCGCCTGCGGAACCCCGATCATTAGCGACCATTGGCGAGGACTTGATGAGCTTTTGCCTGACAGCGAAGCGATCATCGTCGCCAAGCGGACGGAGGATGCGGTCAAGGCGCTCACAGGATTGGATGAGGGGCACCGCCGGTCGCTAGCCAAAAACGCGAGGAGTGTGGTCGTGCAGAGCCATACCGGTATTGCCCGCGCCCGCGAACTTATAGCGGCGCTCGGAGATTGGCCTCAGCGAATGTCCCGAACAGAATCCACATTTCAGCCCGTTTCAGCTTGAGGAGATTGTAATGCTGCAAAGAACCGGAACCGGAAATGGTAAAACCGTTCTTGTCGCCGGAGGGGCCGGCTTTGTCGGTTCGCATCTCTGCGACGCCCTGCTTGCGCGCGGCGATCGGGTGATATGCGTCGACAGTTATATTACCGGTTCGAAAGACAATATCCGCCCGCTGATGAACCATCCCGGCTTTCGGCTGATCGAGAAGGATATCTGCGAATTCCACGAGATCGACGAGCCCTTGGATCAGATCTACAACCTCGCTTGCGCGGCCTCACCGCCCCAGTATCAAGCCGATCCCGTCCATACGATGATGACCTGCGTTGCGGGCACCGGAAACCTGCTGGCGCTTGCGGAACGGGATGGCGCTTCATTCCTGCAGGCTTCAACAAGCGAGGTTTACGGGGATCCGGTGGAACATCCCCAGCGTGAGGACTACCGCGGCAATGTCAATTGCATCGGCCCTCGCGCCTGCTACGACGAAGGCAAACGGGCGGCCGAGGCCCTTTGCTTCGACATGCTCCGGGCGGAAAGGGTCGATGTTCGCGTCGCCAGGATTTTCAACACCTACGGACCGCGCATGCAGCCGAACGACGGTCGCATCATCTCCAACCTTCTCGTCCAGGCGATTTCGGGTAAGCCGCTTACCATCTACGGCACCGGCGAGCAGACCCGCTCATTTTGTTACGTCAGCGATCTTGTCACGGGTTTGATGGCGTTGATGGATGTCGATCCGAATCCCGGCATGCCGGTCAATCTCGGCAATCCGGGCGAATTCACCATCAACGAACTTGCCGAGATGGTGATGGCAATCGCGCCCACCATGGCCAAGCCGGCTTATAAACCTTTGCCCGCGGATGATCCGCAACGGCGTCGCCCGGACATTTTACGCGCCAAGGAACTCCTAGGATGGGAGCCAAAGGTCCCTCTTTCGGAAGGGCTGCGGCACACCGCGGACTGGTTCACGGTCGTGCTTGGAACTGGTGCCGGAAAACCGTCCTGGCAGGCCGTTCGGCAATCATCTGCTTACGAAATGGATGTGAGGGCTTAAGGGTGGAGGCAAGAAAGAGCAGGGAGAACCACAGCCTGCAACGCGAGATCGCCGAGCTCGGTCCCTGGTTTCACAACATGCGGATTCAAGGCGTCGAGACCGCACCGAACCACTTTCTCGGGGATTATCCGGCCTTCAAGTGGAAAAATTTCCAGCACGCCCTTCCAGACGATCTGGAAGGGCGCAGCGTTCTCGATATCGGCTGCAATGCCGGATTTTATTCGCTGGAAATGAAACGACGAAATGCCGGCCGCGTGCTGGGCATCGACTCCGATCCTCACTATCTCCGCCAGGCCCACTTTGCTGCCGAACATAGCGGGCTCGATGTCGAGTTCCGGCAGATGTCGATCTATGAAGTCGGCAAATTGAACGAAAACTTCGACCTGGTGATTTTCATGGGGGTGCTCTACCACCTTCGCCATCCGCTCCTGGCGCTTGACCTGCTTTACGAACACGTCGTTGGAGATCTGATGCTTTTTCAGTGTCTTCAGCGGGGGGACGAACGCATCCCCGATCTCCAGGAAGACTATGATTTTTCGGAATGGGCCGTCTTCGATCGCCCGGACTATCCGAAGCTCTTTTTCATCGAAGAACGCTACGCCTCCGACCCGACCAACTGGTTCATTCCCAACAAGGCCGCAACGGAGGCAATGCTTCGTAGTTCGGGCTTCGTTATTGAGGCCAATCCGGAACGCGAAGTTTACCTCTGCCGGCGCGGTGAGAGGCATTATATGGTCGGACCTCCCCCTCAAACTTAGGGGCATCGGGGAGGATCCTGATATCGAAAGGAGCGGCTTCAGGCATCTTTTGTGCTGGCGAATGCACGCCGGCAGGCGATCTCGCAATTCGTTAGTTATGGTGGCCTGATGGATAGCTGTCCGCCTGTGGGGGCGGGGAGGCTTGCCTGTTCAGTATGCCGAGCGCCATTGCGGCCCTTCGCTTGGCCCGATAGCGGTTGAACTGCTGATCTGCGAGAACCCCGGCGAGAATCACCGTTCCCATTACCGCGAAGTTCAGCGAGGAGGGGATGCCTAAAAGATTGACGAGGTTCTGCAATTCCTGAAGCAGGACCGCCCCCAACACGACGCCGATGATCGAGCCTTCTCCGCCACGAAGCGAGAAGCCGCCGAGGACGGCGGCGGCAATTGCGTAGAGTTCGTAGAAGTTGCCATGTGACGAGGGCTGCACCGATCTGGTGAACATGGCGAAGTAAACCGCAGCAACGGCGGTCAGCACCGCGCAGATCACATAGGCGGTCGTGATAACGAAACCGGTGCGGATGCCAGAGTAGCGCGCTGCGTCCTCATTCTTGCCCACAGCCTGCAAATGTCGGCCAAAGACCGAGCGATGAAGCAGGAACCAACAGATTATGCCGATGACTATCATGGCATAAAAGGAGTGTGGAACTCCAAAAGTGCGCCCGATCGTCAGCCATTCCAGCGCGGGGTACCTGGTGCCGAAGGGAAAGCCGGCAGTGGCTTCTCCTGTGTAGCCGCGCGCGGCGCCGCGATAGATCAGCAGGCCGCACAGCGTCACGACGAAGGGTTGCATCTTGAGCTTGGTGATTAGCAGCCCATGAGCCAGCCCAAGAAGCGTTCCGATCACGAGGACGGCAAGGATTGCCACCGGCCACGGGACGCCGAACTTTCCCACCATGTCGACAAACAGGACGCCGAGCAGTGCTATCATCGAGCCGACCGAGAGGTCGATACCACCGGTCATGATGACAAAGCCTTGCCCGATGGCGAAGAGGCCGAACAGACCGATGAGGTTTGCCGTATTGCCCAGATTGATCGGCGAGAGGAATAGCGGATTTCGCAGATAAACGACCGCTCCTACAATTATGATCAGGACTGCCAATCCCAAGTCTTTTTTATGCATCGGTCTGTTTCCTAGTTTGCGCCGACAGCGAGCTTGAGAATATTGTGTTCGGAGAATTCCGGCCGCGATAGCGATCCGGCGATTTCCCCTTCTCGCAATACGACTATACGGTCCGACACGCCGATCACCTCTTCCATGTCGCTGGAGATCATCAGGACGCCGACGCCGGCGTTGGTCAGAGCACGCATGAGCCTGTAGATCTCCGCCTTGGAGGCGACATCGATGCCGCGGGTGGGCTCGTCAAAAATGACCAGCGCCGGTCGCATCGAAAGCCATTTGCCCAGCACAACCTTTTGCTGATTGCCGCCAGAGAGTTCCGCGGTTCTGCGCATGACATCGGTGGTTCTGATTCCGAGTTTTATACGCTGATCCTCGGCACGCGCCTTGACCGCGCTCTGCGAAACCAAGCCGTTGCGCGACACGGCTGCGAGATCGGCGAGGCAGATATTTTCACAGATTGCCGCTTCGAGCACGAGGCCCGTCCGTTTCCGATCCTCCGGCACGAGATAGACGCCGGCCTGGATGGCGTCATGCGGCGACGCGGCCCTGAACGGCTTGCCCGCCAGCGTGATCTGGCCCTCGACAATGGCGTCGATGCCGAAAATGGCTTCGCCCAATTCTGTCCGTCCCGCGCCCACCAGTCCGGCCATTCCCAGAATTTCGCCATCGTGGATATCGAAGTCGACAAGGGCCCGTGGTCTCGCGCGGGTTCTAACGGCCTTTAAGGACAGGATGGGCCTGCCGGCAGGGCGTGACGGCGGCGAATACAGGGAATGAAGGTCGCGCCCGATCATCATGCGGATCATGGCATCATGATGGATCTCCGTCCTGTAGAGTTCACCGGCGGCCTTGCCGTCGCGCAGAGCGAAGACGCGGTCGGCGCATTCCTCGATCTCGCTCAGGCGGTGCGATATGTAGATGACCGCGATGCCCTCGGCCTTGAGGCTGGCAACGACGCTCATCAGCGTTTTCGTTTCCGACAAGGTGAGCGACGAGGTTGGTTCATCCATGATGATGATGCGCGCCTTGATGGAGAGCGCCTTGGCGATCTCGAGCAATTGCCGCTCGGCGAGTGACAGAGCAGCGACCGGGGTGTCGGCCTCGAACGTGGCACCGACGCGCCTTAAAAGCGGTTCGGCTGCGGCACGCATGGCCTTTACATCCAGCAGTCTGAGGAAACCTTTACGTATTTCGCGGCCCAGAAACATGTTGGCGGCCACGTCGAGATTGTCGAATACGTTGAGCTCCTGATGTACGAACGCGATCCCCGCGGACTGGGACTCAGTCACCGAAAATCCGTCGCATCGCACATCATCGATAATGATATGACCCGAGCTGGGCTGGACGACACCCCCAAGAATCTTCATCAGCGTGGATTTGCCGGCTCCATTCTCTCCGATCAGAGCCAGCACTTCGCCGGCCATGACCGTGATGGACACATTGCAGAGCGCCACGACGCCGGTATAGGCCTTGGAAATGTTCTCGAGCACCAACAGGGGGCGCTTCGGATCCTCTTTAGTCATCATAAGTCGTGGCCATCTGATTTTGCAGCAACAGTGATGCTTCGGCCCGTTGAGCGGATATACGAAGTGACAAGCGCACACCGGGCCCGGCGAGGCCCGAGCCCGATGCCGCAGCGCCGACCGGGAAGAGTTTTACCCGCCAATGCGCTCTTTGAGTTCCTTCTCGAAGGCATCGACATTGGATGCTTTGATGACTTTCGTCGGAACGATTATAAGGCCGTCCGCAGGAATACCCGATTTGTCCCCTTCGAGATATTTCGCCATCAGATGCATGCCCTGATAGCCCCACTGGTAGGGGTCCTGTACGACGGTGCCGGCGAAGCTGCCTTCGCGGACCGCCCCGAGGGTAACCGGATCCTCATCGAATGCGATGACCTTGATCGCCCCGAGTTTGCCCGCAGCCTGGAGAGCCTCGTAAATCTTGGGAGGGTTATAAGAATAAAACCCCACCATGCAGGTGATGTTTGGGTTTGCGGCAAGCACGTCATCGACGTTCGACCGGGCTCGAGCAAAATCCACGTCGTCTCCGCGCACGTCAACGAGCTCGATCCCGGATCCTTCGACGGCCTTGCGGAACCCGGCGATACGTTCGACTGCATTGTCCGCTCCCAGGAACCCGACAAAACCCGTACATTTTCCGCCTTCGGGCATCGCAGCAACGGCGATTTCGCCGGCCTGAACACCTGCCTGGGTGTTGGAAGAGCCGAGATAGGCGATGCGCTTGCTGTTGGGCGCATCGCTGTCGGTGGTAAACAGGGGCACCTGCGCTGCAATGCGGTTGAATGCGTCGATGGAATTCTTCGGATCAGCCGAAGATATCATAATTGCATCGGTACCGGCAGCGACAAGATCATCCATCAGGGCGTTCTGCAGGGCAGCGGTACCCTGGGCCGGGTAGCGGAACTGCAGTTCGTAGCCCGGCAATTCCGCTTGAGCCTTCTTGACCCCGGCTTCGGCGAGTTTCCAGAAGTCGGAGGCCGCGTTCACGACGAAAGCCAACTGGGGTTTGTCTTGAGCGACAGCGGGGCCAGCCAGACCGGAAGCCAGCATGGCAAGCGAGACGGCAAGTTTCAGTTTCATTGTCCATCCTCCCATTTTTGGGAGCACAGACACGACCCTGCTCCCCAACGTTTCTGAATGCCCTCGAACAGTCGTTCGCCGCGGGCGGTACATATCCTTGGCTTGGGCGTTGCCTGGACGGTCACATGCGGACCGACCCGGAGCCGGCGAGGGATATTACTTGGCGCGCATGTGCTACCCTGGGTACCAGACACGGCGCGGATCATCGGGCGCTCGGGAATAAGCCCAGGCGCGTTGGATAAGGAGTTCGGCATCGACAACAGGGTGCCAGCCGAGCAGCATCCTTGCCTTGGTATTGTCGAGCCAGTTGCTGTGATAGGGGGTCGAAATTTCCACAGCCGGCAAGCCGTGCGAGGTCTTCAGTTGGGCCGCGACGCCGGCGTAATCCACCGGTACATCCATCGCGATGTTGAAGAGTTCGCCATCGGCGGACGGGTTGTCCAAGGCCAGAAGAATCGCGCTGACGAGATCGCTGACATGGATGAAATTGCGTTTGAGTGAGGCGCCGCCTGCATCGCGAAGCAAAGGAATGGCGCCGGTCTCGACATGGCGGGCGATCTCCTCCTGCGGCAGGAGCTCACTCCACGCAGGCCCGCCGAACTGGTCCCGAAAGCTCAAGACATGGCGGAAATCGTCCTTCTCCATGATCCAGGGTGCCCGAAGGCAGCAGGCATTGATGCCGTACTGGATGCGGTACTGCTCAAGCATGACCTCCTCGATCACTTTGGTAAGCGCATAGCAACCCGGATAGGCCCGGCGAGGGGAATTCTCGGTAATGGGAGCATCGTAAGGGTGGAAAATGTGCCCCACGGAGCAATCTCCGCCGATCAGAACGAACTGCTTCGCGGTCTTCGAGGCCCGAAAGGCCTCCAGCAGGTTGAAGAGGCCTTTGACGCCGACGTCGATCGCAAGATCGGGCGATTCCTTGACGGCTGCCATGTGCAACACATGAGTTACGCCATCCAGGGCGGCGTAAACCGTCTGCGCATTCGCCAATGAACCACGCACGACCTCAACCGCCGGATGTTCGATGACGCGATTGTTGCAGAGCGCACGCAGGGACCAGCCGGAAAACTTTTCGGCGACCAGAAATCCCGGCAGGAAACTGCTTCCCACCTTTCCCGTTAGTCCAGTGATCAGAAGTTTCAATTTACTTCCCCTAAAATCCCATGCGCACGCTCAAACGAGGATATAGCTCCGCAACCTTCGCGGGCCGTCACGGTGCCGAAGCGCCGTGACGGGATCGCATCGGGACTACCCTATGGGGCTACTTGGCGCAGAAGCCCGGTTCTTCGCGCGTGCAGACATCCAGGCCGGTGTAGATCGTGTCTTCCACGGCCTCCCCCTTGATCAACCGGATCATGACCTCGGGAGCGCGCTGGCCCATTTCGAAGGGACGCTGACCCACCTGGGCATGGCTTCGGCCATCTTTGAAGGCCTGTACCTGCGGTGGCAGGGTGTCGCCTGCCACGATGATCAGGTCATTGCTTTTCAGGCGATCCATCACCTGGTCGGTGACCTGCGCATAGGCCTGCGGCGCAAACTGCGCCCATCCTCCGATCAGTATAAAGGCATCGAGATCGGGGTTGGAGGTGAAGACATCGGCCATCTGCTGATTGGCAAGGTCGATCTGATCATTCGTGAAAACCGGGCAGCTTTGGATTTCGCTCCAGCCGCCTTGCCCGGACAGGCGATCGACCCCTTTGGAGCCTGCGATGGTATCTCGAAAACCGGCTGCGCGGGCATTGATGTTATCGGCGCCGACGTTGCCCAACTGCAGACAAACCGTTCCGCCCTTCGGCTTAAGCCGCTTGGCCTGCTCGGCCATCTTCACGCCCATCAGGTAATTGTCGGTTCCAAGATATGCGGCGCGCAGCTTACGGTCCGCCTCCGAGAGGTCGGCATCGACCGTCATGACCGGCATCTTCGGCCCAATCTCCTTGAGCCGGTTGGCCATGGCCGACGCATTGGATGGGGAAATGGCGAGTGCGGCAACGCCTTTGGCGATAAGGTCATCAACGAGCTGCACCTGTCCGGCCTCGTCGGCACTGGATGCCGGACCCGTATACAGGCATTCGTATTCTGAATTGGGATTGTTCTTCGCCCAGTCCTTGCAACCCAGGTTGATCTGTTCGAAGAACGGATTGTCCAGTCCCTTGACGACGATAGCCAAGGTCTTTTTGTCCTGCGCCTCTGCTGCGCCGGCGGCCAGGACAAGGGCAGCCGCCAAAACCTGATTTACGTACCTCAAAGCAGTGCACTCCTCCGTTTGGGTTTCATCCGGCGCGGCCAAGCACAAGTCTGTCCAAGCGCTCGCCAGAACTGTCTGCCGCCCTGACCCTCCCATTGCGGCACACATCTGCGGTGCGAACCGAAGCCGGTTCGGACCAAGTTCGATGATCTACTCTATTGCGAATTTGATCATATTATGTGCTAATAACAGCACTCAATTAGCGAAGCCGTCAAGCGGGAATTTAGCAGGCGTCGCAGCCAGGGCCGCGGAAATGCAACAAGACTGGCTGCCGCTGCCAAGGCATGAATCGCGCTCCCTGATCGGTTCTCATCCGAAGAGGGGCGGAAAGGGAGGCATATGAGCGCGCTGAGACTTGAGGGAGTGAGCAAGCATTTTGGGGCAATCCATGCATTGAGCGACGTGTCGCTTTCCGTCGAGCCGGGAGAAGTCATCGGCCTGATGGGCGACAACGGGGCTGGCAAGTCCACTTTGGTGAAGGTCATAGCCGGAAATTTTGCGCCGAGCTCCGGCGAGATCTTCATCTCCGGCAGCAAAGCCGAGTTTCATAGGCCGTTGGATGCCCAGCGCGCCGGAATCGAGGTGGTTTATCAGGACCTCGCCATTTGCGACAACCTGTCGGCGGCCGCGAACGTGTTTTTGGGACGCGAACTGACCAAGCAGCTCGGCCCGCTCCGCATCCTTGACTACGCGCAGATGCGCATCAAGGCCGGAGAACTGTTCGCTCGCCTCAAGTCCGAGACGAGGCCTCGCGATCTGGTCAGGCGCATGTCCGGCGGCCAACGGCAGGCCGTGGCCATTGCCCGCGCGCTTCTCAGCGATGCGAAGATCATCCTTATGGATGAGCCCACGGCCGCGATTTCCGTGCGGCAGGTTGCGGAGGTGCTCAATCTCATACGCTATCTAAGCGACCATGGCATTGCGGTGGTGCTGGTCAGCCATCGCATGCCGGATGTATTTCAGGTGGCGGACAAAATCGCAGTGCTGCGCCGCGGCCGTCTGGTGGCCCACAAAAAGTCCGGTGATTCCTCGCCCGAGGAGATTACCGGTCTCATCACCGGTGCAATCGAGTTCGCATGAACGATCAGGGGAAGAGAAATTCAATGTCGACAGCAAATTCACTGGCTGACGTCATCGACCAGTCCGAGCATCGCGGTCTGCGATCGCGCCTCATCAGCCACCAGACATTCTGGGTCTTCATGGCTGCGATACTGGCCTGCCTGGCACTGTCGGTGCTGACTGATACATTCGCGACCGAGCGGAATCTGTTCAATGTCTCGCGCAACTTCGCATTCGTCGGCATCATTGCGCTCGGGATGACCGCGGTGATCGCTTCGGGAGGCATAGATCTGTCGGTTGGGTCGACCGTCGTGCTCTCGTCCATGACCGTAGCCGTTTTGATGTCGGCGGGCATGCCGTTCTGGATCGGCGTCCCGGCGGCGCTGGCCGTCGCAATCCTGGTGGGGGTGGTCAATGGAGGGCTGATCGCTTACGCCGGCATGCCCTCCTTCGTGGTCACGCTGGGGATGCTGTCCGTGGCGCGATCTCTCGCCATGGTATTGTCCAACAACAAGATGATCTACCAGTTCGGCCCGGATCACGCTCTGCTGCTGGCGCTGGGGGGCGGCTCCACCATGGGTTTGCCCAACCCGCTTATCGCCCTGGTCGTTCTGGCGGCAATCACGGGTTTCCTTTTCAGATGGACCCGCTGGGGGCAACACCTCTTCGCTATGGGAGGAAATGAAAATGCGGCCAAGCTTACGGGCATTCCGGTCAAGCAATTGAAGGTTTCGGTCTATGTGTTTTCAGCACTGACAGCCGGGATTACCGGCGTGCTGGAAGTTGGCTGGCTGGGCGGTGTCACGACCAATCTTGGTCAGGGTATGGAACTTTCCGTTATCGCGGCCGCCGTCATCGGCGGGGCCAATCTGGCCGGCGGGATAGGCACGGCCTTTGGTGCGCTCGTGGGGGCGCTCCTCATCGAGGTGATCCGAAACAGTTTGATATTGCTGGGAATCAGCACCTTCTGGCAAGGCGCCTTCGTCGGTTCGTTTATCGTCATTGCGGTGGCCTTCGACCGCTTTCGCAGCATCCGCCAATCGGGCTGATGCAAGCATCCCGCCGCACGGGCGGGTGTCGTCAAGCGATCACTGCGCTGCCACGCTGGATTCGATATCGTCGAAGCGGCGCTTAGCCGTGGACCCTCGCGCAATCAGCTCACATTCAACCTTTATGCGGCTGGGAGTAGTGTGCAGGCCGCCGGCCGCGTCGATAAGCAGTTCTGCAGCCGTCCGTCCCATCTCATAGAGCGGAAGGACAAGGGTCGACAGGGGAGGGTGCGTATACTGCGCGATATCGCGATCGTCGAAGCCGATAACGGCGACATCGTCCGGGACTTTGGCGCCCAATTGCTTGAGCGCGTCAAAACAACCGACCGCCATCATATCGTTGGCGCAGAAGATGGCATCGGGCGGGTTGTCCAACGCCATCAGTTCCAGCGTCATCTCGTAGCCGGCCGAGGGCTCCCAGTTGCCCGGGCGCACCAGCGCAGGATCGTAGGCGATATCGTTACTGGCCAATGCCTGCTTGTAACCCTTGAGACGATCACGCGCGGCATCCACTCCCTGCTGGCCATTGATGAAACCGATCCGCCGACGCCCCGACAAAAGCAGGTGCTCGGTAGCGCTGCGGCCGCCCAAGAGATCGCCGGGTAGAACGGAGTGATGTTCGCGATGCTCGTCATAGCAATTCACGAGGACGATGGGCAGGTCGGCAATGGCTGCGGGAATCTGCACGAGCCTGGTCAGGATCGTGCCGTAGATCAGACCAAGGATGGGCAACTTCCTCAGGTTCGCAACGATACTGGTCTCAACATCGGCGTCGCCGTGGCTGACTGCCATCAGGACGTTGATGCCGTATTCAAGGGCCTTGTCCCGGGCGCCTTCGAAGGCCAGCGACATCCAGGGATCCGTTGAGGTTTCGTCGGCGACGAAGACGATCGTGGATCGCCCGCCCGGCGCCGTCTTGGTTCCGCGGCGCACGAAACGATAACCAAGCGTTTGCGCCGCTTCCAGCACGCGGCTCCGCGTGGCGTCGGCAAGCCGGGCACCTTTCGATCCACTGAGAACCAATGAGACGGTGGCTTGGGAGACCCCCGCCGCGGCAGCAACATCCATCATGGTGGGGCGCCCCACGCTTACTCGCTTCTTAGACTTCGACATAAATGGTCATTCCCCCGATAGGCCTATGGCTCTTACATACATCCGCTTTGATAATATCACACCGAAAATGGATCGATTTTGCAAATGCATATTGCTGATATTAGCAAATAAAATCTTGTGGAATCCGAAGGTGTGGGAACGGGAATATTTTCGAGCTTCATCGCTTGGCGATTTCCTGGTTCTGGCGGGTTGATGCAATTCGATCAGAAGCTTTTTGCGTCGGAGATCCGGCGGGTCACCGTGAATGCCTTGCCGAGATCCGGGTGCAGTTCCATTCCGAGGCCCGGGCCGGGCGGTACGGTGATCATGCCGTTCTTCACCTCCGGGAGCGCGGTGACGAGGTCGCGATACCAAGTGCGGTAAAAGGCGCGCACGCTTTCCTGGATGAGCGCGTTCGGTGCGTTTAGCGAAAGATGCGTCGAGGCGCAGAGCAGCACAGGTCCAGTGCAGTCATGCGGGGCGATCGGCAGGTGCCAGGCCTCCGCCATCGAGGCGATCTTGCGCGCTTCGGAAATGCCGCCGCACCAGCCGATATCAAGCATCACGACACCGGCCGCGCCGGTTTCCAGAAGATCGCGGAAAGCCCAGCGGGAGCCGAGCGTCTCTGACGCCGAGATCGGAGCGGGCGAAACCTCGACATAGCGGTTCAGGTCCGAGAGACTGTCCATCTTGATCGGGTCTTCATGCCAGAACGTCTGGTAGGGCGCCAGCGCCTTGGCGATCTGCATGGCAGGCAGGAGCTGCCACATCGAGTGGAATTCGACCATGATGTCCATCTTGTCGCCGACGGCTCTGCGGATCTTCTCGAACGGCTCAAGCGCAGACTTCAGATCCGGCAAGGAGATGTATTGGCCGCGGGTCTTTTCGGCCGCCGGATCGAAAGGCCAGATCTTCATGGCCGTAATGCCTTCTTCCAGCAGCGATTCCGCCAGCTCGTCGGCGCGATAGAGAAAGCCGTTCAGGTCGTCGTAGCTCGTTCCGGCGGTGAGGCCGTAATTGCTGGTCTGCTGTCCTGTATTGCGCTTGACATATTCCGTGCCGGCGCAGGTGTTGTAGGTGCGGATCTCGCTCCGGGTGAAGCCGCCGAGAAGCTGGGCGATCGGCAGGTTGGTCGCCTTGCCGAAAATATCCCAGAGCGCGATGTCGAAAGCCGAGTTGCCGCGCACTTCCGCGCCGGAGGAGCGGAAACCGATGTAACCGACGAGGTCTTGCGCAAGCAGGTCGATCTGTAACGGATTACGGCCGATGACGCGCGGCGCGATGAATTCATGCACATGCGCCTCGACGGCCTGAACGCCATAGAAGGTCTCGCCAAGACCAGTAATCCCTTCATCGGTGTGGACCAGAATCCAGAGAAGGTTTTCGCGTTCGTCAATGCGAACGGTTTCGATGCTGGTGATTTTCATGATGTTTTCCGTGAACGTGGATTGCAGGTGGCGGGACAAAAAGGGGAGCTTGATCTTCAATCTATCTGCTGCGATCGGTTTTGCGAAATCCAAGGCTTCAGCCGGCACCCGATTATTCCGTCAGGCTGACGCCGTCATATCGTCGTTGCTGCCGGGCTTGATGGCATTTATGAAGGCCTCGGCGGTCCAGGACAGCGGTGTTCCGGGAAGGATGATGATCCCATAATCTGAGACCTTGTCCGGCAGGAACGGGCGCATGGCGACTGCGTCGCTGCGGAAATACTCGGCGATCAACGATGGCACGATCGCGATACCGAGCCCCTGGGCGGCGCAGGCGCAGGCGGTTTCAACCGAATGGACTTCAAGGCTGCAGCGATAGCTCGGAACCATGCGGCGCAGTTCGTGCTCCAACTCGTTGCGGTTGATCCTTTGCCGGCCAAGCAGGATCAGGTCGTTTCGGGCAAGATCGTTGACATCGATCGCTTCTTTTGCCGCAAGCGGGTGGCCGGCGGGCATGACGCAGGTCGTGCCGCTCACAAAGAGCGGTCGGGCGTCGAAAGAGTGCTGTTCGACCGGCAGGCGCACGAAGCCGAGGTCGGCTGTGCGGTTGTAGACCATGCGCTCGATCGCGTCGTACGGACCGCTCAGGATCTCCACCGTCACACGTGGATGATCCGCCTTGAAACGCGCGACGATGGGCGGCAGCATGGTGGTCGAAAGGCTGTGGGGGAAGGCAACGCGCACAAGCGCCTCGCCGAAGGCGCCGGAAATCACGTCGCCGACCTTGGTTCGGAGCCGAGCGACGCTTTGAGCCACGTCGTCCACCTCGTTCACCAGGAGCCGGGCCTCCGGGCGCGGGATGAGCCTGCCCTTGTCGCGCAGGAAGAGTTCACGGCCGATCTCTTCTTCCAACGAGGCGAGCTGACGGCTGATGGCCGATTGCGACAGGCCGAGCTGGGCTGCAGCCGCCATGGTCGAGCCGGTATCCATGATCGTCTTGAAGATTTCGAGCTGCTTGAAATTCATGATCCGATCCTATGGGCAACGGACCGCCGAACACAAGCGGAGACAGCCAGGCACGTCTGCCTCGCGCGCAAAACGCATAGGCTCATGCATTCCACTCATAATATTGCGCATCTCTCCGGCGCCGTTATCGTGATCGTCAACAAACAGAAAAAGGGAACATTTTTCCATGGGAATTCTCTGTCCTTGGGGGATGAAGGGTAAGCGGGAGCGTACGTCATGACGGTCTTCGTCATCCGCCGCTTCCTGCAGAGCATTGCTGTCTTGGTCGTGACCGCGGTCATCGTCTTTCTAGGCATCTATGCGATCGGCGACCCTGCGGAAATGTTGATCTCGCCGGATGCGAGCCAGGCCGAACGCGCCCAGGTGGTTGCGTCGCTCGGCCTCGACAAGCCGCTTTGGGAACAGTTCTTCACCTTTACCTGGAACGCGTTGCACGGCGATCTCGGCCGCTCTTTCGTCTTTAACCGCCCGTCGATCGCGCTGATCTTCGAGCGCCTGCCGGCGACGCTGGAGCTGACGCTGACCGGCCTCGTCTTCGCGATCCTGCTCGGTATTCCGCTCGGCCTGCTTTCGGGCCTGAAGCCGAACAGCGCCACAGACGAAGTGATCATGACCGGCTCGATCTTCGGCTTTTCGCTGCCGAGCTTCTGGCAAGGCATGATGCTGATCATGATCTTTTCCGTCTGGCTCGGCTGGCTGCCCTCCACGGGCCGTGGCCAGGTGGGGGAGTTTCTCGGTCTCCATTCCAGCCTCTTCACGCTGGATGGCCTGAAGCACCTCATCCTGCCGGCGATCAATCTCTCTCTGTTCAAGCTATCGCTGGTGATCCGTCTGACGCGCACCGGGGTGCGCGAGACCATGCCGCTCGATTTCGTGAAATTCGCTCGCGCCAAGGGGATTTCCGAGCGCCGCATCGTGTTCGTGCACGTGTTCAAGAACATCCTCATCCCGCTGATCACCGTGATCGGTCTTGAACTCGGCAGCATGCTGGCGTTTGCCGTCGTCACCGAAACGATCTTCGCATGGCCGGGCATCGGCAAGCTGCTGATCGATTCGATCATGCGGCTCGACCGGCCGGTGGTGGTCGCCTACCTGCTGGTCATCGTCAGTCTGTTCATCTTCATCAATTTCGTGGTCGACGTGCTTTATTCGCTGGTCGATCCGCGCGTTCGCCTGGGAGATGCATCATGAGCGCCACTGCTCTTTTCCGCGAGGACATGCTGCTTGGCCGTCTGATCATGGGTATCGGCCGCAGTCCGAAAGCCGTTATTGCCGCCGTGGTCTGCGTCATCCTGCTGTTTGCCGCGATCGCCGGGCCCTATCTCACGCCACAGGACCCCTACGACCTCGCGGCTCTCGATATCCTCGATTCCAAGTTGCCGCCGGGCTCGCAAAGCATCGACGGCCTGACCTACTGGCTCGGCACCGACGGCCAGGGTCGCGACATGTTTTCCGCCATGATCTACGGCCTGCGCACCAGCCTCGGCGTCGGCGTGTTCTCCGGCATCGTGGCGCTGGTGGTCGGCACGGTGCTCGGGTTGACCGCCGCCTATTTCGGCGGACGTATCGATGCACTGATCATGCGCGTCGTCGACCTGATGCTCGGCTTCCCGACGATTCTGGTGGCGCTGATGTTGTTGGCGCTTTTGGGGCAGGGGCTGTGGAAGGTGATCTTCGCGCTGATCCTTGTGCAGTGGGCGACATTTGCCCGTGCCGTCCGGAGTGCGGCACTGGTCGAGAAAAACAAGGATTATGTCGAGGCGGCCGTCACGCTCGGCATCTCGACGCCGCGCATTCTGATCGGCCATCTCCTGCCGAACTGTCTGCCGCCGCTGATCGTCATCGGCATGCTGCAGGTGGCGAATGCAATCTCGGCGGAAGCGACGCTTTCTTTTCTCGGCATCGGCCTGCCGATCACCGAACCCTCCCTCGGACTGCTGATCGCCAACGGCTACCAGCTGCTGATGTCCGGCGAATACTGGATCAGCGTCTACCCCGGCGTGCTTCTCCTCATCCTCGTCTTCTCGATCAACATCGTCGGAGACAGGTTGCGTGAAGTGCTCAATCCTCGGCTGGGCGAAAGGTGAGCATCCTATGACAAGTATTGGTCCCCCAGTTCTCGAAGTCCGAAACGTTTCCACCCATTTCATGACCCGCCGCGGAGCTCTGAAAGCTGTCGATGACGTCAGCTTCACGGTCGGCCAGCGCGAAATCGTCGGGCTGGTCGGCGAATCCGGCTCGGGCAAGTCGATTACCGGCTTTTCGATCCTCGGCCTCGTCGATCCGCCGGGCCGTGTCGTGTCCGGGCAGATCCTGTTCAACGGAGAGGACCTGTTGAAGATGTCGCCGTCTGCGATGCGGACGATCCGGGGTAAACGCATCGCGATGATCTTTCAGGATCCGATGATGACGCTCAACCCGGTTCTCTCGGTCGGCACGCAGATGATCGAGACGGTGCAGGCCCATGACAAGGTTTCGCGTGCGGAGGCGCGTGCCCGGTCCCGCGATGCGCTCGGTCTGGTCGGCATTCCTTCGCCGGAGGAGCGGCTCGACGCTTACCCGCACCAGTTCTCGGGAGGCATGCGCCAGCGCGTAGCAATCGCAATTGCGCTGTTGCACCGGCCCGACCTGATCATCGCCGATGAGCCGACGACGGCGCTCGACGTGACGATCCAGTCGCAGATCCTGTTCGAGATCAAGCGGCTCGCCGCCGAGTTCGGCATGGCGCTGATCTGGATCAGCCACGACCTCGGCGTGGTGGCGGCGCTCGCTGATCGCCTCATGGTCATGTATGCGGGCAGGATCGTCGAGGCGGGGAAGGTGGACGGCGTGCTTTCCGAGCCGCGCCACCCCTACACCTCCGGCCTGCTCAGCGCCATTCCCGCCGCGGTGCCGCGCGGCGAGCCGCTTCGTCCTATCCCCGGCTTTGCCCCCTCGCCGCTCTCGCGTCCCTCCGGCTGTGCCTTCCGCGACCGCTGTGTCCGGGCCACCGACATCTGCGTCACCGAACCGATGCTCGAAATCGCCGCCGGTCGTGAGTTCCGCTGCTTCCACCCGTATCTCTGGAGCGCCGCATGACAAGTTCGATCAGGCAAACCGTGCCGCTCGTAGAAGCCGTCAACGTCAGCCGACGCTTTTCGCGCAAGCTCGACTATGCCGAAAAGATCGCCAATCTTTTCGGGGCCGGACTGGAGGAGAAGACCGTTCACGCGGTCGACAAGGTGAACCTCGCCGTCTATCCCGGTGAAGTCGTTGGCCTCGTCGGCGAGTCCGGCTGCGGCAAGTCGACCCTCGGCCGCGTGATGGCCGGAATCATGCCGGCAAGCGAAGGCGAGGTGCGCTGGAAAGGCAAGCCGCTGGCGGCGCTTCAGGGCGAGGAGAGGCGCGTCATGCGGCTTTCCGCCCAGATGATTTTCCAGGACCCGATGTCGACCCTCAATCCGCGCAAGCGGGTGATCGACCTGATCGGCGAAGCGCCCAAGGTGCATGGCATCGTCAAGGGCCGCGACGTTCGTGACTATGTCGCTTCGCTTGTCGAGCGTGTCGGCCTCGATGCCTCCTATCTCGACCGTTACCCGCACCAGTTCTCCGGCGGCCAGCGGCAGCGCATCGGCATTGCCCGGGCGCTGGCAGTGAAACCAAGGCTGCTCGTCTGCGATGAATCCGTTGCGGCACTCGATGTCTCGATCCAGGCGCAGATTCTTAACCTTTTCATGGACCTCAAACGTGAATTCGGCCTCACCTACCTCTTCATCAGCCATGATCTCGGCGTGGTGAAGCACATCTGCGACCGGGTGGTCGTGATGTATCTCGGTCGCGTGGTCGAAAGCGCGACGCCGGATGAACTCTTCGACAATCCGAAACACCCCTATACCCAGGCGCTGATCCGCGAACTGCCGAGCGTCACGGATCGCCGCCGTGTCTTCACACCGATCAAGGGTGAGATCCCGTCGCCGCTCCATCCGCCGCCGGGATGCCATTTCCATCCGCGCTGTCCCATGGCTTTCGTTCGCTGCCATGCGGACCGGCCGGCTCTGAAGGAAAACGCCGACGGCCATGTCAGCGCCTGCCACCTGAACGATCTCGCCGCCCATCAGGCAACAAATGCGACGGCCGAACCGGCCATCTAACAAGGAAGGGAACAGATAGAATGAAACCGATGAAATTTCTCCTGGCCGGGATTGCCGCCTCGGTCATCGCGCTCGGCTCGGCCCAGGCCGCTGACCTCGTGCTCGGCAGCGCCACCGAGCCGTCGGCGATCGACCCGCAGTTTTCGCGCACCGGCAACAACCAGAACATCGCCATGCAGGTCTTCGACCGCCTGGTGCAGACCGACCCGACAATCAACGTGGAGCCGGCGCTGGCGGTCTCGTGGACGAACATCGATCCGCTGACCTGGCATGTGAAGCTGCGCGAAGGCGTCAAGTTCCATGATGGCAATCCGCTGACCGCCGAAGACGTGATCTTTTCGCTGACCCGCGCCGGAAATATCCCGAACAGCCCGGCACCTTTTTCCGGCAATGTCGGGGCGATCGACAGCATGAAGGCGCTGGACGACCTGACCATCGAATTCAAGACGAAAAAGCCCACTCCGGACTTCATCGAGCAGATCGGTTTTGTCTACATCGTCGAGAAGAAGGTCGCAGAAGGCGCGTCGATCGAGGACTTCAACAGCGGCAAGGCAGCGATCGGTACAGGAGCCTACAAATTTAAGTCCTGGACGCCGGGCGACAACCTGGTTCTGACCCGCAATGACGGCTTCTGGGGCAAGAAGCAGGACTTCGACAATGTCACGATCAAGTTCATCTCGAACGATGCGTCCCGCGTTGCAGCGCTCCGCTCCGGCGCAGTCGATCTGATCGATGCGGTGCCGCCGGGCGATGTGAAGACGCTCCAGGGTATTTCCGGCCTCAAGGTTTTCTCCACTGCATCGGCCCGGATAATCTACCTTGCGCTCGACAGCGCCCGCGACAAGAGCCCCTTCATCACCGACAAGGAAGGCAAGCCGCTCGACAAGAACCCGCTGAAGGACGTGAAGGTGCGCCAGGCACTTTCGAAACTCGTCAACCGTCAGCTGATTATCGACCGTATTCTCGATGGTTCGGCAGAACCTGCAGGCCAGCTCGTGCCCAACGGCGTGGCTGGAAACGACCCATCCATCGAGGCACCTGCCTTCAATGCGGACGAGGCCAAGAAGCTGCTGGCCGATGCCGGCTACAAGAATGGCTTCGGCATCACCCTCCACACCTCCAACGACCGCTTTCCGGGCGACGCAGAGGTCGCTCAGGCGCTCGGCCAGATGTTCGCCCGTGGCGGCCTGAAAGTGAACGGGGTCGTCGCTCAGCCCTATAACGTCTATACCAAGGGGGCTGGGGCCGGCGAATTCTCCGCCTTCATCTTCTCGCTTGGCAACTCGACGCCGACGTCTGCCACCGGCCTTCGCAATCTGCTGATGACGGCCAACAAGGATGCCGGCACGGGTTCGTTCAACCGTACCAAGTATTCCAACCCGGCTTTCGACGAGGCGATGCGCGTCGCGACTGCCGAGTTCGATGCAGAGAAGCGCGTGGAGCTTCTGCAGAAGGCGACCAAGCTGGTGTTTGCTGACGTACCGGTCATTCCGCTTTACTGGCAGAAGGTTCATTGGGCCGGCAAGGCAAACCTTTCCTACGTTGCCAATATGACGGAAGACACGAGCGCAACGCTCGCCGGTCTCGCCAAATGAGGCCCTCTACAAAGGAGAGGGCGGGTGATCCACAGAGGCCGAAACCCTCTCTGCCGTCATCCTCGGGCTTGTCCCGAGGATCTGCAAACGGTTGATTTTTGACGTGGTTGGATCCTCGGGACAAACCCGAGGATGGCGTGAAGTACGGGGTACAGGTTTGTCATCAACCCGGTGCCTCCCAATATTTTCGAGGATACGGATATGGATACCCTGACGCCATCGCGCTTCGAGGTGATTGCCGACGACGTGATTGTCGAACGCGATGTGATGGTGACGATGCGCGATGGCGTGAGGCTCGCGACGGACGTCTACCTGCCGGCCAAGGACGGCAAGGCGATCGATAGCCGGCTGCCGGCAATCATGGAGCGCACGCCCTATGGCAAGACGGAGCGCTCGCGTTCCGAGATCGAAGTCGGCATGGCGACGCCGATGAAGCGCGAGGAAGTCGCCCTATATTTTGTGCGGGCCGGCTATGCGGTGATCTATCAGGATTGCCGAGGCCGCTACAATTCCGAAGGCGAGTTCAGCAAGTATATTTCCGAAGCCGCCGACGGCTACGACACCGCTGGCTGGCTGGTGGAACAGCCCTGGTCGAATGGCAAGTTCGGAACGATGGGTCTTTCTTACGCGGCACATACGCAGGCAGCACTCGCCTGCCTCAACCCGTCGGGCCTCGCCTGCATGGTCATGGATTCGGGTGGGTTTTCGAACGCCTATCAATGCGGTATCCGCCAGGGCGGCGCATTCGAGCTGAAGCAGGCGACCTGGGCCTACAATCAGGCGATCGGCGAGGGCAATGAACTGGCCCGTGCGGCAATCGAGGCGGAGGACATCCACGCATGGTTTTCCGCAATGCCCTGGAGCGAAGGCGTTTCGCCGGTGCGGTGGATGCCGGAATACGAAGACTACCTGCTGGAGCAGTGGCGAAACGGCACGTTCGACGAAAGCTGGCGCCGTGTCGGGCTTTACATGGAAGGTTTCTATGAGACTTTTCCGGAAATACCCATCGTGCTGATGTCGAGCTGGTACGACGCTTATGTGAAGTCGACGCTCGACAATTATCGGGGTCTCTCCGGCAAGGATAGCCGGCCGCTGCAGCTGATCATGGGGCCGTGGCTGCATGGCAACCGCAATTCCACCTTTGCCGGCGACACGTCCTTTGGGCCGGCGGCACCGCTTGGGGGCAATGTAACGGAAAGTTGGCTCTCCTTCCGGCGCGACTGGTTCGATCGATGGATGAAGAGCAAGGAAAACCAAGTTGCAGCGGCGCCGGTTGTCCGCCTCTTCGTCATGGGCGGAGGATCGGGCAAGCGCAACGCTGAGGGACGGCTCGACCATGGGGGATACTGGATCGAGGCGAGCGACTGGCCGCTGCCGGAAACGGAATTCAAGTCGTATTACATCCATGAGAACGGCTCGCTTTCCACCGACATGCCGCAGACGGGCGCCGCACCATTCGCCTATGACTTCGATCCGAAGAACCCTGTTCCGACGATCGGCGGTTCGCTGACGAGCGGTCAACCGATCTTCGAGGGCGGCGGCTTTGACCAGCGCGAGGGGGAAAGGTTCTTCGGCTCCCGGCATCCCGGATTGCCATTGGCGGCGCGGGCCGATGTCTTGTCGTTCGAGACCGCTCCGCTTGAGGACGAGATTGCCGTGGTAGGGCCGATCGTTGTTGAACTTCATGTGTCGTCGGATGCCCCCGACACCGATTTCACCGCAAAGCTGATCGATGTCTATCCACCGAGCAAGGACTATCCGACCGGTTATGCGCTCAATATCACCGATGGGGTCATCCGCTGCCGGTATCGCAATTCCTGGGAAAAGCCGGAGCCGATCGCGGCGGGAGAGGTTTTCAAAGTGCTCATCGAGCCTTTTGCGACTGCCAACCACTTTGCCAAGGGGCATCGCATCCGGCTGGATATCTCCTCGTCCAACTTCCCGAAATATGACGTCAATCCGAACAGTTTTGCGCCGGAAGGCAGAGGCCGCACGACCCGGATCGCACGAAACAGCGTATTTTGCGATGCTGCAAGACCCTCTTCAATCCGCCTTCCGATCGTAAGCCGCGCGGCTTTGAAACCACTGGCAAAGTGAGCGGAACATGCTTTCCGTCGGTGTCACGGGCCAGATCCTCATCCATGGTCCGCTCGATCTCTCAGGTCGAGGACAGGCTGAGGTGCGGGACTTTCTCAAGACGGATGTCGCCTTCGGAAATCTGGAAGCGACGGTTGAGGCGATGGGCGCTTGGCCGACGAAAACGAAGACGCTGCATCTGGCCTCTCCCGCGGCGTTGAGTTCGCTGCGCAGCCTCGGTTTCCATGCGGTGACGCATGCCAACAACCATGCCTTCGATCTTGGCCCGCCCGGAATCCTTGCGACGCGCTCGGCTGCAAATGCTGCCGGCTTGCGGCTTGCCGGGAGCGGTGCGAATATCGACGAGGCAGCAGCGCCAGTGGTAGTCGGCGATCCGGATCGGTCGCTGGCGGTCTTTTCCGTCGACCTCGGGCCGCAGCCGGACATCAATTACGCCTCCGCCGACCGTGCCGGCATCGCACCGCTGCGGGTCAGGCGGTCGGTGACGATGCCACTGGCCGACTTTGCGGTGCTAGCACGGATTGTGACGGCGCTTGGCGACGATGCACGCGAGGCTGCCCGCGCCTCTGTCGGTTACCGTTCCGGGCTTTGCGAAGGGGTAGAAGTCTTTGGCACGCCGGTCACCGCGGGTGATGAGATCAAGGCTGTCTGGGCGGCGGACGAGGGAGACATGCAACGCCTTATAGCTGGCATGGCAATCGCCAAATCCAACGGCTGCTGCATTGCCGTGGCAATTCATGGCCACCACTGGGATGCGGCCTGGTCCCAAACCCCGCCCTGGCTGCTCGACCTTTTTCGCGGCCTGATTGATGAGGGGGCGGATCTGATCCTCGGTACGGGCGCACCGGTCATGCAGCCCATACACTTTCATCGTGGCCGCGCCATCATTCCGGGGCTCGGTAACTTCGTATTTCACACCCGGCGAGCGGAGAGCTATCGGCAAAGGGATGTTGATGTATGGCGCAGCGCGGCAATCCGGCTGGAGCTTTCTGCCAACGGTGAATGCCAGCGGCTGGAAATCCTGCCGATTGCGGTCGGCCGCCCCGCGGATGGCGGGTTAGCGAGAGCGCCCGAACCTCTCGAAGGTGCGGAAGCCCAGGAGATTGCGAATATTGCTTGTCGAGAGATTTCTCCCGCCGACTATCATCGGATAAAGCCTCTCAAGGCTTGAGCGACAGATCCAGAACACGGCCTTCGAACAGGCGGTCACGTGAACCTTCCAGGTGCTTTCGCATGAGGTCACGCGCGTCCTCGGCGCGACCCTCGCTGACGGCCTGAAAGATTTCCTGATGTTCCTCGTAAACCTGCTGCAGGCCAGGGCGTGCGCCCATCAAAGAAAGACCGTGCAGATGCATGCCGACAGCGATATGTGCCTTCAACGCCTCCATCGAGGCGGTATAGAAATGATTGTTCGCGGCCTGTGTAACTGCCCTGTGGAAGTTGAAGTCCGCCTCCACTCTGTGCAGCTGGTGGCTTGTCGCCTCCCGCAATTCGGCAAGTGCTTCGGCAATCCTGTCGATTGCTGCTTTGTCTCGCCGCTGCGCCGCAAAATAGGCGGCGGCCGGCTCGATGGTCAGGCGAAATTCATAACACCGTTGGATATCGGCGATCGATTTGACCGGGGAGTAGGCGAGCTGGGCTGTGTTGGACGCCTGGGCGCTGACGAAGGTGCCCGCCCCCTGACGCGAATAGATCATCCCCTGGTCGCGTAACCGGCTCAACGCATCGCGCACGACAGGTCTCGACACTCCGAGCAGCGCGGCAAGTTCATGTTCGCCGGGAAGCCTGGAGTCCGGCGCATAGTTTCCGGTGCGGATACGATCGAGGAGCTGGTCGACGACCCGATCCACAAGTTTGACCGACCGGGCCCGGTCCGGTTTCCCCTGTGCCACTGGCCGCGCCTGTTTGCTCAATCCTTCAGCCAATCGATCTGCCATTTGGTCCCATCATAAGCTCCGCCTTGTTTCAGGTGGATTTGCAAGCGCTTTTATCAGAGTTTCCGGCGATCCGAACCCCCCCGATTTGACCGCCAATCGTATCGGCCGGCCGTCCTGCAGAACCAGTTCGCACCATGGAAAACCCGGCTCGATCTCACCTTTCGGCGACAGCACGCCAACGCCCAAAGCGCGCAAAAGCGCATGGGCCGTGTCGCCGCCGCCGGCTACGATTGTATCGGCCTTCGTTCGTTCGACGATGTTGCCGACCTGTCGGGCGAAACGGACGGCGACCGCAGCAGCGTCTTCGATGATCTCGCCGCAGCAGCGGATCAGAACCGGCAGAGCCACTTCAGGTGGTACAGAAAGAACGCCGCCCGGAGCGTCGAGCACCCCGTTCAGCCGCCCGCAGGCCTCCAGGGCCTTCATCTGCTCAATAGTGATGGGGTCGCGCGAGCCGATTGCAAACAGGGTGGCTGCGGTGGGGGAAAAAAGGCTGGTATCAGGACGGCTCCGGCAAAGCCTGCGCGCCAGAGCAAGGCCGAGGCCACGCGCTCCCACGAGTAGGGTCTTGCCGTCGAGTTGGGCGACGATCCGGTCGAGATCAGCGTCGGTTTCGGCATCGGCGATGTAGAGTTCCACGCCGGGACCCATAAAGAGCGGCAGGATTGGCAATGGCGTCTCCACGCCACGACCGACGACCGAACCCCCGTGTGTAAACCGATGTTGATCGGGGACGGCAGGAGCTACGACGAGCTTGTCATAACCAAGGACATCGGCGATCGCCTCGCTTTCAATGGCGACATGTCCTTTAAGGCGAGAATCGATCTTCTTGAAGACAAAGGAGGGGCTCGCCGCGGTGATCGTCTTGGCGGCTCGACGCACGGTCTGCTCCGCCTGTGGAGCCGGCATGGCCCTTGATGCAGTATTGACGACCAGGACATCCGGTGCGTCCCTGAGCGCTGCCGATATATTTTCCACGTCGACTGCCACGGAGACAGTCAATCCCGCTCCGATGAACGGCGTGCCGGTATCAAGCGCGCCCGTCAGATCATCGGCGATGATTGCGACTTCCAGGCCCATTATGCTGAACTCGGGTTGACGGCATGGCAGGCAACCAGATGGCCGGGACGGGCTGCCTTCCATTCCGGGACGATCTTGGTACAAACGTCTGCTGCGATCGGGCAGCGTGTATGAAACCGGCAGCCGGACGGAGGATCGAGAGGACTTGGAACGTCGCCTTCCAGGATCTGGCGCTTTCGATTGCGTTCCCTCAGCGGGTCAGCTTCCGGCACAGCCGACAACAGCGCTTTCGTGTAGGGATGAAGCGGCGTCTCGAAGAGCGCGTCGCGCGGCGCCAGTTCCGCCAGACGGCCGAGATACATGACCCCGACCCGGGTCGAGATATGACGCACGACCGCTAGATCGTGGGCGATGAAAAGATAGGTGAGTCCGTACTTTTCCTGCAGGTCGAGCAGGAGGTTGATGATTTGTGCCTGGATCGAAACGTCCAACGCCGAGATCGCTTCGTCGCAGACGATGAATTTTGGCTGGCAAGCCAATGCTCTGGCAATCACGACGCGCTGTCGCTGGCCGCCGGAAAGCTCGTGCGGGTAACGCGAGGCGAAACGGGACGGCAGGCCGACATCCTGGAGAAGTGCGGCGATCTTGTCATTCAGTTCCGTCTTGGCCGCAAGTTTGTGAAAAAGCATCGGTTCGCCGATGGCTTCGCCGACAGTCATGCGTGGATTGAGGGTCGAATAGGGGTCCTGGAAAACGATCTGCAAATCACGGCGGAAGGGTCGCATGCGCTTGTCATCGAGCAGGGTCAGGTCCTGACCTTTGTAGATCACCCGTCCCCCGCTGGCGCGATGCAGGTTCAAGATGGTGAAGCCAGTCGTTGATTTTCCGCAGCCGGACTCGCCGACGAGGCTCAGCGTTTCCCCTTGTTGGATGTCGAGGCTGACGTCATCGAGTGCGTGGACAGTCGCCGTCCTTTCGCCAAAGGCGCCGAGACGCACGTGAAAATGCTTTACGAGGTTTTCGACCTTGAGCAGGGGTTCGACATTCATCATGCGGCCTTCAGGGCTTTCTGGACGGCGAAGCAGGCGGCGCGATGGCTGCCCTCAGAGGAAATGGGTTCCAGTTTGGGCACATCTCTACGACAGATATCCATGGCGAGTGGACAGCGCGGCGCGAAAGGGCAGCCGGAAGGGCGCCGCCCCGGTTCAGGCGGTGTACCGCCGATTGAGCTCAACCGCGCCGCCGGCGAATCTGACAGCGTCGGGATCGAGGCCAGCAGGCCGCGTGTATAGGGATGACTCGGATTGGCAAAAAGCGCGTCGACCGGTGCATCCTCAACCACGGTGCCGGCATAAAGCACCACAACGCGGTCGGCGAGGCCGGCGATCAAGGCCAAATCATGAGTAATCCAAACGACGGACATGCCGAGTTTGGAGCGAAGTTGCTTCACAAGATCGACGATCTGGGCCTGGATCGTCACGTCGAGCGCCGTCGTTGGCTCGTCGGCGATCAGCAGCTTTGGCTCGCAGGCCAGGCCGATCGCGATCATCACCCGCTGCCGCATGCCGCCTGAGAGTTCGTGCGGATAGGCGTTCAGGCGTTCCTGTGGGCCTGGAATACCGACGAGCCGCAGAAGTTCGACAGCCCTTTTGCGGGCATCCTGGCGAGACATGCCGCGATGATAAAGGAGCGGTTCGCAGATCTGGTCGCCCACCCTCATGACCGGATTGAGGGATGTCATCGGATCCTGGAAGACGAAACCGATGTCGCCGCCTCGCACCTTGCGCAGCGCCCGCGCCGACATCTTCTGCAGGTCTTGCCCATCGAAATCGGCAGAACCACTCGTCACTTTGATCTTGTTGGGGAGGAGCCGCATGAGGCTGAGCATGGTGAGGCTCTTGCCACAACCGGATTCGCCGACGACGCCGAGCGTCTCGCCTTTCGTGACATGAAGGTCGATTCCGTCCACTACCACGGCCGGACCGCGGCGGCCGTCGATTTCCACGGTCAGGCCCTTCACGTCGAGCAGTCTTTCTTTGGTGTCCTGAGCTGTCACTTCGTACCTCGCGGGTTGAGAGCATCGTTCAGGCCATCGCCGAGAAAGGAGAAGGCGACGGAGGCAAGGCCGAGCACGGCGGCGGGGGCGGCAAGCAGGTGAGGATGATGTTGCCAGACCCGCAGTCCATCGGAGATCATGTTGCCCCAACTCGGCGTCGGCGGGTTCACACCGACGCCGAGGAAGGAAAAGGCGCTTTCCAGGACCATGGCGGTGCCGAGGCCGGCGCTGACCGAGACGATCAGCGGTCCGAGCGCATTCGGCACGACATAGCGCATCATGATGATGCGGTTCGACAGCCCGAGCGCCATGGCAGCAGTGATGTAGGGCCGGCTTCGGATCGACAGCACCTGGGCGCGGACGAGGCGCGCGTAAGGCGGCCAGGAGATCATCGCCATCGAGCCGAAAACGAGGAAGAAATCGATCCAGATCGTTTCCCGATAGAAGGGATTGAGCGTCGCCATGTATTGGGCTTCCATCCAACGTGCGATCGGCGTCTTCAGCGATGCGTTGATGACCACGACGAGCAGCAGGTTCGGCACCGACATGGTCATGTCCGTCAGCCACATGATGACACGGTCATAGGGGTCGCCGAAGAAACCGGCGACAGCGCCCAAGGTCGTGCCGATCAAAAGCGCGATTGCCGTGACGACGATGGCGACCAGGAAGGCAGTTCGGGTGCCATAGACGACACGGCTGAAGACATCGCGGCCGAGGTCGTCGGTGCCGAAAAGATGAGCGAGCGAAGGTGCCTGGTTGCGGGCCTGTAGGTCCTGGCTCAGGAAGTCATGGGGTGTGAGATAGGGACCGAAAATTGCCACGAAGGCCAGCAGCACGACAATGCCGAGGCCAAAGATCGCCAGCTTGTTGCGTTTCAGCCGGTGCCAGGCATCGCGCCAGAGGTTGACCGGCCGATCCTCCTCGCAGACGGCGGGATTGGTTTCAACGAGCGTCATCGTCAGCGGCTCCTTTTGGAATCGTTGGCGCGCGGGTCAAGCAGCGGATAGAGGATGTCGACCAGCAGGTTGGAGATCATCACCAGAAAGGATCCGATCAAGGTGACCGCCAGAATCACCGGATAGTCCGAATTGATCAGCGCCTGCACGGTGAGGCGTCCAAGACCGGGCAGGCCGAAAACGAGCTCCACGAAGATCGCCCCATTGACGATGGTGATCATGATAAGGCCGAGCTGGGTCACGACCGGCGTCAGCACCGGCCGAAGGATGTGGCGCAACGCCACCATCATCTCCGGCACGCCCTTGGCACGTGCGGTCCGCACGAAATCCTCCGACAGCACTTCGATGACTGCAGCGCGCGTCTGGCGGATGATGAGCGCGATCGGCTGGAAGGAGAGCACGAAAAGCGGCAGGAGGATGCGCATGTCAAACACGCCGCCCCAGCCATAAGGCACTTTCGCGCCCGGGAAGAGGACGATGAGGGCCACCATCAACAGCGGCCCTGCGACATAGGCAGGGATTGCCCACAGGAAGAGCGCAGATCCCAGAATGGCGTAATCGGTCCGGGTATTCTGGTTGAGCGCAGCAATCATGCCAAGCGGGATCGCGACGACTGCGGTCAGGACGATGGAACAGAGGGCAAGCTGGAAGGAAACCGGCGCAGCAGCCTTCACCAGCGCCCAGACCGAGCGGCCAGAGGTGAGGGAGTTGCCGAACTTTCCCTGCAGGAGGTTCCACACATAGTAGCCGAACTGCTCGATAAAGGGCTTGTTGAGGCCGGCGCTCTCGCGGATTGCCTCGATACGTTGAGGATTATAGGCGACGTCGCCCGGTGCGCGCAGGAAGATGAGTTTGATGGGATCGCCGGCACCATAAAAGGCGAGCGCATAGACCGCCAGCATGACCAGCAGGACCGATGGGATCCAGATTGCAAATCGTGTCGCAACGTAACGCAGCATCGCCGAGTTTCCCTCCCGCATGGGCCGGTCGCCGGCAAAGGCTTCCTGACGCTTTCATGCCGTCTTTCCGCAGCCTCCAGATGTGTGCGGAACAAGTTTGAATTTCCGATTTGCCGCAGGAAAACGATGCGCGAACTGAATACTGCGCATCGCATTCCTGCCGGGTCGGGATCAGCCCTTCGGGCCTTTCCGGGTTGCCTCAGGCGATGGTTATTTCCCAGGGCCGTGCAACCTGCCAGTCAAGGTTTTTGTCGATACCCTTGACCTCCTTGGTGGCCCAGCGCGACATGGCTTGAGCATACCAGGGAATGAAGGCCCAGTCTTCGCGGAAAGCCTTCTGTGCCTCCTGCGCAAGCGCGATGCGCTTCGGATCGTCGGCCGCCTTGGTCGAGGCCTCGGCCAGTGCCGCATCGACCTTGGGGTTCTTGTAGCCTCCAAGCTTGTTCTGCGCGTTGGAAGAGGTGGAGGCGATTGAACCCTGCAGGTAGGAGACGGCATCCGGAACACGGGTGCCGACATCGTCACGGAAGATCTGCACGGCATTCTGATCGGGGCCGGCATAGGCATCCTGCTGCGGCTTCATGTCAACGGCCGTGATGCCGAGGTTCTGGCGCCACTGTTCGGCTATGAATTGCGCCGCCGCCTCGATGGCCGGCCCGGAGACGCCGACAAAGAGGAGTTTCGGCAGGCGCTCGGGACCGCCATATTTCGATTCCGACAACAGCTTTTTGGCAGCGGCTGGATCGAACGGATAAGGTTCGAAACCGGAATTGTCCGCCCCCGGCACTGAATTGATCACCTGGTCCGTCTTCTTGTGAGGACCGTCGGGATACGACGCCTTAAAGAGGCCATCGCGGTCGACAGCCATGATCAGCGCCTGGCGCACCTTCGGGTCGTCCATCGGCGCGCGGGACGTATTGAACCAGAAATGCTGGCTTGTCGGGATCAATGGACCGGCGGAAAATTCAGCCCCCAGATCCTGTACGATCGTTGAGGTAATGAGCTCGGTATGGGCGTTGAACTCCCCCGACTTGATCAGGGAGGTTGCGGTGATGTTGTCTTCGATGGAGGAGATCTCGATGCGCGCAAGCTTCGGCTTCGGTCCGAAGAAATGCTCATTGGGCTCAAAAGCAAGCTTGCCGGCGTCGAGATCGATTTCCACGAGTTTGAACGGTCCGGAATAGACGGCATCCTGGTCGGGCATGTACCAATCCTGGATCTCCTCGCCGTCACTGCCGCGCGATTGCGACGCCTTGGTAATGGGCGCGATATGGTTTGCAACGCGCATGAAGAATATGGGGTCGGCTTCCGAAAGCGTCACGACGACTGTCCCGGCGTCGGGAGTGGCCACGCCGGAAAGCTCGGTGGCTTTGCCATTGCTGACTTCACCATAACCTGCGACCTTGCTCAACACCTGATCGGCCCGCTGGTTTTTGGTGTTCGGCATGGCCGAGACGTTCCAGGACCCTTTGACATCCTCAGATGTGATCTTGCTGCCGTCGGAGAAGGAGGCCTTCGGATCGATCTTGAAAGTCCAGACCTTACCGCCCTGAGACGGGGTCCAGCTTGTGAAGACATAGGGATGAATCCCGCCCTTCTCATCGAAATACATCGGCGATGCCCACCAGATGGAATTCCAGCGATAGGGAACGCCGCCGCCGCGCAGCGGAGACCAATCCTGGTTGAAAGCCGGATTTGCGACCTTGAGGATCTGCCCTTCCTGTGCGATCACAATACGGGCGCTGCCGGCGAACACCGATGCCGCGATGGTCGCCCCCAAACCAAGCTTCAATGCATCCCGCCGGGACACTTGCGCTGAATGTGCCGGACCCGCTGCTGCTTTCGTCATCCCTACCTCCCAATAGAATGCCCGGCCGTTCCTCCTGGCCGTTGATGACGTACACTCCCGCGATATTGTAAATATGTCAATAATTTTCTGATGGTTTTGCCGTCGAATTTGGAAATGCCAGAAAAACTTCTTTTAATTCAAAGTTTTGTTGGAAAACAAACGAGCTCAAGGTGGTTTGTTTGTTGACAACTGCCAGGGTTTCGAGGGAGAAAACGGGAAAGACGCGGGCGTTGTCCCTGCTGGATACGCGGTTGCCGCGATGGGAGGAGAACATGTTAAACAAGCAGGTCGTAAGAGGCGTGTTCTGTGCGGCCGCGACGCCACTGAATGGCGATGGTTCACCGGACCTCGCGTTGTTCTCGAGCCATTGCAGGCAGCTGCTCTCCGAGGGCTGCCACGGCATAGCTCTGCTTGGTACGACGGGGGAGGCGAACTCCTTCTCCATTGCCGAACGTCGAGCGATCCTTGAAGCCGCCATTGCCGCTGGCATCGAACCGGGCACATTGATGCCCGGCACCGGACTGGTTTGTCTGGCGGACACGGTCGAATTGACCCTGCATGCCTTATCCTGCGGCGTCAGTACGGTCGTCATGCTGCCTCCGTTTTATTATAAGGGCGTAAGCGACGATGGCTTGTTTGCGGCCTATGCGCAGATCATCGAGAAGATCGGCGACCCCAGGCTTCGCGTCATTCTTTACAATATCCCCCAGGTCTCGGGGGTGCCGCTCTCCCTGGCACTTTTGAAGCGCCTCGTTGAGGCTTTTCCGCAGGTGGTTGTAGGGATCAAGGATTCCTCTGGCGATCTGACCAACATGCAGGCAATTTCCGTAGCCCTTCCGGATTTTTCCGTCTTGGCTGGTGCCGATCCGCTCATGTTGCCATTGCTGAAATCGGGGGGGGCGGGTTGCATTACCGCCACTTCCAATCTGGTGGCCGGCTCGCTACGGGTCGTTTACGACCAGTTCGCGGATATAGCCAAGACCGAGGAGGTTGAGGCTGCCCAGGCTCGCATCAATGCCTATCGGTCGCTTTCCAATTCCTATGTCCAGATTCCAACCATCAAGGCGATGGTCGGTTTGAAGCGAAACGAAAGCGCCTGGCGTCGCACCCGCGCCCCGTTGATGCCGTTGACCGATGCCGAGCTCTCCGAGCTTTCCGCCCATTATTCAAGACTTCCGTGAACCTTGGACGTGCCATGACCACGACAGCTCTCGACCCCGCAGAAGTCCCAGCTCTGATGACCGGAAGATTGGCCCCAAGCGATAGCGTCGCCGATCGTGCTGACGCATATCTGCCTTCCCCATGCGTTCAGAACCATGCCGCCAATTTGGCCTTTCTTGCCGATGGGACGCTTACCTGTGTCTGGTTTGGCGGCACGATGGAAGGGATGGGCGATATCTCCGTTTACATGTCGAGGCTTTTGCCCGGAGCAGCCGCATGGTCGAAACCCGAAAAACTGAGCGACGATCCCTTGCGGTCGGAGCAGAATCCCTTGCTGTTTCAATCCCCCGACGGGACGATATGGCTGCTTTATACGTCGCAGACATCCGGGAATCAGGATGGAGCAGTTGTCAAGAAACGCGTCTCCACGGATGGCGGACTCACGTTCTCCGCGCCCGACATTCTCTGTGAGATCCCGGGCACATTCATACGCCAGCCACTCGTCGTCAACGGTGACGGCGCGTGGCTGTTGCCGGTCTTCCGTTGCCTGAGCGAGGCGGGGCGCCGGTGGACCGGCGATATCGACAGGGCCGCGGTGCTGGTTTCCAAGGATCGCGGTAGCAGCTGGGATATGGCGGAAGTGCCCGGAAGCCTCGGCGCAGTCCATATGAACATCGTCCCGTTGAGCGGCGGCGACATGGTGGCCTTTTATCGCAACCGCTTCGCCACGCAGGTATTGCGGAGCCATTCAGACGACGGTGGGCTCACCTGGAGCGCTCCGGAACCGACAGAGCTTCCTAACAACAATTCGTCCATCCAGGCCGCAAGACTGAATGATAGAAGAATTGCAATGGTTTACAATCACAGCAATGCGCAAACATCGGATGCGCGCCGCCATTCGCTTTATGACGAGATCGAAGGTTCTGAAGATGCGGGGGCGATCCCGGCAACCGCTGTTGCAGATCGCAAGGGCGCAGTCTGGGGCGTGCCGCGTGCGCCCCTGAGCCTGGCGATGTCGAGCGACGGCGGCAGGACGTTTGCGGTGCGCTTCGACCTCGACACGGGGGACGGCCACTGTCTGAGCAACAATTCGACGGACATGCTGAACCGCGAGTTCTCCTATCCTTCCATCGTTGAGGGCCCCGATGGTGCTCTTCATATCGCCTACACCTATTTCCGCCGCGCAATCAAATACGTCCGCCTGGAGCCATCGTTCTTCAAGGAATGACAAGTTCGGAGGCGGACCACCGGCAGTCGACGTGTGCTGAGGTCGCGTTTTGGTGCCGTTATGAAGGGACGCTTCGCCAAAAATCTCATTGCTGCTTGTCAAGTTTACGCGACACGGATAACAACTTTACATATATTGGCGGAAGTCATTCACTGCACCGCTGGAGGAGGGTAAGCCGATGAGCATGTTGAGCACGCCGATCTCGATGATCCGACCGCCCGTGATCGAATTCGGAATCGGGACGGCGGAGCGTCTTGGCGCTTGGGCCGGTGCGCGGGGGTGCAGGCGTATCCTTGTCGTTTCGGACGCTTTCAACGCGCCGCGTATCGCCTTGCTTGGTCTCCCGGGTAAGGTGAGTGTATTCGGCGAGGTTCGTGCCGAGCCAGATACCGGCGATCTTGAGCGCGTGCTGGCTGCGGCAGATGCGGCGGACGCTGATCTTATCATCGGTTTCGGCGGTGGAAGCGCCATGGATCTGGCCAAACTCGCCGCCGCGCTTGCGGGTTCGGGGCAAAAGCTGTCAGATGTGGTGGGTGCCGGCAAGATCGCGGCGCCAGGAAGGGCGGCTTTGGCGCAGGTGCCGACGACCGCCGGCACCGGAAGCGAGGCAGGCATTCGGGCCCTCGTTACCGACCCCAGCACGAAGAGCAAGCTGGCGGTCGAGAGCATCCACATGCTGGCGGATATCGCCGTCATCGACCCGGCGCTGACGTTCACGGTGCCGCCGGCGATAACCGCCGCGACAGGTGTCGACGCCATGGCGCATTGCGTCGAGGCTTTTACGAACCGAAAGTCGCATCCCGCGGTCGATCTCTATGCGATCGAGGGCGTGCGTCTGGTCGGCCGTTATCTGGCCCGCGCGGTCGCCGACGGCCAGGATGCCGAAGCGCGCGCCGGGCTGGCGCTTGCCTCGCTTTACGGAGGATACTGCCTCGGGCCGGTCAATACTGCCGCGGGCCACGCGCTCGCCTATCCGCTCGGAACGCGCTGGCATATGGCCCATGGCGCAGCCAATGCATTGATTTTCCCGCATGTTCTCGCCTTCAATACGCCGGCCGTCCCGGAAAAGACCGCAGCCGTGCTCGAGGCTCTTGGACTTTCCCAATCCGGCACGGTGGGCTCCGTCTACGAGGCGGCACATGCTTTCTGCGCTTCGCTCGGCATCGAGATGAAGCTGTCGAAGGTCGGCGTGCCGCAGGCGGATCTGGGCGCCATGGCTGACGATGCCTTTGCCATTCGTCGCCTGCTCGACAACAATCCCCGTGAGATGTCGCGCGCCGATATATTGGCGATCTACGAGGCGGCTTATTGAACGGCACGAAATGGAAAGGCATCCGGAAATGAGCAAGGACACGCGTATCGCGATCACGCTGGGCGACCCGGCAGGCGTCGGGCCGGAGGTGATCGTCAAGGCTCTCAATGCCTTGCCGGAAGCGGAGCGGAGAAGTTTCACCGTCGTCGGTTCCGAAGAAGCCTTGCGGCGGGCAAACAGTGCTTGCGGCACTTCGCTGTTGTTTT
This sequence comes from Neorhizobium sp. S3-V5DH, assembly GCF_004343065.1. Classification (NCBI taxonomy): domain Bacteria; kingdom Pseudomonadati; phylum Pseudomonadota; class Alphaproteobacteria; order Hyphomicrobiales; family Rhizobiaceae; genus Neorhizobium; species Neorhizobium sp. S3-V5DH. The sequence continues at coordinate 96,583 of NZ_SMCL01000005.1, forward strand.
CGCCAACGCCGAAGGACGGCGCGATTCTTGTGGACGAAGTGCCGATAGAGGGCAGGCTGCCGCAGATCGGCAAGGTGGATGCTGCTGCCGGCGACGCTTCAGTCCGCTACATCCGCCGGGCAGTCGAATTGGCGCTGTCAGGCGCCGTTGACTGCATCGTGACGGCTCCGATCAACAAGGAGGCGATGAACCTCGCCGGCCATCACTACGATGGCCATACCGGGCTGCTGGCGCACCTTACCGGATCGAAGAGTTCGTTCATGCTGCTCGCCTCCGAACGTCTCAACACCATTCATGTCTCCACCCACGTTTCCTTGCGTGGCGCGATCGAACGCGCCAAGACCGAACGCGTTCTAGCGACGATCATGGCCGGCCATCAGCATTTCCTGCGCATCGGCAAGGCGCCCCGTATCGCAGTTGCAGGCCTCAACCCGCATTGCGGCGAAAACGGACTTTTCGGTACCGAAGACACCGAGTTCCTGGCCCCAGCCGTCGAGCAGGCCCGTGCAAAGGGCATTGACGTGGTGGGACCCATCTCGGCCGATACGGTCTTTGCGCGTGCCTATAACGGTGCCTTTGATCTTGTCGTCGCTCAGTATCACGACCAGGGCCACATACCGATCAAGCTGGTCGCTTTCGACAGCGCGGTGAACGTTTCGCTCGGCCTTCCGATCGATCGCGTCTCCGTCGACCACGGCACCGCCTTCGACATCGCCGGAACCGGAAAGGCGAACCATGTCAACATGCTGTCGGCGATTTCCTATGCTCGGCTGATCGCCGGAGCCCATGCCTGACGGCACTCTGCGGCCTCGCTGGCTGGCAATCTGAAATGTGAGCCCTTGCGATCGAAGGCATTTCGGCCCAAGATGAAAATATTGGGGGTTCATATGCATCTAACCGAACGTCAGTCGAAAATCGTAGCACTGGCCAAGTCCGCCGGGCGGGTGCTTGTCGAGGAACTGGCGGGCGAATTCCAGGTGACGCCGCAAACGATCCGCAAGGATCTCAACGATCTTTGCGCGGCGCAGCTTCTGACGCGTATCCACGGCGGGGCCACCTTCCCGCGCGGAACGGAGAACGTGCGCTATGATGCGCGCCGCCAGATCGCCGCTGCCGAAAAGCAGGCGATCGGTATCGCCGCGGCCGGGCTCATTCCCGACAATGCCTCCCTCTTCATCAATATAGGTACGACGACGGAGGCCGTCGGGGAAGCTCTGGATCACCATCAGGAATTGATGGTGATCACCAATAACATAAATGTTGCCAATCGCTTACGCCTACTTGACGACATCGAAGTGGTGATCACCGGCGGCGTCGTGCGCCAATCCGATGGCGGTATCGTCGGAGAAGCGGCAGTTGATTTCATTCGTCAGTTCAAGGTGGATTTCGCGGTGATCGGAGCTTCGGCGATCGATTCGGATGGCGCCCTTCTGGACTACGATTTCCGGGAGGTGAAGGTAGCGCAGGCCATCATCGCCAACGCGCGTCATGTCATCCTGGTCGCGGACTCGACGAAATTCGAGCGCACAGCTCCTGTGCGCATCGCACAAATTTCCCAGGTTCATACCTTTATCACCGATCAATGCGACTCTCCTTCAATCCGCGATATCTGCCAACAGAGTGGTGTTACCATCATTGAGACGGCGAAAGAAAACCAATAATCTTTTGGTGCATTTGACATTCGTTTGACATTCGGAAAATTTCGTTCTTAATGGAATGGCTTTCGAAAAAGTCGAGGCGCTCCTTGGTGGCGACTCGAAGTGGGGGAGAATGAGCGAGATTATCCACGATATCTTCGTGATCGGCGGCGGCATCAACGGGTGCGGCATAGCCCGCGACGCCGTTGGGCGCGGCTATTCGGTCGCGCTTGCGGAAATGGATGACTTTGCCTCCGGGACGTCTTCGGGAGCCACCAAACTCATCCACGGCGGTTTGAGATATCTCGAGCATTACGAATTTCGGCTGGTGCGCGAATCGCTGATGGAGCGCGAGGTGCTTTGGGCGATGGCGCCGCATATCATCTGGCCGATGCGTTTCGTCCTTCCCTATCACAAGGGCGGGATAAGGCCGGCCTGGCTCATTCGCATGGGCCTCTTTCTTTACGATCACCTGGGCGGGCGCAAGCGGTTGCCTCCGACGGCTGTCCTCGACATGCGGACCGATCCGGCAGGCAAGCCCCTCAAGGCGCTCTTCACCAAGGCTTTCGAATATTCCGACGGCTGGGTGGACGATGCCCGCATGGTCGTTCTCAACGCGCGTGATGCGGCTGACCGTGGCGCGCTTATCCTGCCGCGCACGAAGGTCGTGGCTGCCAGGCGCGAGAACTCGATCTGGACCGTCGACACCGTCGATGTCGTCTCGGGCCGGACGCAATCGCATCAGACGCGCATGCTCATCAATGCCGCAGGCCCCTGGGTCGATGACGTGATACGCTCCGCCTTCGGTCAGAATGCGGCCCACAACGTCCGCCTCGTCCAGGGCAGCCATATTGTGGTGCGGAAGAAATTCGAAGATCCGAGAGCCTATTTCTTTCAGAATCCCGACAACCGCATCATCTTCGCCATACCCTATGAGGATGATTTCACGCTGATCGGCACGACCGACCGTGATTACCATGGCGACCCCAAGGACGTACACATTTCCGAGGAGGAGACGGAATATCTGTGCAAGGCGGCCAGTGAATATTTTCGCGAGCCCGTCACGTCGGGTGATATCGTGTGGACCTATTCGGCCGTGCGCCCGCTTTTCGACGACGGTGCCTCGAAGGCCCAGGAAGCCACCCGTGATTATGTGCTGAAGCTCGACCTGGAGAACGGCGCGCCCTTGCTCAATGTGTTCGGCGGCAAGCTGACCACCTATCGGCGCCTGTCGGAACATGCATTGGAGAAGATCGGTGAGGCTATTGGAACCAAGGGACAGTCCTGGACCGCCGATAGCCGTCTTCCAGGTGGTGATTTTGCCGTCGACGCCTATGAGGCCGAGGTCAAACGGCTTATGCAGCGCCACGCATTCCTGAGCGAAGGGCATGCCCGCCGCCTGGTGCGCCGTTACGGAACGAAGGCGCAGGTCATCCTTGATGGCGTGAATGGTGCCGAGGGGCTTGGCCGTCATTTCGGCAGCAATCTTTATGAAGTGGAAGTGCGCTATCTCGTCGATCAAGAATGGGCGATGACGGCGCAGGATGTACTCTGGCGCAGGACCAAGGAAGGACTGCGTCTTACCGAACAAGAAGCGAAATCTTTGGAGGAGTACATGGCTGCCATACCGGCAAGAATGGTCGGTTAGGCAGGCATGTGGTCCCCGTTGCGAGGAGGCACGGGAGCCTGAATGCTGGAATTGCGAAACGTGGCCAAGATGGTGGCGGGAGATTATCATATCTACCCGACCGATCTTGCCTTTGAACGAGGCACGCTCAATGTCCTGCTCGGGCCGACGCTGGCGGGCAAGACATCGCTGATGCGATTGATGGCCGGCCTCGACCGGCCGACGAGCGGCTCGGTCTTCTTCGACGGCGCCGATGTCACAGGCGTGCGCGTGCAAGAGCGCAACGTGGCAATGGTCTATCAGCAGTTCATCAACTATCCGGCTCTGACCGTCTACGAAAACATAGCCTCGCCACTGCGCATCGCGGGCAAGGATTCCGCATCGATCGACAAGGCCGTGCGCCAGGCGGCGGAACTCCTGAAGCTCACGCCCTATCTCGATCGTACGCCTCTCAATCTTTCCGGTGGGCAGCAGCAGCGAACTGCACTGGCTCGTGCGCTCGTCAAAAATGCCAGCCTCGTCCTGATGGACGAGCCGCTTGCCAACCTCGATTACAAGCTTCGCGAGGAATTGCGCGAGGAGTTGCCGAAGATCTTTGCCCAGTCGGGAGCCGTTTTCGTCTACGCTACGACTGAGCCCTCGGAGGCGCTCCTGCTCGGCGGCAATACGGCGACACTTTCCGAGGGACGGGTGACGCAGTTCGGAAAGACGATAGACGTCTATCGCAGGCCCGCGGATCTCGTGACCGCCAAGACATTTGCCGATCCACCGCTCAATTTCATCGACGTGATCAAGTCCGGCGCCGTCTTTCGCCACCAGGATGTCGACCGCTTGCCCGTCCCTTCACATCTGTCCGAAATCCCGGACGGAGCGATGACGGTGGCCTTTCATCCTCATCATCTGGGACTTACCCGGCAAACGGAGGATGCCGCACCATTGAAGGCGGTCACGCAGATCTCCGAAATCACCGGTTCGGAGAGTTTCGTGCATCTGGATTATAATGGCGCGCGCTGGATCATGCTGGCGGCGGGCATTCACGAGATCGATCCGGATACGCAAGTCGACCTTTTCCTCGACACGCGTCACCTGATGGCCTTTGGCAGCGACGGCCGGGCCATTGCCGTCAATGCCGTGGCCTAGGCGGGAGGAAAACTATGGCTCGCATCACACTCGATCATATTCGCCACGCTTACGGTTCCGCTCCGAAGTCTCCAAAGGACTATGCGCTGCGCGAAGTTCACCACGAATGGAATGACGGCGGCGCCTATGCGCTGCTTGGGCCATCCGGCTGTGGCAAGACAACCCTGTTGAACATCATTTCCGGACTGCTTCAACCGTCCGAGGGACGCATTCTGTTCGACGGCAAGGATGTGACATATCTGTCAACCCAGGCCCGCAATATAGCGCAGGTTTTCCAGTTCCCGGTCATCTATGACACGATGACGGTCTACGACAACCTGGCCTTCCCTTTGCGCAACCGTGCAGTGCCCGAGGCGGAAGTCGATCGGCGCGTTCGCGAGATGCTGGAGATCATCGATCTTTCGGGATGGGCAAAGCGCAAGGCCCAGGGATTGACCGCCGACCAGAAGCAGAAGATTTCGCTCGGCCGGGGTCTCGTCCGAAATGACGTCAATGCTATCCTGTTCGATGAACCGCTCACTGTCATCGACCCGCATATGAAATGGGTGCTGCGCTCGCAGTTGAAACGGCTGCACAAGCAATTCGGTTTCACCATGGTCTACGTCACGCACGACCAGACGGAGGCGCTGACCTTCGCCGACAAGGTGGTGGTCATGTATGACGGCCAGATTGTCCAGATCGGAACGCCTGCCGAGCTTTTCGAGCGTCCGACCCACACGTTCGTCGGCTATTTCATTGGCTCTCCGGGCATGAACGTCATGCCGGCACGCATCGAAGGCTCGACCGTCGTCGTCGGGGGCGAGACGATCGCTCTTGATTATTCCCCGCAGATCAATGCCGGCGACCGCGCCGAGCTTGGCATTCGCCCGGAATTCATTCGCATTGGCCGGGAGGGCATGCCGGTTGCGGTGAACCGTATCGAAGACATCGGGCGTCGAAGGATCGTCCGGGCGGATTTCCAGGGCCAGCGGATCGCCATCGTCGCATCCGAGGATGCCGAGATTCCGGCAGAGCCGCGCATCACCTTCGATCCCGCAGCCATCAATATCTACGCCAATTCCTGGCGCGTCGGCAGGGAGGCCTGAACTCATGCAAAAGACATGGAACAATAAAGCGTGGTTTCTGGTCCTGCCGGTTCTCGTGCTTGTCGCCTTTTCAGCGGTCATCCCGCTGATGACGGTGGTGAACTACTCGGTACAGGACACGTTCGGCAATAACGAGTTCTTCTGGGCCGGCACCGACTGGTTCCTGGAGATTTTGCATTCCGATCGCTTTTGGGAGGCACTGCAGCGCAACCTGTTCTTCTCCTTCGTCATTCTCGCCCTGCAGATACCGCTCGGAATTTTCATCGCGCTCAACATGCCCAAAAGCGGCATTGGCGTGCCGGTCTGCCTTGTGCTGATGGCGCTGCCGCTGCTCATTCCCTGGAACGTCGTCGGTACCATCTGGCAGGTCTTTGGCCGTGTCGACATCGGCTTGCTGGGCTATACGTTGCGGGCCCTGGGTGTTGATTACAACTACGTCCGCGATCCTCTCGACGCGTGGATCACGATCATCGTCATGGATGTCTGGCACTGGACCAGCCTCGTCGTGCTGCTCTGCTATGCCGGTCTCGTTTCCATTCCCGACGCTTATTACCAGGCGGCCAAGATCGACGGTGCGTCGCGCTGGTCGGTATTTCGTTACATCCAGCTTCCGAAGATGAAACGCGTACTGCTCATCGCTGTACTGCTGCGCTTCATGGACAGTTTCATGATCTATACCGAACCGTTTGTCGTGACCGGTGGTGGTCCTGGCAATTCGACCACCTTCCTTTCGATTGACCTGGTCAAGATGGCTGTCGGGCAATTCGACCTCGGACCGGCGGCCGCCATGTCGATCATCTACTTCCTCATTATCCTGCTGCTCTCATGGATCTTCTATACCGTGATGACCAGCAGCGACGCGAACGGTTGAGGGGAGAGCGCCAATGGCCGAGACAACCAAATTTAAGCCTGCCGGAAACCTCTCCTGGCTCGTATCGACCCTTTACATCCTCTTCCTGCTTTTGCCGATCTACTGGCTCATCAATATGAGCTTCAAGGAAAACGCGGAAATCACCGGTGCCTTTTCGCTCTGGCCGCAAAATCCGACGCTTAGAAACTACAGCGTGATCTTTACCGATCCGTCCTGGTACAACGGATATATCAATTCCATCATCTATGTCGTGCTGAACACGATAATCTCGGTATCGGCCGCGCTGCCGGCTGCCTATGCGTTTTCCCGCTACCGTTTTCTGGGCGACAAGCACCTTTTCTTCTGGCTGCTGACGAACCGCATGGCTCCGCCGGCAGTCTTCGCCTTGCCGTTCTTCCAGCTCTATTCGGCTTTCGGTTTGATCGATACACACATTGCGGTCGCTCTCGCCCATTGCCTGTTCAACGTGCCGCTGGCGGTGTGGATCCTGGAAGGGTTCATGTCGGGCGTGCCGAAGGAGATCGACGAGACGGCCTATATCGACGGCTATTCCTTCCCGCGGTTCTTCGTGAAGATATTCATGCCGTTGATCGCGTCGGGGATCGGCGTTGCCGCCTTCTTCTGCTTCATGTTCTCCTGGGTCGAGCTCCTGCTCGCTCGCACGCTGACGACAACTGCCGCAAAGCCGATCTCCGCCATCATGACCCGCACGGTTTCGGCCGCCGGCATGGACTGGGGGGTGCTGGCCGCGGCAGGCGTTCTGACCATCGTTCCGGGAGCGCTGGTGATCTATTTTGTCCGCAACTACATCGCCAAGGGCTTTGCGCTCGGCCGCGTTTGAGGAGGAGAATTACCTATGACCTTTTCCTGGATGGCCTGGACGCTGCCGACGGCGCTGTTTTTCCTGTCGATCCTCGCGCTTTTGATCGGCATGAGCGTTTGGGAATATTTCGCTCCAGGCGGTTCGCCGCGCGTAGGGATTCTCCGCTTCGAGACGACTCGTGGAGACCGGCTGTTCATTTCGCTGCTCGGGGCGGCATTCATTCATCTCGCATGGTTGGGACTGATTGGTCCCAACCTGTGGTGGGCTCTTGCCATAGCCGTGGTTTACGCAATCGGCGTTTTCCGCTTTGTCTGAGGCAAGCTGATACGGTGTCCGGATGTACCGGCCATCTTCTAACTGAACGTGCACTCGCAAACTCTGGGAGGATATCATGCGACGGCATCTTATGACGACAACAGCGGCAATGCTGCTGGCAATGACGGGTTCGGCTTTCGCGGGCATGAACGAAGCCAAACAGTTTCTGGGCAAGGAAATCGGCGACATGTCGACGCTTTCCAGCGCCGAGCAAGAAAAGGAAATGCAGTGGTTTATCGATGCGGCGAAGCCTTTCGCCGGCATGGACATCAAGGTGGTTTCGGAAACGATCACCACACATGAATACGAATCCAAGGTGCTGGCGCCGGCTTTCACGGCCATCACCGGCATCAAGATCACCCACGACCTGATCGGCGAAGGCGACGTGGTTGAAAAGCTGCAGACGCAGATGCAGTCGGGCGAAAACATCTATGACGCCTACATCAACGACTCCGACCTGATTGGCACCCATTGGCGCTATCAGCAGGCGCGCAGCCTGACCGACTTCATGGCGAAGGAAGGCAAGGACGTCACCAACCCCAACCTCGACATCGACGATTTCATCGGCAAGTCCTTCACCACTGCACCGGACGGCAAGCTCTATCAGCTTCCGGACCAGCAGTTCGCCAACCTCTACTTCTTCCGCTACGACTGGTTCAACGACGAGAAGAACAAGGCGGACTTCAAGGCCAAGTACGGCTATGATCTCGGTGTGCCGGTCAACTGGTCGGCCTACGAAGATATTGCCGAGTTCTTCACCGGCCGCGAGATCGACGGCAAGAAAGTCTATGGCCATATGGACTACGGCAAGAAGGACCCATCGCTCGGCTGGCGATTCACCGACGCCTGGCTCTCTATGGCCGGCAACGGCGACAAGGGCATCCCGAACGGCAAGCCGGTCGACGAGTGGGGTATCAAGGTCGATGAGAAGTCGCGTCCGGTCGGCTCTTGCGTCGCACGCGGCGGCGACACCAATGGTCCTGCGGCCGTCTACTCGATCCAGAAGTACCTCGATTGGATGAAGGCCTATGCGCCGGCGGCTGCCCAGGGCATGACCTTCTCTGAATCCGGTCCGGTGCCGTCGCAGGGCGAAATCGCCCAGCAGATGTTCACCTATACGGCCTTTACCGCGGACTTCGTGAAGGAAGGCCTGCCGGTCGTGAACAAGGACGGCACGCCGAAGTGGCGGTTCGCTCCGTCACCGCATGGCGTTTACTGGAAGGACGGCATGAAACTCGGCTATCAGGATGCCGGTTCCTGGACGCTGATGAAATCCACGCCCGACGACCGCGCCAAGGCCGCCTGGCTCTATGCGCAGTTCGTTACATCGAAGACTGTCGACGTGAAGAAGAGCCATGTTGGCCTTACCTTCATCCGCCAGTCGACACTCGACCACAAGTCCTTCACCGACCGTGCGCCAAAGCTCGGCGGCCTGATCGAGTTCTACCGCTCGCCGGCGCGCCTGCAATGGTCGCCGACCGGTACAAACGTTCCTGACTATCCGAAGCTTGCCCAGCTGTGGTGGCAGGCGATCGGCGACGCGTCCTCCGGCGCCAAGACCGCTCAGGAAGCAATGGACTCGCTTTGTGCCGAACAGGAGAAGGTTCTGCAGCGTCTCGAACGCGCCGGCGTTCAAGGCGATGCGGGTCCGAAGCTCGCCGAAGAGCATGACCTCGAATATTGGAACAAGGATGCCGTGGCGAAGGGTAACCTCGCACCGCAGCTGAAGGTTGCAAACGAGAAAGAGAAGCCTCTGACGGTCAACTATGACGAACTCGTCAAGAGCTGGGCGAAAGCAACCAAGTAGAGGCAGCTTTCAGATCCGTCGCGAAATTGTCCTTCCCGGTCGCCCGGGAAGGACAATTTGTTTTGTCTGAAAGAGGAGACGCAATCTCGCGGAACGGTCCTCGGTGTCGTGAAAACGACGAATTGCTTGATCAATTCTGATAGCTATGCTTCGATTGTCTCAACTGGCATTGGCGCTTGCACTCGGCAGGCCCTTGTTTTCTAGCCCGGGAATTGGATGTCTGGATCATTTAATGCTGTTCCGCTGCAGCGTCGCACTGCGGCGGATGCGTTCCCGCTGAAGCAGAGCATTGTCAGCATTGCTGTGATCAGCGGTATCGTCAATATCCTGGCCCTGACCTCGCCGTTGTTTATGCTTCAGGTCTATGACAGGGTGCTTGCAAGCGGCAGCGTCCCGACGCTGATCGGTCTTGCCGTGCTTGCGACCGGCCTTTACGCCTTTCAATCCATGCTCGACGTCATCCGGGCTCGGGTGCTCCTGCGGATAGGAGAGGGCTTCGATCTGCGGCTCTCAGGCCGGGTCCACGACGCCGTGACCCGCTTGCCTTTGCTGACCCGCATGCCGGGCGACGGTCTGCAGCCCTTGCGCGACCTCGACAATGTCCGCGGCTTTCTCTCAGGCAATGGCCCGACGGCCTTTTTCGACCTGCCCTGGATGCCGCTCTACCTGGCGATCTGCTTTCTTTTTCACTTCTGGATTGGCGTCACGGCCCTTGCAGGCGCAATCATCCTCGTATGCCTGACCTTGCTCACCAATGGTCTGTCAAAAAAGGCGATACGTGATGCCATATCCTCGAATATGGCCCGTAACGGCCTCTTGGAGGCTGCCCGTCGCAACGCCGAAGTGGTGCAGGCGATGGGGATTGGTCGGCGGATTGCCGCGCGCTGGCAACTGGCCAATGCGGACTATCTGGCCGCCAACCGCAAGGCAGGCGATGTCGCCGGTGGATTTGGCAGCATTTCCAGGTCGTTGAGGATGGTGCTGCAATCGGCCATTCTTGCCGTGGGTGCCTATCTTGTCATTACGCAGCAGGCGACCGGCGGTGTGATGATCGCCAGTTCGATCATGATGGGTCGTGCGCTTGCGCCCGTCGATCTCGCCATAGCAAGCTGGAAGCCCTTCCTGATGGCGCGGCAGAGCTGGACGAGGCTGAAGGATCTTCTGGCGAAGGTTCCGGAAACTGCTTCGATGACGGCGCTGCCGGTTCCGGAAAAGGAGTTGCGCGTGGAGGGCGTGACCGTCATGCCTCCGGGCGAGAGAAAGCCGACCGTGGCGGGACTGGGCTTTGCAGTTGCTGCTGGGAGCGCATTGGGAATCATCGGCCCCTCGGGCTCGGGCAAATCAACGCTGGCGCGCGTGCTCGTGGGGGCATGGGTCCCTGCCGGCGGCAAGGTCCGGCTGGACGGCGCAAGCCTCGATCAGTGGGATGTCGAAGCTCTCGGACGTCACATCGGCTACCTACCTCAGGGCGTGGAGCTGTTCGACGGCACGATCGCGGAGAATATCTCCCGGTTCGAGGATGACGCCGATGCGCAGGCCGTGGTCGCCGCCGCTAAGGCCGCGGGAGCCCATGAGCTTATCTTGCGTTTCGATCAAGGTTATGAGACGCGGATTGGCGAGGCGGGGTCGGCGCTTTCGGCCGGACAGCGCCAGCGTATCGGACTTGCCAGGGCGCTTTACCGCGATCCCTTCCTCGTCGTTCTTGACGAGCCCAACGCGAACCTGGACGCCGAGGGCGAAGCCGCAGTGATCAGGGCTATCGCCTCGGTTCGCCAGAGAAGGGGCATTGCGATCGTGGTCGCGCATCGTCCAAGCGCCATTGGTGCGGTTGATCTGGTGCTGATGATGGAGGCTGGCCGCCAGAAAGCTTTCGGACCGAGGGACGAAGTGCTGTCGCAGGTTCTCAAGGCCACGCCGGTGTCGCCGCCCGCAAACGCGGGCTTTCCCGCAACTGGTGCCGCCGTGACGCCGCTGCGTGTGGTTGCAAGTCCTTTCCGCCCCGCCGCGAGCGATGAAAGCAAGACTGGATCTGAAAATGGTTCGGAGGAATCCGATGTCAAACGTTGATCGCCTGACCGGCGAGGTCACGGGTTCCATTCGACGGCATATGGCGGTTGGCCTGTTTACCAGCGTGTTGATGGTAGGTGGCGCAGGCGCCTGGGCTGCCGTGACGAATTTGTCCGGTGCGGTGGTCGCTTCAGGACATTTCGTGGTCAACTCCTATGTGAAGAAAGTCCAGCATCCCAAAGGCGGGGTCGTGGGCGAAATTCTCATTCGCGAGGGGGACGAAGTCGCCGCGGGTCAGATTGTCATGCGGCTCGATGCGACGCAGACGCGTGCGAACCTCGCAATCGTCACAAAACGGCTGGACGAACTGTCCGCCAGAATGGCGCGGCTGGAAGCCGAGCGCGACGATCTTGATACGATCATATTTCCCGATCCGCTGACGACGCGAAGCAACGATCCGAATGTCGCCTCGGCGATGCGGAGCGAGACGCGCTTGTTCGAATTCAGGAAGCAATCGAGGGAAGGAAAGAAAGCGCAGCTTCGCGAACGCATCGCCCAGTTCGAACATGAGATCGAAGGGTTGAAGGCGCAGGAAGCAGCCTACCAGCAAGGGATCGAGGTATTGAACAAGGAAATCGCCTCCCTGGGCGGTCTGCGCGAGCAGGGTATCGTATCGGATCAGCGCTTGAACAGCTTGAGAACACAGGTCGCGACTTTCGGGGGCGAACGGGGAGAGAAGGTTGCCTATCAGGCACAGGCAGCGGGCCGCATCACCGAAACAAGGCTTCAGATTCTCCAGGTCGATCAGGATCTGAAGGCGGAAGTCGGACGCGAACTGAGGGAGGTACAGGCCCAGGTCGGCGAGTATATCGAGCGAAAGATTGCCGCCGAGGACGAATTGAAGCGCGTGGACATCATTGCACCGCAATCCGGCATCGTCCATCAGCTTGCCGCGCATACGATTGGCGGGGTCATTTCACCGGCCGATCCGGTCATGCTGATCGTCCCGGAAGGCGACGATCTGGCATTGGAGGTGCAGATTGCGCCGAAGGACATCGATCAGATCCAGCTTGGCCAGAAGGCGGTCCTGCGGATGTCCGCCTTCAACCAGCGGACGACCCCCGAACTGATAGCCCATGTCAGCCGGATTGCCGCCGACCTGACCACGGATGAGCGGAATGGGTTGTCCTTCTATCTGGTGCGTCTCTCTGTTACGGCGGAGGAAATGAAGAAACTCAGGGACCTTTCGCTCGTTCCCGGGATGCCGGCCGAGGCGTTGATCCAGACTGAAGACCGCACCGCTCTTTCCTATCTGCTCAAGCCGCTCTCAGACCAGATCAATCGGGCCTTTCGTGAAGAGTGACGGGGACGACAAAGAGCTCGGCGTTCAACTTGCATAAGGTCTCTGCGAAGTATCAGACGAGTGTCGGGAAGCGTTAAGCGGTGCGGATGTGAAAGCGAAGATCGGATTGAAAGATGTCGCGCTCGACGCAGGCGTATCCCTCAGCACTGCCTCGCATGTCTTGAACGGCACTGCCCCCATTTCCGTCGAGGTGCGGGATCGCGTGCTGAATTCCGCCCAGCGGCTGGGTTATCTCGAGAAACGGAAAAGCCGCGCGACGATCGCAACATTGAGGACAATCCTTTTGGCTGTGACCAGCGATGCGGCGCCGCGCAGCGATCTCAATCTGGTCAGCTGGACGATGCTCAATGGTTTGCGCCAGGAATGCGAGCGGCGCAGCATTCGCTTCGTGCCGTTGGTCAGTGCCAGCAACCGGATCGACCCGGCGGAGGTGCGTCGATCGGCTGAGGCGGAGAAGGTGGATGGCATCGTCGTTCTCAACGACGATCGGCCCGAACTTATCCGCAGTCTGGCGGCGCTTCAGACGCCGCTCGTCATCCTGAACGGCGAGGATCCCTCCATGCTGGTGGATACGGTGACGGGGGAGAATCGGTTCGGAGCTCGTCAGGGGGCGGAACATCTCCTTTCACTCAGGCACCGGCGGATCATGCACTTGACCTGGAAAGGGCGGACGACCATTCGGCGGCGATATGACGGGTATACCGATGCACTGCTTGCCGCAGGTATTCCCATTTCGCCGGACATGGTCATCGAGGCGGAGGGATTCGAGCCGGTTCAGGGCGAAAAAGCCATTGCGAGAATTTTGGCCGAAGACCGCGATCTGCGCGGTGCCACGGCGATCTTCTGCGCAGCCGATAACCTTGCTCTTGGCTGTCTGAAAGCGCTTTCCGACGCAGGCATTCGAGTGCCTGAGGATGTTTCGGTCCTGGGCTTCGACAATATTATCCTTGGCGAATTCAGCTCGCCGCCGCTTTCGACCGTTCAGTTGCCGAGTGATCGCCTTGGTGCCGCTGCACTCGGGTTGCTGGAGCAGCGGCTGCTGGCCAATGATCCTCTACGCCCCGCTCACCGCCTGGAACTCGGCTGCCGCCTGGTGTTGCGGGGCAGCGTTCAGCCCCTCCGCCGCTGAAGTCACTTCATTCCCGTGCCGGCGATGCCGGTGGTGATGTATTTCTGCAGAAAGAGGAAGACGGCAGTTACCGGCAGCAGGCTGAGAAACGTCATGGCGAGAATATAGTGCCATTGCACTGAGAACTCTCCCTGAAAGGCGTTGAGCCCCACCTGCAGGGTAAAGTTTTCCCGACTGCTCAAGACGATCAGAGGCCAGAGGAAGTCGTTCCATCGCCAGAGGACCGAGAATATCGCAAGAACCGCAAGTGCTGGGGCCGTAAGCGGCAGGATTATGCGCCAGAAGATACGGAACTCGGTTGCGGCGTCGACGCGTGCGGCTTCGATCAGCTCGTCCGGAATGGTCAGCATGTATTGACGCAACAGGAAGACGCCGGTCGGCGAGGCAATTGTGGGAATGATAATCCCCCACAGACTGTCGACGAGGCCGACTCCCACGACGACCAGATAGGCCGGTACCATGACGACCGTCAGCGGGATCATCAGTGTCGAGATGATCAGCACGAAGATCGCGTTCTTGCCGCGGAAACGGTATTTGGACAGCGCAAAGGCCGCCATAGCGTTGACGATCAACGTCAGAAGGGTCGCGACAAAGGTAACAAAGACCGAGTTTTTCAAGAAGGTCAGGAAGTCGAACCTGGTCAGGGGATCGGTGTAGTTTTCAGTCGCTGCGGTCAGTTTCTGGATGGGCGACATCGTCCTGACGTCGACGCTCACAGGTGCTTCCGGCGACTGCGGATCGACCATTTGCGCTTTGAGGCCGATGCGACGGACCATCGCCATCTCGCGCGTCTTGCCGTCTATGGTGACCGTCCAGAGGCTCAGCGGCTTGTCGTATCCCGGGACGTTCATTTCTACGGCGGTGCGCGGCAGCAGGGTAGGCGGAAAACGGGTGATTTCAGCAGCCGGTTTAAGGGAAGACAAACCCGCCCATGCGACCGGAACAAGAACGGCGAGGGTGCCGGCGATCAGCCAGAGCCAGGACAGGATGTCGGTAATCCCGATACGTCCGGGCCGACGGGTGCGGGTGAGAAAGCCGACCGGATTGAAGCCATGCGACATGATCAGGACTCCATCTTGCGGCCGAGCCGCAGCTGAACGAGTGTTAGAGCCAGAAGCACAAGTCCCATCAGCACCGAGGCTGCCGAAGCAAGGCCGAACAGACGAAGATCGCTGCCAAAGGCCATCTGGTAAATGTATTGCACGACGAAGCTGTTGGCCGTGCCGGGTCCGCCGCCATTCGTCAAGACCCAGGCTTCGTCGAAGATCTGCACGGAACGGATCATCAGCAGGATAAGCACGACCAGGAGGTTTGGCCCGAGAAGCGGAAGGGTGATGCGCAGGAGTGTGCGTCGCGGCGAGGCGGCGTCGATTGCTGCTGCTTCGTAGAGATCTTTCGGTATCGCCTGCAACCCGGCAAGGAGGATGAGCGTATAGAAGCCCATATGGAACCAGACGGAGACTACCACAACGAAGAAGCGCGACCAGCCAACGTCGAGAAGGAAGATTTCCGGTGGTACGCCGAGCATCTGCAGAAAGGCGTTGAGCAAGCCGTTGCGGTCCAAAAACCACTTCCAGATCAAGCCGATTACCACGGGTGACAACAGAACCGGATAAAAGAAGATCGCTCGAAAAAAGCCGCGCGCAGCAATGGCGCGATTGAGAATCAACGCGGTGATCAACGCCGCCATCAAGGTCGCCGCGACGTTGAAGGCGACGAACCAGAGGGTATTCCATATCGCTGTCCAGAAGAGGGACTCGCGGCAACTGCCGGGGCGCAGATAATCTTCACACGCAAGAAGCTGGCGGAAGTTGTCGAAGCCGACAAAGGGGCGATCGGAGACGAAGAGTTCCGTACCGCCCGTAAAGGCATATCCGGCGGCAATGGCGATCGGCAGGAAAGTGAAAATGCCGAAAAGGATCAGATTGGGAGCGAGGAAAAGATACGGCATCCGCTTTCGCCCCATAAGACCTTCCAAGGCGTTGACCGGAGCCTCGATGATCCCCATCAACAACTCGCCGAACCGTCCGATCATGTCTCTTCCCTTAAGCAACTGCATGGGATTCATCCCGCTGTTTGGCTCTACGCGGGATTGCCAGACCTGTTCCGGGATCAAAGACGTGCAGCCGCTCGGGTAGCGGCGCGATCCTTAGTCTGGAACCTGGGGCCGGCGAGAAATGCCCCGCTTGATGGATGATGATCTGATCACTTTGGCCCTCAAGCGTCCCATAGACATAGGTTTCGGTTCCAAGGCTTTCGTAATACTGGACCACGAAAGGCAAGCCGTCTTTCTCGTTGACCGAAAAATGCGCCGGCCGCACACCCGCCAGAACCGGCTTCCCGATCATCGAGGCGTTGGGCTCGATCCCCGCCGACCAGGTGGTGCCGTGGCCCATATCCAACGTCATGCACCCATCATGCATGCCGATGACGGTTCCCTTCAGCATGTTCATGCGAGGCGAACCCAGGAAACCGGCGACGAACAGGTTCTTCGGCCCCTCGAAAAGTTCGAGTGGTGTCCCGACTTGCTCGATCCGCCCGCTGTTCAGCACGACGATCTGGTCGGCCATGGTCATGGCTTCGACCTGGTCATGGGTGACGTAGATCATCGTGGTCTTGATGTCCCGATGCAGCTTGGTGATCTCCGCACGGGTCTGGACGCGCAAGGCGGCATCCAGGTTGGAGAGGGGCTCGTCGAACAGGAAGATGTCGGGGTTGCGCACGATCGCCCGCCCGATCGCGACCCTCTGGCGTTGACCGCCGGAAAGCTGCCTTGGTTTTCTGTCCAGATAAGGTTCGATGGCCAGCATGCGGGCGGCTTCGTTGATGCGGACCTCGATCTCGTCGCGCTTGAATTTCAGATTTTCAAGGCCGAAGGCGAGGTTCTTGCGCACGCTCATATGCGGATAAAGTGCATAGGACTGGAACACCATGGCGATCTTGCGCTCCGCAGGCGACAGGTGGACGACATCGCGCCCACTGATCTCGATCTCTCCTGCCGTGATGTCTTCCAGACCGGCTATGATCCTCAGGAGCGTTGACTTTCCGCAGCCCGACGGACCGACGAATACGACAAATTTGCCTTCGTCGATTGACAGGTTGATATCGTGCAGGACCGTGAGCGCGCCGAACGATTTACTGATATTGGTAAGCTTTAGATTTCCCATTTCCTGCTCCCGTCAGGTTCAGCGCGCCTTGTAAACGACTGGCTCTTCACTCCAGCCGATTGGCAGCGGCTCAGGTCGGTCGACCTGCATGTCGTCGATTGTTATTCCTTCAACGCCGGCGGCAAAGAGCACCGGCATTCCTCCCGGATAATCGACCATTCCGATCACGCGCCCGTCTGCCCCTTTGGTCCAGGCGTTCGCCCGGCCCGCCGCATCGGTGCTGGGCGCCAGATCGGCATTGGTCGGCCTCAGATCGTAGCAGAGGGCCGTACCGAGAGGCCCCATTTCTTGTTGGAGCCTGAGGCGTGACAGCTTCACATCCGTAATTCGGGCCTCCGAAGTCGAGACAAGCGTCATGGCGCCCTGCATGCTGCCTGAAAGATCCTCGACGATGAGATTCGAGACCTGTCCCGCTTGTCGCTCGGGCACTCGATCGACGACTGTTACAGTCAGGGCTTCGCCCGAACCCCAGAAGCCGTCGAGCGTCTCATGGCAATCGACCGCAATGCGGTGGAAGCGGACATTGGCGATCCGGCCGCCATCGCGGGAGAACAGCCCCAAGGCGCGGTTGGAACTTTGGACACGGCAGTCCTCGAAAAGAATATCGGAGAAGTCGCCGTAGGACTCCGTGCCGATCTTCAAAGCACAGCTGAAACTTTCGACGAGGCAGCGGCGCACGTGGATGTCAATGCACTCTCCGATCGCTCGACCGTCCGGGCGGGCGCTGGTTTTGAGGCATATGCCATCGTCTGCGGTGGAAATCACGCAGTCTTCAATGAGTGCATGGCGACAGGCGTCGAGAACGATGCCGTCAGTATTGGGAAGCCGTCTATTGTTGGATACCGTCAGACGCCTGACATGGACATCCACGCAATTTACCAGGTGCACCGTCCACATCGGGGAATTGCGAATTTCCAGTTCTTCGAGCCGGACACCTCGGCAATTTTCGAAGACCACGACACGCGGCCGCAATGGCGCTGGAATGAACGTGCCCATGTCGGGATCGTCGCCGGCGATGAAGCATTCACCGGCTGCTTCAATCCGGCCGGGGCCGGTCAAGCTGATATCGGTAGCGTCCTTTGCGACAATGATACCGCGATCCGATTTTTCGGCAATCACCGAAACGGTCGTCCCGCCATAGGCGTCATAGGAGGGGATCGGGCGCAGGATCGCATCATTCGCCAAATGAAGCTCCACCCCGGACTTCAGCCGCAGGCCGCGGGTCATGTGGACCCCTGCACCCAATTCGACGCAGCCACCGCTACTATCGAAAGCCTGATCGATCGCAGCCTGGATGCAGTCGGTCTGATCCTGATCGGAGGCATCAATGAGAAGGGCGGGGCGCCTTGTCATTCTTGCTCCTCGCCTTCGAGGAGCACTTCGGTCAACAACAGCATCGTGAGTGCCTGGCCGTAAGGGGTCGGCAGGTTTGGAATACGGCGATAGAATTCCAGGTTGTGCCCCATGGGTGTGCCGTCGGAAACGCCCTGCACAACGCCCTCGTTGTCGATATGAGCAAGGACGGCCGCCAACGCGTTTTCGGCATGTCGGCGGTCGGCCGCCGGCAGAATCCCCGCTTCGATACCGCGCAGGATTCCATAGGCAATACCGGCGGTTGCTGAAGTCTCCACCGGCGAGGTCGGGTCATCCAGGAGTGTATGGAACATGCCATCGGGCCGCTGGAGTTTCTTCAGCGATCGTACCTGGCTGGCCAGAACATTTGCCAGGAAACGCTTGTCCTTGCTGTTCAGCTCGGGAACCAGCTTGAAGAGCTCCGGAATGGCGACGGTAATCCAGGCGTTGCCGCGTGCCCAGAAGGCCCTGGCAAAATTGTGCCGGCCGTTAAAGGTCCAGCCGTGATACCAAAGCCCGGTCACCGGATCCGAAAGATAGCGGGCGTGAACCATGAACTGATAAACGGCTTCGTCTACCCAGTCAGGCCGACCCATGACGACGCCCGCTCTCGCCAGGAAGAGACAGGCCATGAACAATGTATCGTCCCACAGCTCGCCGTCGTTCGACCGCTCCTTTACGACATGCTGAAACCCCCCATCCTCGGTCTTTGGCAATGCGTGGACGAGCCAGTCCGCCCAATCCTCAACGAGGCCGCGAAATTCCGGCCTGTCGACATGCTCGATCAGGATGGCGAGGGGAAGCATCGGGGCCGTACTGTTGATCTGTCGTGGCGGCAGGCCGCGCGCGATCTGCCGCGCATACCAGTCTACGAGATCGTCTATGGCGAGCCGGTCATTGGCGGCAGAGGCGCGCCGTAGGAAACCATAGAGACCGACGCCGACTTCCCAATCCCATTCATCGAACTGGATACCGCCGGCATCCGCACCGACCAGACCTTCCTTTATGCCCTTGAGGCGGCTGAAAGCTTTCGCAACCAGATCGATCTTGTTCCTGAGAACGGGCTTGGTGAGGGGCATCGCATCCATAGGCTCAAAAGGTCCTTTACGCATAGAACGGGTGGTCGATCTGGTTTTCGGCCGCGCTGTCATAGGTGATGATCGGCTGGGGCTGGTCGTGGACGAAGGGTCGCGGCTGATTGCCGACGGTAAAATCACCGGAATAGGAAAGCACCAGCGCGGCGCGGCCGGGGGGCGTCAGGGAGAGCGTTCTGCTTGACCCATCGAATCTGACCTCCGTCCCCTTGATCTGTTCGCAAAACCGCTGAAATGCCGCAGCATCGCCGGAGCCGATTATGGCTGCCCAACCTGCGACGGAGCCTGGCGAACGCAGTTCCCTGCTCGCCGTAGGACCCTGTTCGATCAGTTGAAGTCCGTTTGTCCCATGAAGGGCCGCAAAACCTGTGCCGGCGCGCACCAATAACCATCCGTTGTCGACAATGACTTCATCAAGCCCATCGCGTCCAAGATAGGCGTGGGTCCACGGCAGGCGGGAGCCCCTCGTATCGGCAATCAGCAAGGCCACATCGCGATACTGCATGACGCGGGGGAGGATCCCGTTTCCGGCCCAATATGAAGGACGTTGGGTTCCCCATGGATCATCCTCTCCCGGATGATTGATCCAAAGCCGCGCCATCGGGTGGCCCGAAAGGCGAATGTCGAGCACGTGCTGCTGATGCCCCTTTCGACCGGTTTTGTGATCGACGACGGTGGAAAGCTGGGAGGAAGGGGTCTTGAACAAGACGAGCTTTGCAGGTTCGAGACCCTGGCTATACCGCGCCTCGATGCTGCGTGTGCCCTGGAGTTGTGCGTATTGGGCAAGATCGCGAGGGGGCCTATAGGAGCCAGCACAAAACATCGGCAGCGACGCAACGCCCCCATTCAGCCAACCTTCGCCAAAAGCGACCCTTGCAAAGGGAGCAAGTTCCGTCAGAGGCCCGGCGCGCAACTCCTTGTCATAGGCGCGCCCCTGCGAGCCGGCCGGCACTCCTGCCAGCGTATGAAGCGCAATCATGCGGAAGATGAGGTCCAGCTGACCGCGTGCTCTCGCGGCAATCTCAGGCTCGGCCCATCGCTCGAGGGCAAGCAGGCCGATGAAGTCGACCGGATAATATGCGGCCGAATTCCATTCCGCCAAACCGTCGGCTTCGACGCTGTCAAACCAGCGATGGAGGCGGGTGGTCGCCAGTTCGGCTTGTTGCCGGCCGGTCCGGCCGGATGCGGAAAACACGGTGTCCGGCAACAGCTGGCCAGCGATCAATTGGCTGGTGTGGAAACAAAGGACGTGGTTCTCACTCCAAAACCACATGACGTCGTTACCCGGCTCGTCCACCCAATAACGGTAAGCAGCAATGGATGTCCGAATCTTCGCCGCGGTCGATGACGGCAGCATCTGTTCGTAGGCAGCGAGAAGCCAGAGGAGGGGAACCATGGAGAAATCGGAGCAGTCCTCCCGCCGCTCGATGCTGGCGAGGGTGGCGTCGATGATCCGCTCCATGGCCTTCTCGTCGACCTCGCCAGATGCGGCCATTGCCAAAACGCGACCTATGCGGTCTGCCCCGTGACGGGCGCTGAAGGCGAGTGCCTCCTGTTTTCGTTGCGCAAGCGAGGGAGCGGCTTTCGGCGGCATAAGGTTGCCGATGAATGCCGCATCGATCTGGCGATCGACGATGGCTGTGCCGGAGCCGATCTTTACTCTGACGCCGTGATAGCCGTCCGGCAGGTCCGTGACGGTCTCGGCGAGGAGGGTGGACTGATGGGCAGGCAGGGTGAGATCGACGCTGGCGAGAATGGATCGGTCATGGCCGTGGCTATAGACCTCCAGATGGACCGGCACATCGAAATCGGGCGGGTTGTCGAAGATGATCTCAAGCGGTTGATTGACGAAGACATCTGCAGACGGCCGGATGCTGCGGGCAAGCGGCTCGAGCTGCCTTGCTGCGCCCCGGTCGACCACCGAGGGAAGGGCGATATCGAGGGGGCTGTCGCCACGCAATTCGAGCTCGAAGAACCAGATCGTGTCGCGTTCCGCAAGATCTTCGGTCAGAACCAGGATGTCGTTGCTGCCGGCTTTCAACACCAGCACGATATTGGTTTCGCTTTCCGTATTGCGCAGGAAGGGCTCGAAGCGCACCTGCTCTCTGCCGTTCACCCAGATCCTTACGCCACCGCATGTGCGCAGCCGCATGCTGACCTCTTGCGGCTGATCGGCAAGGAAGGTGCCGCGCAACCAGCGGCTTACATGGGTCGGCACATGCCAGAAGCCAGTAAATTCGACCCGTCGATTGGCGCCTGGAAGGCTGAGGGCCGCCGGCTGCCAATGCAAGCGTGGTTCGATGTGGCGTCCGACCATTTCCGCCCAGAAAGCTTTACGACAGGGCAGATCCCCGACATCCACGAAGCCATTGATGAATTTGTATCCGACACGATCTTCGCCCGGAGCAGCCTGACCCGGGAAGTAAGCCTCCGACACTTCCGACAGAATCCAGGCAGTGACCGTTTCGCCGGGTGAAACGCGATAAACGGGACGAGCCGGATGCCCGCTGTCAGATAAACCGTCCTCCACGGTCTTCTCCTATAATGAAAATATTTGCATTTATTTCTCGAAGGGCCACGGTTCTGATGCGACCTTCCTGAATTTGAGCAAAACAGCTTGACGTTTCCCTTGTCAAGCGTCAAAAATTAGAAATTCGAATACGGGATCTGATTGAGAATATCCCGGTCGGACGAAAATATTTTCATTGGGAGGATGAAATGCTGAAATTCCTATCGCAAGTCAGTGCCCTGGTAATTGCGACCTTCGCCTTGACGGAAGCGGCCTTTGCCGAGAGCAAAACGATCACCTTCTTGTTCACCGATGACGACCAAAGCTATGTCGAGCGGATGGCGGCGCTGAGCAAGGAATTCGAAAGCGCGCATCCGGACGTGAAAGTAAACTTCGTATCGTCAGGATATGATGCCGTGTCAAAGCAGCTGCCGGTTCAATTGGCAGCCGGAAAGGGGCCCGACATTGCCAAGATAACCGATTGGCAATTGGCGCCCTATTATCTCGACATGCGCCCATACATGAAGGATGCGGATTCTTACGCCAAGCTGCACGGCGCCAGCCTCGATCAGTTGCGGCTGCCGAACATCAACGATCCGAAATCCATCAACGGATACGTGGCGTCTCAGACGCTGAACCTGCCTTTCGTCAACAAGACGCTGTTCGAACAGGCGGGAGAACCACTACCAGGCCCCAAGGCTACGCTGAAGGAGATCGTCGAAGCATCCGCACGCGTGGCGAAAGCGACTGGGGCGCAGATTCCCTTCACCATGGACCGGTCCGGTCACCGTTTTTCCGGCGGGGCCTATTCCTACGGTTCCACCTATATCAAGGACGGCAAGTTCAGCTTTCCGGATGCGGCAGCAAAGAAATACATCGCCGACCTCTTTTCCTGGACACAGGACGGCAGCTTTCCGAAGGAAATGTGGGGCGCTGCCGGGGGATCCCAGTACAAGAACATGGGCGATGAATTCGTCAACGGCAATGTCGTGACCTATCTGGCGGGTAACTGGATGGTCAATCCGTTCCAGAAGAAGATCGGCGACGCCTTCCAGTGGACTGCGATCAATGCCCCGTGCGGTGACGCCGGTTGTTATGCCATGCCTGGCGCAACGGCAATCGTCGGCTTCAAGCGGACTGAGCATCCGGAAGCGGTTGCGCAGTTCATCGAGTTTCTTGGCTCTGAAAAGGTCCAGCGCGAAATCGCCGAAAGCTATGTGATCCTCACCGGCGCTGAGATCAAGGATCCGCAATACAAGATTTCCAGCGACGACGCGAAAGCTACCATGGCTGTTTTTCTGGACAACAAGAAGAACGTTCCCCAGGCGGCGCGCGAGTTTGAACGCATCAAAGGCGGCACAGCCATCTACCAGACGATCGTGCAGCGGATGAGCCAGCTCATCGTCGGGGAATTGAGTCTCGAGGACACCTATAAGAACCTTGAGGCAGACGTTGCCAAGATCAACGAGTCGCTTGCTGTCAAGTGACTCGGCGGAGGTGTCGGGTACCGATCACAGCCCGACACCTCATTCCATCTGCAGAGATCCTCCCGGAGATGGGCGGGGCGCGAATGCCCCGCTCATTTCTTTTATATTGCTGCAAAACGACCGGCAGTAGCGGCGTGCCACCCGCGCACTGCCGTTTTCCGAGTTCTGCCAGATTTCGATTAAGCCTATTTCAGGCTCTTCATGTCCACCATGTCCATGTCCGTGAAAGACTGGTTGTCTCCTGCCATGCTCCAGATGAAGGCGTAGGCGGAGGTGCCGGAGCCGCAATGGATGGACCAGGGCGGCGAGAGCACCGCCTGTTCGCTGCGGACAATCAGATGGCCCGTAGCTTCCGGTCGCCCCATCAGATGCACGACAAAGGCATTTTCCGGCAGATCGAAATAGAGATAGGCCTCCATGCGCCGATCATGAAGGTGCGCAGGCATCGTGTTCCACACACTCCCGGTCTCCAGTCGCGTAAGACCCATCAGAAGCTGGCACGTCGGCAATACCTTTGGATGGATATACTGGTAGAGCTTGCGCTTGTTGGACGTGGCGCTGTCGCCGAGATTGTTTTCGATCGCGTCGTTCTTGGTGACGATGCGGGAAGGGAACCGGGAATGGGCGGGGGCACTGTTGATATAGAATTTGGCGGGTGCCGTTGGGTCGACGCTTTCAAAAGTGATTTCGCGTGTTCCCTGGCCGAGGTAAAGCCCGTCCATCGGCTGCAGTTCGTAGGTCGTGCCGTCGGCGACGACGCGGCCCGCGCCACCGATATTGATCAGCCCGAGTTCGCGACGCTCCAGGAGGTGTTCCGAACCGACAATTTTTGCCAGGTCGTCACCCACGACCAGAGGGACGTTTGTCGGCATTGCACCCGCCACCAGCATACGGTCATAATGGGTATAAACGGCCTCGAGCGTTCCCGCCGAAAAAAGGCTTTCGATCAGAAAGTTTTCCCTGAGTTCCGCACCGGTCATGCGTTCAGATTGTGAGTAGTGAACGGCATGGCGCGTTTGAATGGTGGTGGTCATGTTCTTCCTTTCGTGTCGCAAGCAGAATGTTGTGCGCCGAAATTTCTTGTGTCGGACATCTCTTTGGGATCAGGGCGAACGCCTATTGCTCGAGTTTGAACGCGGGTATGGGTGAACCTTCTGATCGGAAAAGCTGTTCCAGTTCCCCGAGATCGGGGCATGCCGGCGGAGTCTGCAATGCCATTGCGGTATCGGCATCGAGAGGCAATGCCATCGCCGCGGTGGCCAGCACTGTCGTACCGGCTGTGATCTCGCCCTGCAACTGCGGCAGCAGCGTTTTGGCGTGGATGAGGTTGGTATTTGCAATCGGGGTCATTGCAAAGCCAGCGCGTTTCGGCCCGGGCGAAAGATCGATGATGGCGCTGATATCGCTCTGGCCATGCCAAATGGCGCGGCCGTCCGATTGTTCTGGCCGATCGCGATTAAAATCGGCCCGCTCGATCGCGAAGCCGCCCTCGACGGCGCGCAGTCGCCGCGGCGTCGCGATCCGGTGGATGCGAATATGCCAGGGATTGGCAGGGAGAAGCCAGGTTTCCACCGCGACGTCGGGCCAAGGCCGCCAGCGCGAGTAAAGTCGGTCGCCGGCGATCAGCGCCTCTTCCAATGTTTCTCGCATCCGGAAATGGACGCCGTCGTCGGAGAGGCCGAGCATTCCATCGAAGCTTGCGGCCGAAAAGTTCCGGTCGTCGGCTTCGATGTTGAAGGCATAACGCGTGGAATAGATGAATTTCGAATATTTCTCATTTGCGCCGCGCATCTTGTCATGCTGTTGGCCGGACGACAAAATCACCACATTGCCGGGTGTGTGCATGGCCACCATGCCCGGTTCCTTTAAGGGAACGGGCTCTGCAAACTCCGGCATGGGCGCTTCTTCAGCAACCCAGAACGGATGATCTTCGGGTAGCGCCAACGGCAGGAAGAACTTGAGCGCCCAGTAGGGAGAGCCGGCCGAATTGTAGCTTTCGCTCATAAGCAGGTTGGGATAGCCGTAGCCGATGGAAAGAACGCCATCGCGCTCGGCGATCGGCATTCTCGACCACCAGCGGATATGGCGCATGTAGTAGCCCTTGATCTCCGGCCATGGCAGCGCCTCGACATCGGCGAACGCCAGAGCGCCCCAAAAGCCGCCCGCTGCGAACCGGTAGGTCTGGCTGCGACCGAAGGCGAGCGCGGCGCCATCCGGCCCAAACCAGTGGCGGATATCTCCGGCAAAAGTCCGGACGCGCGTCCTGAAGCGATCTTTGCGCGCGTCGTCGCCTTTCGCCAGCACCGTATAGATCAGGCCGTAGAAATGCATGGCGAAGGGAATGTAGTGATCAACCCGCCGCACCGGCCCATCCCGATACCAACCTTGCCCGATATCAAATGCCTCGAGCTCATCAAGATAGGTCTCGGTTTTCGTTCGATCGAAATCGATGCCGACCCGCTCGAGCCCAAGGTCGATCAGCACCCGGAAGAACTTCCAGTTGTTGTCGACGAATTCGAGGTCTCGGGCACGCAGGAGATAGGCTGCCACGGTTTGCTGCGCGGTCTCGTCCAACGGGCTCCAGATATATTCGGGTACCAGTGCCAGGGCAAAGCTGATGGCAGCCAGTTCCACCAGTCTCTGATTGCGGTCGGCAAGGTCCCCCCAATATTCGGGGTGGCCGGGATCCGTCCCGTTTGCGAGACCGCGCCGATAGAGATCCCAGTGCGGGAAATCACCGCCTCCGGCGACAAAGGGCACGATACCCCAAAGCGGGCGGGCAAAACCCTCGAGATCAGCTGCCGCCCGATCGAATATCGCGCCCGCCGCATTGAGGCGCACGCGTGCGCCTCCTTCCGAAAAGTAGGGTAGGAGTGGCTTGAAAAGGTCAATGACGGCCCGTGAAACGTCGTCGCGGCTCTTTAAAGGGTTGCCAAAAAGCGGATTGGATTGGGCGGGATTGTAAATCAAAATCAAAATCCGGGAAGTTTCAGGAAAATGGCCGCAGGCGAGGAACTGCCCGCGGCCATGGACAGGGGCAAAAATTACTTGATCGCCTTCACGCCGTCGGTCATCTCCTTCAGGCCATCATCGATCGAGATATTATCCGTCATGATGGAGTCATGGGCGCGATTAAGTACCACCTCGATCTTGGCTGCATTGGGGTTCACCGCCATTTCGAGGTACGACTTCCCGGCCTTCAGCGCCGCCTTGCTTGCTTCGTCCTGTGGGAAACCGGGAAGCGCGGCGATCTTTGCCCCCACGTCGTCGGTACGCTGGGCCGGAATGGTGCCTGTATCGGCGACGATCTTTGCGCCTTCCGGACCGCTTGCAAACTTGATGAAGTCGAGCGCTGCCTGCTTATGGTCGGAATTGGTGTTGACGGCGAGACCGGCAATCTGCGCCGCGGTCGTGCCGGCGGCGACGCCGTCCGGATGCGGGAACTTGACGATACCCCAGTTCTTGCTTTTCGATTCACCGGATTTGACCTTGGCGATCTGGGTTCCAATGAACCAGGTCCCCATCGGCAGCATGCCGATCGTGCCGTTGAAGAACAAAGCCGAGTAGTGCGTGTTCGATGTCTTCAACGAAGCATAAGAGGGGATGGCGCCTTCTTTTTGAAGCGCAAGTGCCCGCTCATACCATGGCTTGAGGAAGGCATATTCTCCGTCCACCAGCGTCTGCTTGCCGTCGAGAATGCCGGGAAGCTGAACCGTCGAGCGCCAGGTATGCAGAAGCGCGCCGTAGGTCTTGTTAGCGCCCATGCCGCCTGTGAGCTTCGTGGCGATCTGGTCGAACTGGGCCCAGGTCATGTCGTTGGTCGGATAGGCAACGCCGGCCTTATCGAAAATATCCTTGTTATAATAGACGACCCAGAAATCGGAGCGGAAGGGCAGGGCATAGATCTTGCCGTCGATCGTCAGTTCCTCGATCAACCCGCCGAAGGGTGCCGTGTCGATCTTCTGTTCTTTCATGAAGCCGCTGAGATCGCTGATCGAACCGGCCCGCACGAGGTTGGCGTAACCCGGCACGTCCTTGACCGTGACGATGTCGATATCCTTCGAACCGCCGGTCAGCTGCGTCGAAATCATTTGCTGATAGTCTTGCGAGCCGAGGTCGACCGGCTCGAACTTCACGTTTGGATGTTTTGCCTGATAGGCCTCGATCAGAGGCTTGTAATAGGCGACCTTGTCCCAATCCCATAGCGCCCATTTGAGCGTTACGGCCTCGCCTGACTGGGCGAATGCCGCCCCGGCGGTGGTGACGGCCAAGGCCATACCTGCCAGAGCGCCTGTTATCGATCTCCCGAAGTTATCCAAATACATTCCGTTTCTCCTTCCCTGAAGTGTTTCTGGATTTCATGTGTTGCCTGGCGTCATGCGCACGCGGTTCGTTTTGCTGCTGATTTGCGATGGGCAGGGTTAGGACCGTGATCAGTGTCCGATGGACGCCGAATGCGACGGCGAACATTGCGAGCGAAAAATTGAGGGTTGCCGGCATGAAGACCGACACCGGATAAAAAACGACATGCGCCAGCCAGAGCACGGCCACAAAGGCAAGTGAGACAAGCGCCGGAAGCGGACGGATGATGGTTGCGGTGGATGCAAGGCGCAGCAGCGTCAAGGGCGGCAGGTCGCGCATGACCATCAGCATAACCAGGTGGCAGGCCAGCACTGCAATCAAAGCCGTGACGACGAGGCTGACGGCGAGCGGTGCGGCCATCGCCAGGGTTTCTCTCGCAGCCGCAGCGTAGGTGACGGTGGCATAAATTCCAATGCCGAGGGCGACGGTAAAACCGACACCCCAGAGCGTGGCGCGCCAGAAGTATCGGAGGAAGGCTTCGGTGAAATCCCGCAGAAGATAGGTGTTGCGATCTTCGACGAAGGCGACACAGATCCGCGCCATGGCGACGAGTGCGGCGGGGAGGGTCACAATGAACATCGCCGCGAGGACAAACAGGATGTTCAGCTTGACCATCTCCCACCATTCGCGTGCGAAGATTTCTGCGAACAAGGCAAGCCCGGTCTTCTTCGGCGCATCCTTGGAAATGCCCCGGCCTTCCTTGATCCACATATCCCGCAACCACTGCATGGCCTTCTCCCGCAGGCGCCTCAGTACAAGATCGAGCGTTCCGTTTGCTTGTCGAAGAGCTGTACATTGGTCATGTCGGCCACCAGCGCGACCTCGTCACCGATATTCGCCTTGAACCGCGGCGAAACCCGCGCGATCAGATTTCGTCCGCCTGTCGTCATGTTTAGATGCACCTCGGATCCCATCGGCTCGGCGAGATCAAGGACGGCCTTGAAGGTCGCCAGATTTTCCGCCGGGATATCGGCAGGCGCCAATTCATGGAAATTTTCCGGGCGAATGCCGAGCACCAGTTCCTGCCCTTCGTAAGGCGCAATGCGGACCTTGTCGAAATGGGCCGGCAACGGCAGCTCTCGGCCGTCGAAGATCGCGACGAAGCTTTCCCCACGGCGCTGGATGACGCAGGGCAACATGTTCATCTGCGGCGCCCCGATGAAGCCTGCGACAAACATATTGACTGGACGGTCATAGAGGTTTTGTGGGGTATCGACCTGCTGGATATGCCCGTCCTTCATGACCACAATTCGATCCGCCATGGTCATGGCCTCGATCTGGTCGTGGGTGACATAGATGAAGGTGGCATCGAGCCGTTTGTGCAGCTTGGTGATCTCTGCGCGCATGGTGCCGCGCAGCTTTGCATCGAGGTTGGAGAGCGGTTCGTCTAAGAGAAAGACTTCCGGATTGCGCACCATGGCGCGGCCGAGCGCCACGCGCTGGCGCTGTCCACCCGAAAGAGCCTTCGGCTTGCGGTTGAGAAGGTGCGTGATATCGAGGATTTTCGCGGCCTCCTGCACCTTGGTATCGATGATTTCGCGGGAAGCCTTTCGCAACTGCAGACCGAAAGCCATGTTTTTGTAGACCGTCATATGCGGGTAAAGCGCATAGTTCTGGAAAACCATCGCAATGTCGCGGTCCTTGGAAGGAACGTCGTTCATCAGGTCGTTGCCAATTTTCAGTTCACCTCCCGAGATTTCTTCGAGACCGGCAATCATCCGCAGCGTGGTCGACTTCCCGCAGCCTGACGGGCCGACGAGGATGATGAATTCCTTGTCTGCTATCTCAAGGTCGATGTCGTGGACGACGGTCAGCGCACCGTAGGTCTTGTTCAGTTTCTTGAGCGAAATGCTGGCCATCAGATCCTCACCAGTAGGAGGACCAGGTGCGCGAAAGGCGCATCAGGGCCTCCATGTAATAGTAGTCGCCCCAGGAAACGCATTCGTCGACACCTTCGCCGCGACAGGTGTTGAAGGGCGATTTCTTGGAATAGGTGCCGTGCAGGACCAGGCCGTTGGACATGGCGGGATCCTTGACCGCATAGCCATCCGCCAGGCTCTTGATCATCCGACGGGCGAGCTCACGGTAACGCGCGGCATCCTCCCGCGGGACGAGGTCGGCCATCTCCAGCAGGCCGCAGGCGTTGATCGAAGCGGACGAGCTGTCGCGAGGTTCGCCGTCTTTGTCCGAGAAGGTCAGATCCCAATAGGGGACCATGTCCGTCGGCAAGCGGTTCAGATAGAAGGCAAGAAGCCGCTCGAAGGCTTCGCGATATTCGGGAAGCGGCTCGTAGCGATAGGAAAAGGCCATGCCGGCTATGCCCCAGGCCTGACCCCGCGCCCAGGCGCTCTCGTCGCTGTAGCCCTGTTTGGTGACGCCGCGCACTGGCGCGCCGGTGACCGGATCCATGTAAAATGTGTGATAGGTGGAGTCATCGGGGCGAACGGAATTGGCGAGCGTCGTGCGCGCATGCACCAGCGCCACCTCCCGATATTTCGGATCACCGGATTCTGCACTTGCCCAGTAAAGCAGCGGCAGGTTGAGCAGGCAGTCGATGATGTACCGATATTCTTCCGCGACGCCCTTGCGGCCCCAGGCTTGAATGAACTGGCCGATCGGCTGGAAGCGCTCGATCAACTGGTCGGCGGCAAGCAGGGCGGCCTTCCGACCGTCCTTGTCCCCCACCAGCTTCCAGGCTGCGACGCAGGATGGGGAATAGAGAAATCCCATGTCGTGATGGTCGGTCTCGATGCGGTTCACGATCCGATGTAGGAAGCTCTGGACCTGAATTTGTGCTGCGTATTGGAAGATCTTGTCGCCCGTGTGCTCGTAGGCGAGCCAGATTTCTCCCGGCCAGAAACCGGCTGTCCACTGATCGTTGGAAACGGCCGGATAGATATTGTCGACGCTGGAGTGGTTTTGCGAGGCATAGGTGAATTTTGGCAGATTTCGCCTGACCTGCTCTACGGCGATATCGAGGGCGTTTCTTACCTCGATATCGGTAATCGGCTGCGGGGCGAAGGAAGGGATGGCGTTCATGGACTTAACCCTTGAGGCCCGACGAGGCGACGCCCTCGACGAAGAAGCGCTGCAGAGACAGGAAAACGATGAGGACGGGAATGAGCGCGACGACGGAGGCCGCCATGATCAGCCCGTATTCGGCCGAATACTGGGCGATGAACATTCGCAGGCCGATCTGGATGGTCTTCAACTCCGTCTTGGTCAGATAGATCATCGGTCCCAGGAAGTCGTTCCAGGTGGTGACGAAGGTGAAAATTGTGAGCGTCGACAGCGCCGGCTTCGAAAGGGGCAGCATGATGCGTGCCCAGATCTGATACTCGTTCATGCCGTCGATCCTGGCAGCCTCGCACAGCTCGGTCGGAATGGACATGTAGAATTGCCGCATCAGGAAAACGCCGAAGGCGGTGAAAGCCTGAAGGCAGATCAGCGCGAGATGGGTGTTGTTGAGCCCGAATTCCCGCATCAGCAGGAACTGCGGCACCATGTAGACCTGCCAGGGCATGGCGATAGTGGCGATATAACCGAGAAACAGCGTGTTCTTGTAAGGAAACTCGAGCTTGGCAAAGGCGTAGGCAGCAAAGCTCGATGTAAGAAGCTGAAGGAGCGTGACGATGATCGTCAGCTTAGAGGTGTTGTAGATGAAGAGCGCCAGCGGGATCTTCGTCCAGATGTCCACATAGTTCTGCCATTGCGGCTCGGATGGAATCCATTCGACGGGGAAGACGAAAACGTCGCGGCTCAGCTTCAACGAGGCTGACAGCATCCACGCGAAAGGCATGAGCATGACCGCGGTGATAACGATGGCGGTGGCATAAATGACAACGGTCTTCACGGCTATCTTGCGTCCGGCAATCCGCATGGCGGTCAGTCCTCCCTCTGGCGGCGGAACTGGACGACAGTAACGGCGAGCACCAGGAAGAACAGCACCAGGGCGATCATGCTGGAATAGCCGAGATCCCAGGAGATGAAGGCTTCGTTGTAGATGTGATAGACAAGGACGAGCGTCGATGTGCCGGGACCGCCCTGGGTGATCATGTAGACCTGATCGAAGGCCTTGAAGGACTGGATCGTCAGCATGACGGTCACGAAGAACGTGGTCGGCGCAAGCTGCGGCACCGTGACATAGATGAATTTCTGCCAGGCGTTGGCGCCGTCCAGATCCGCTGCCTCGTAGAGCTCCGAGTTGATGCCCTGCAGGCCGGCAAGATAGATGACCATGTAATAGCCCATGCTCTTCCAGATGCCGAAGAGGATCACCGTCACCATCGCCCAATGACGGTCGGCCGCCCAACCGGGCATGTCCTTCGGATCGAGGCCCAGGGTATAGAGGATCATGTTGACCGGCCCCATTTCGGGGTTGAAGATCATGTTCCAGACAACTGCGACGGCGACCAGCGAAGCGACATAGGGAAAGAACATCGCCGTGCGGAAGAAGTCCCGTCCGAAGATCTTCTGATTGAGCAGGATCGCAAGGCCGAGCGCGCAGGCGAGCGTGGCCGGTACCGATACCACCGTATAGATGATCGTGTTCCAGAATGCTGCGATGAACGCCTTGTCCTCAAAAAGCCGCCAGAAATTGTCGAGGCCAGCAAAGGTGATCGCGTTGGAACCGTCCCAGTGCATGAAGGCCAGTGCGAAGGCGAAAAGGATCGGGCCGAGCGTAAAGACGGCAAAACCGATAAAATTCGGCGCGATAAAGGAATAGGCGACGAGCGCATTCTGAAGTTTGCGGCGCCGCCTGGACAAGACCTTGATCCTGTTTCGAGGAACTGCCGGTGCCCGGCCCGTCGCGGACGCCGTATTTGAAATGGACACCGATCATCTCCTCCAGGCCGATCGACCGCGGCGCAGAGCCGCAAGAGTTCAATCCGCATTCGTGAAAACGGGCGCCTCGGTGCGCTCGCTCCTGCCTCCTGATCCACCACATAGCATATCTTCCGGAGTGGTCAAACAACTTATGAATAAATCATACGAATTTTGTGGAACAGCATAAATACGTATGATAGGTGGAGGCTCCAAGCCAGCCTCAAGGAGTTGCGGAGGAGACACGTGTTCAGCGAGGTGGTAGCAAAGCTGCCGGACATTCTGTTCGATTTTTCGCCGGGCGCGCTCCAAAGGGACCGCCCAGCCTGGGCCGCTGTGCCGGCCCCCATTAGTGACGCGGTTCTCCTCGACGCAAAGAAAACGCTTCAGCAAACATGGCCGCTTATCCGGGCTTCCGACTATCGCGAATATGTCGAGACCGGCAACCGCTCACGCTTTGAGGACCTCTACTTCACCCGGCGCAGGATGCTGAACAACCTGGTGCTTGGGGAGCTGCTTGAAGGCAAGGGGCGTTTTCTTGCCGGAATTGTCGACGGCATCTTCCTGATCGCGGAAGAAGGCGGTTGGCAGTTGCCTGCGCACAATTCCTATGAGCGGGGCGGGTCCCGATCCTTGCTCCCTGACGTGTCGAAACCGGTCATCGATCTTTTTGCCGCGGAAACCTCGGCGCAGCTGGCAACCGTGGTTGCCTTGATGAGAGACGAACTGGACGCGGTCAGTCCGCAGATCGTTTCGCGTATTGAGCGCGAAGTCGAAATCCGCATCTTTGAACCCTATCTCGGCAGACATTTCTGGTGGATGGGGCGCGACGATGAAAGGATGAACAACTGGACGGCCTGGATAACTCAAAACATCCTTCTGTCCGTCTTTTGCCTTCGCACAGACCAGATATTGCGCCGGAGGGTGGTGGAGAAGGCGCTTGGCAGCCTGGATGCCTTTTTGAAGGATTATGCCGAGGATGGGGCCTGTGAGGAGGGCGTCGTTTACTATCGGCATGCCGCACTGTGTCTGCAAGGGGCGATGACCATTCTTGATTCCGCGGCGCCGGGCGTGGTCAGGCCGCTCTGGGGCAAGCAGAAAATCCGCAACATGGCGGAATACATTTTAAACATGCATGCCGCAGGCAGCTATTACTTCAACTTTGCAGATTCCTCCGCGGTCGTAGAGCCCTGCAGCGTGCGGGAATATCTGTTCGGAAAAGCGGTCGGGTCGGAAACATTGATGTCCTTCGCTGCTGCCGACAGGGCGAGGGCCGAAAATCAACATCTGCCGCAGGAATGGAACCTCTGGTACCGGGTGCAGGAGCTGCTCCTTGGCCCGGCGGTTCCCCGCAAGGATCAGCGCCAGCCGGGGCGAGATATCCTCTATCCGGGCATCGGGCTCTTCATCGCGAGAGACGAGCGTTACGCGCTTGCGGTGAAGGGTGGCCACAATGGCGAAAGTCATAATCACAACGATGTCGGAAGCGTGACCCTTTACAAGGACGGCCGGCCGTTCCTGATCGATGTCGGGGTCGAAACTTATACCGCCAAGACGTTCTCTCCGAAGCGCTACGATATCTGGACGATGCAGTCGGCATTTCACAACTTGCCGACATTTGGGGAGGTCATGCAATCCGATGGACAAGAGTTTGCTGCGCGAGACCTTGTGACTGAATTCAGCTCTGTCGAAGCTCGCATATCGCTCGACATCGCCGGAGCCTATCCGGGCGAGGCGCGCGTGCGAAGTTACCAACGCACAGTTTCGCTTCTGCGAGGTCGGCATGTCGAAATCCTCGATGTTTTTGATGGCGATGTCCCGGCAGTTCTGTCGCTGATGACATCTATCGAACCGCAGATATCGCCCGGACTAATCGATCTGCCATCCTTGGGCCGGATTGAGGTCGAAGGCGCGGGGGCGATCGATGTCGAGCCCATCGAAATAAGTGACGCGCGGCTGAGGATCTCATGGCCCCCCATGATCTACCGCCTGCTTGTCCCCCTTGCAGACAAACGCCTGACCCTACGGATCGTCTGAGGAGGACGAGAATGGAACTGACGTTGAAAATCGTTAGCGTCGAGGGGACCGTCCTGGCATCTTCGACAGGGGAGCAGGAGGTTTTCCTGGTCTACCGTCAAAATTACCAGGAAGGCGATCAGATCATTGTCGAAGCGTCCGAACCAGGGCATGTCATCTTGGCACTCGATGACGCGATCGGTAGTGCCACGGTTTATCTCTTGGGCTCTTTATTTGCTCTCAAGATCCCCTTCGGCGCCAGGCGGGCATCCCACTCGCCAAAGGCTTTCCAAGGCGACATCCATCGCCTTTATGTGCGCAAGGCCCGACAGGACGAGATCGCGCATCGGCGGAACCTCGCCTTAAACCCCTTCGACGACCACGCCAACACAACCCTGTTTCCGCATGTGGAAGCCAATGTCGAGACCCGGGGGGAGGCGGCATTCGCCGCGCGCAATGCAATCGACGGCGAGAAAGCCAACGATGGTCACGGCTTCTGGCCCTATACGAGCTGGGGAATCGATCGTAATCCGCAAGCTGCGCTGACCGTGGAGTTCGGGCGACCGATCCAGATCGACGAGGTCGTGCTCTACTTGAGGGCGGACTTTCCGCACGATTCCTGGTGGGAGAGGGTGAGCATCACCCTTTCCGGAGGAGAGACGTTTTGTTTTCCCTTGAAAAAAACGGGCATGGCTCAATCGCTCCGGATAGAGCCGCGGACCGTTGACTGGGTAAGGCTGCACAGCCTGATAAAGGCGGATGATCCGTCACCATTTCCGGCGCTCACGCAGATCGAAGTCTGGGGGCGGGAAGCCCGTTACGTTCAATCCCAGTCAGGAGCGAAATTCGGCTGATCCGTTCTCGATCTCGTCTAGCCGACGGTCGTCCGCAAAGCCTTCAGCAGGTCGCGGTATCTAAGCTGACTTCCTCGCAAATGGTCGCGCATGGCGTTGCGAGCAGCCTCTTCATTCCTGTCGGAGATGGCCATGATGATCGCCTCATGCTCCTTGTGGATCAGCCGTCTGTAGGCCGTTTGTTCAGCCGAGCGCGATTCTGCAACCACTTTCGACTGAGGTATGACCGCAGAGCCGTGCGATTCCAGAAACTGGCGGAACAGGGGGTTGTTTGTGGCATCGGCGATGGCGAAGTGAAGGGCAAGATCCGCTTCGCGGATCGACCTGTCATTCTCGATGCAATCGAGAATGTTGCGGTGGCAGGCGAACATTGCCTCCTCCTGGGCCGGTGAGCGGCGCATGGCTGCCAACCCTGCGGCTTCGATTTCGAGCGGAGTTCGGATCTCCAGCACCTCCAGATCGGAGGAGACGCGCGCCTTGTCGATCTTTCGATTGGCTCCTCCGGGGCCACCATCGGGAGGCAGGACGAATATCCCTGCTCCCTGGCGTACTTCGACAAGTCCATCGGAACGCAGGACGGCTACGGCTTCGCGAATAACGGTTCGGCTGACGCCGTGGGCCTCGGTCAGTTCGATTTCGCTCGGCAGCTTAGCGCCCGGCTCATATTGCCCGCTCAGAATCGCCTGGCGAAGGATTTCGCCGACCTGCGAGACCAGCGATCCAGGCCCCCTGCTGCGATCCTTTGCTTGTATAGCCACGCTTTGATCCTTCATTTTGAGCGCCTGGAGCCCATTCGGTGAAGCTGAACCCTGGGTCCAGGATTCATCACACATGTATGACAAATATGGATCGCTTTCAACGGAAGAGTGCGGTTGGCAGCCGTCAAGAACGGTTCAGTGTCTTGCCGGCGCGCCGATTGAAGATGAACGCCAGTGCGGCACTAGCGCATAGCGCTGCACCCACAGCGATCACCAGGTGGTAGTCTGAAATGGTATTGGCCTCACCGCCGGAGGAAAGAAGGCCAAGCAGGCCGCCCGCCAGCGCGAAGGAGAGTGCGGACGCGACCGGGCGCGAGACGGCGGCGATCGCAGTTGCGTGACCGGCTTGTTCGGGGGCCGTATCCGCGACTGTAAGCACGGCGTGACCTGTGAAATAGACCGAGCGGACGAGACCGTTGATGAAAAGCAGCGCCATGATCAAAAGGGCGGGCGTAGACGGAAGAAGCGTTGCTTTGACGGCGATGCCGACGCCGGAAAGCAGCGCGGAGAGGATCATTATTCGCAGAAAACCCATTTGTTTGAACAGGGGCGCCACGATGAATTTCGCAGCGAGCGCGCCAATCGCACCGGAAAAGACGAGAAGACCGGCTTCAAACGCGTTCATGCCGAACCCCAGCTGGAGCATGAGCGCCGTCAGATAGGGAAGGGCCGCACAGCCCATCAGCATCAAGCTTGTGCCGATGGTCGTCGCCCGGAAGGTAGGCTCGCGGAATACGGACATATCGAGGACCGCATCGGTCCTTTTCCTGGCGTGTCGCAGATATCCGAATCCCGTTAGTCCCCCAAGGGCAATCGTGGCGAGCGTAACCCCGACGGGAAGGATCGGCATGCTGATCAGAGAAGCGCCGAACACGAGGCCTGAAAGGCTGATGGCGAGAAGTACGAAGCCTTTGAAATCCAAGCTGCGGGTGGGCAGGCGGACAGGTTCGGGCATGAAGCGCGAGATCAGCACGATTCCCGCCACGGCGAGGGGAAGATTGACGAGGAAAATCCACTGCCAGGCAACGAAGGTCGTCAGGAAGCCTCCGAGCGGTGGGCCTAGCATGGGGGCGATCGTGGGCGGGATCGTCAACCACGATGTCGCCCGAACCAGGTCTTCGCCGGGCGTCACTCTGAAAAGGGCGAGCCTGGCAACCGGCGCCATGAAAGCCGCACCGATCCCCTCGACGAACCGGGCGAGGACAAAGCTTGGAAGGGACTGGGATGCCGCACAGCCGATCGAACCGAGGATAAACAGCGCCATTGACGTGCGCAGGACCGTCCGGCACCCGATCCTATCGGCCAGCCATGCGCTCAAAGGCACGAAAATCGCCATCGCGACATAATAGGCGGCAAAGGAGAGTTTCAGAGCGGCTGCAGTGGTGCCGATATCTGCCGCGATCGCCGGAAGCGAGGTCGATACGACGGTAGCGTCCATGCTTTCCATGAACAGAGCTACCGACAGGATGAGCGGCGTGCGAGACAATCGGGAGACCAGCTACATGCGATGATCCCTTTTGGCTTGCCGGCTATGTGTCGTCAAGTCGGATGACGATTTATGGATTGATATGATGAATTCAATCCGGCATTTCTCTGCCGTTCTCTGCAGCCTGGGCTTACGGTATCCTTGACATTACCAAGGAAAAATCCTCCGTACCGGCGGAGGAGCCCGTAGCGGGCGCTTTAAATGGTTTGTGCCGGCTGCAGCTTATCGGCGGGACATAGGTGCATGTCGCGGGCCTGCCAATTCGTCTTTGATAGCGGTCAGCTGATCAATGGGAGCAGGCCGGCCGACATGAAACCCCTGGACGTGGTCGATGCGGAATTTCTGCATCAAAGCCAGCTGCTCTTCCGTCTCCACGCCTTCGACAAGGATTTTCGGGCCCCGGTTGCGGATGAGGCCGATTATATCCTGCAGCATTGCCCTGCCTCGCGGGGAGGCGCTGTCGTGCAGGAAGGAGCGGTCGATCTTGACCGTGTCGAAATCTATGAGCCGCAACCACGACAGGCCGGCAAATCCCGTTCCGAAATCGTCCAGCCAGATATTGATGCCCAGGGTTTTCAAGTCGCTGATGCACCGCAAAATATCCGAATGTATTTCCATTTCGAGACCTTCGGTAATCTCGAAAGCGAGCCTGGTACCGTTAACTCCCGTCTCGTAGAGGATTGCCGCGACGCTTGCCGCAAAGCCCGGAGTCTTGAGCTGGATCGGCGAAACGTTGACGCTGGCGATGTGGACGTGGTTCGGAGCCAGGAGATCCCGGCAGACGGTTCGAATGAGCCATCGACCAAGTTCGATAATGATGCCGGTCCGCTCTGCAATCGGAATGAACAGGCTTGGCGGGACCATGTCGCCGTCGAGCGTCTTCAGCCGCATGAGGGCCTCTACCGCGTCGCGTTCGCCGGACTTGAGGTCCACAATGGGCTGATAGACGAGCGACACCAGGTTCTGGTCGATAGCGATCTTGAGCAAGGCCGCGATGTTCTCGGTCTCGTCGCTGTTGTTTGGGTCGTCGGGATCAAACAGGCGGACGCAATTGCGGCCGCTGGCCTTGGCGCTGTAGAGCGCCCTGTCGGCTTCATGAATGATCTTTTCCAGCTTTGCTCCGGTCTGGTCCCTGGTGAAAGCCGTACCCACACTCACGGTGACGATCGATGTGCCGTCGCGACGCTCCCTGTGGGGGAGGCCAAGCTCTTCGACCGTCAGGCGGATTTTCTCCGCCAGTTCGGCCAGCTGCTCTTTCCGGTCAATC
Source organism: Neorhizobium sp. S3-V5DH (assembly GCF_004343065.1). NCBI lineage: Bacteria > Pseudomonadati > Pseudomonadota > Alphaproteobacteria > Hyphomicrobiales > Rhizobiaceae > Neorhizobium > Neorhizobium sp. S3-V5DH. The sequence continues at coordinate 135,564 of NZ_SMCL01000005.1, forward strand.
GGTGCAAGAACAATGAATTCCTCGCCGCCATAACGGCCGATTGAGCCGCCGAAGGGCGCTATTGCCTCCTTGATCGCGGTGGCGACCTGGATCAGGCAACGATCACCTTCCTGATGGCCATAGCCGTCGTTGTATTTTTTGAAGAAGTCGACATCGGCGAGGATAGCGGTAAAGCCGCGGCCCTTTGCCTGCCATTCATTCCAATACTGCCTCAGCCTGTGATCGACGGCCCGGCGGTTTTCCAGTCCAGTCAGGTAGTCGGTATTGGACATGCGCAGCAGCGCCTCGCCCCGGTCGGTCGCTTCTTTCTGCTGGATCTTGGCTTCAAGCGCGTTCAGGAAAACGTGGTACCGCTCGAGGTTCAGCTTCCAGTTCACGTAAGACGTGAAGACGAAGCAGGAGACGTAGAAGGTGCCGAAGGCAAGCGCATAGATGTCAGTCGGCCAGAAGGTCGAAAGGGTCAGGAAGAAAGTTACCAAGACAGCGCTGGACGCTGCGACTGACAACCCGAAACGGAAGCTGAAGAACAGATTCGCGCCCATCATGAAAATGGCGCCGAAGATCATGTAATAAGACAAACTATCCGTATAGATCGTCTGCACGGCCGGGATCGCCCATATCGCATATCCCATGACGAGCGCCAGAGCGCTTGTTCGGTCGAGCCATTTGATGCCGAGATCAAGGCGGAACTGGGCTTCAAGCAGCACAAGCGCAATACCCCCGACCACCAGCCGGGCCGTGATTGTCTGGACGGCGACGTCGGGGATGAGCAATATGTCGGTGGCCGAGAAGAGCACATAGATGATAACGGCGATCCACAGGCCGTGTCGCGTGGCGATCCGTCGCTCCGCTTCGGCGTCGCTCTCATAAAGTCTGCGAAGCTCGTGCACCGACGGCCTCTGCAACTTCTTTTGCAGATCGATTTCCACCGCATCGGCAAACGTGTGCTTCATGCACTGTTCCATCCGCTCGCATTTCCATTTCACGAGGGGACTGGCCGCCTCGCCTGCCCCAGGCTCTCTTGGCTCGTGCGGTCGCTGATCCCTTCTGGGATCAAAGAAACGACGAGACGTGGTTTCAGCCACCAAAATGAGGGGGTGCTGTTAAATCTTGTTAAATTTAACCCGAAATCCCCGCCGTTAATCTTATTTCGTGAATGTGATAGTTAACCAGAAGTTTCCAGCTATGATAAAAATCATCGGGACGACTAGAACGCGACAATGCGCAACGGCCCGACCAGTCGAATCCTTTTGTAACTGGAGTATTTTCGCGTGACGCAAATGAAGATTGAATTTGACGGTCATAGTCTTATCACCCCCGCAGCCATCGCTAATGAACTTGTGGCACCCAAGAGCGAACAGTTCGAGGAGCAACTGGCTGTTGCAAAAGCTGAAATGGCGCTGATGCTGGAACTGACCCGCCAACAGTTCGAACGGGGCGACGATCCCGTTAAGATTGCGGACAAAGTAACTAACTCGCTTCATGAAAGCCGGCACAAACTGGATCCGCGCGTCTGGCAAGAACTGGTTCCCTTCGTCCAGAACCATCCCGTTGCCTCATTTTTTCTGCAGGATCCTCTGACGCGCTGGTCCTACGACAAGCCACGAGGCTATTCCGGAGACGCAAGGCTCCTGGATTTCATCTATAGGCATGAAAGTGTCGCCGAGGATGTGGCAAAGGCATCGAAGCTCGGCCAGGCCTTGTTCGAATATACGAGCACGGCACCGTCGTCGCTTGCCAACTGGGACCGCCGTGACATTCTTGCACGCCATGTCGATGAGGTGGCCGATGCCCGCGGACCTGAAACGGAAGTGTTGAGCGTCGCCGCCGGTCACCTGCGCGAATGCGAACATTCCGTAGCCCTGCGTGAGACGCGGCTGAAGCGCTGGGTCGCACTCGATCAGGATCCTTTGAGCGTCGGGACGATCGCCAGGGACTATCAGGGAACGGCCGTCGAGGCGATCGATGGCTCGGTACGCCAGATATTGACCGGCCGCCTGCGACCGGGGCAGTTCGACCTGGTCTATGCTTCGGGCCTCTACGACTATCTCGTCGACAAGGTCGCCATCAAGCTGACTCAGCGTTGCCTGGAAATGCTGAAACCAAACGGCGTTTTCCTGTTTGCCAATTACTCCTATCCAATCCAGGTCGACGGCTATCTCGAAACCTTCATGAACTGGGCTCTGCTTCTGCGTTCGGAGGCGGACATGTGGAACATCATCCACGCCAGCACCGAGGGCCAGGATTTCGAGGCGAGCGTATTCTTCGGCAAGAACCGCAACATCGTTTACGGCGTGTTGAAGAAGCGTTCCTGAGCCCTGCGGTCCGCGTTGGCCTAACCTGCCCATCGTCTGCGGCAGGGTCGGAGAGGTCATTTATCAGAGATATCACCCCGGCAGTTGCGCGTGCTTCGCCGGGGTGATGATATTTTGCAACTGATGCACCGTCCGCAGAGCTTGGAGTGTCAGGTAAGGTCAAAAGCGCTTTATGTAAGGCCTGCCTTCCTTTACCACCAATCCCTACGAACCTGTTGGCGATCAGACTATCGGCACAGGAAACGCTTTCTACGTCTGAGGTGCATCTGAATGAACGTTTCATCCGCGATGGCGCTCAAAACCGCCAATCTGGCCGGTCCGCTCGTGATGCTGCTCGGCATGCTGATGTTTGCATTGAACGATGCGATGGGAAAATGGCTGGTCTTAAGCTACGGTCTTGGTCAGGTCATCCTGATCCGCAGTCTGGCGGCGCTTCTCATTCTCGTGCCCATGGTCTGGAAGGCGGGTCTAGGCAATCTTCTGACGGTAGAGCGGCCGGGCATGCAGTTTGCCCGGGTGTTCTTTTCCACCGCAGAGGTTTTTTGCTTCTACTACGCCGTGATGTATCTGCCGCTGGCCGACGTGATGACTTATTGGCTGGCCGCCCCGATCTATGTCGCGGCGGCGTCGCCATTCCTGCTTGGCGAGACGGTCGGCTGGCGGCGCTGGACGGCGATCGCGGTCGGTTTCGTCGGCGTCATCATCACTCTGGAACCTTCGAGCGCCATGTTCACCATGCCGGCGGTCATCTCGATCATCGGCAGCGGTGCCTTCGCCTTCATGTTGATTTCCGGTCGTTTCCTGCGCGGCACGCCGGACAGCGCGCTGGTCTTCTTCCAGGTGGCCGGCGCCGGTCTTGCCGGTCTGGTCGCCGCCCCGTTCGACTGGTCTCCGATTGCCTCAAGTCGGGACCTCGTCCTGCTTGGGCTGCTCGGTATTGTCGCCATGGCCGCCCATATGCTGGTCAACCGGGCGCTCAAGATGTCCGATGCAGCGACCGTTGCGCCACTGCAATATACCTTGCTGCTCTGGGCAGTGATCTTTGGTTGGATGTTCTTCGGCGATCTTCCGCGTTTCGGGATGTTGATCGGCGCCGCGTTGATCGTTGCGTCGGGTCTTTTCATCTTCATTCGCGAACAGGCGCTCAAGAAGCGCGAGAAGGTGCTCCCATCCATTCCGGAATGAAAAAGCCTGCGGGGCGAACCGCAGGCTTTCAATTTTTAAGAAGTGCTCGGCTTACTTTCCGCGGATTGTCTTTAGTTCCGCGAGAATGCCATCGACAACGTCGGCGCCGATCGTCGCCTTGTGCTTTTCATAAACGATCATGGACTTTTCGCGGATGCGCTGCTGCTCTTCCGGAGAAAGCGTGTTGACCGCAACGCCCGCCGCCTTGATCTTTTCCAGCGATTTCTTGTTGAGATCCTGGATGACCTTTCGCTCTTCGTCGCGACCCACGACAGCGCAATCGCGCAGGGCTTTCTGTTCGTCCGGCGTATAGGTGTTGAAGATCGCCTTGGAGAAGAGGAACAGGAACGGCGTGTAGGCGTGGTTCGTCTCGGTCACGTATTTCTGGACTTCGAAGAACTTCGAGGTGTCGATCGTCACATAGGGATTTTCCTGTGCGTCGATTGCCTTCGTTTCGAGTGCGGAGAACACCTCGCCAAATGCCATCGGCGTAGCGTTGGCGCCAAGGTTCTGGAAGGTGTCGAGGAAGACATTGTTCTGCATGACGCGAACCTTCATGCCGGACAGGTCTTCCCACTTGTTGACCGGACGAACGGAGTTCGAGAGGTTGCGGAAGCCATTTTCCCAGTAGGCCAGGTTAACGAGGCCAGCGGCATCGAGCTTCTGGTTCATCATCTCGCCGAACTTGCCGTCGAGCACCTTGTAGGCTTCTTCAGGATTGGCAAACAGGAATGGCAGGTCGAACACGCCGAGGGCCGGGATGATGCCGACGAGCGGCGAGGACGATGTGACGACAGCTTCCTGAACGCCCGAGCGCAGGGCCTGGGTTGCCTGAAGGTCGCCGCCGAGCGCTCCGCCCCAGAATGCGGTGAGCTTGAGCTTGCCGCCCGACTTTTCGTCCAGGCAGGCCTGCATGGCCTTGATGCCGTTGCCGACCGGATGGTCCGCATTGATGCCGTTCGAGACGCGGATATTGCGCGAATTGAACTCAGCGAAAGCGGGTGCCGCGGCGGAAAGACCGAAGGCAATCGCGGTTGTAGCAAGGAGCAGTTTTCTCATTTTGTCCTCCCATTGGACGGTTGAAGGTGGGTTGGATTTACATCGGTCAGCGCAGCCAGCGCGCTGGCGCGATGACGATTTCGGGGAAAAGCACCAGAACAAGGAGCACGATGGTCTGAGCGAGCAGGAATGGCCAAACGCCGGCCGTCACTTTTCCAAGCGGAATGCGGGCAACACCGCTGACGACGTTCAAGACGACGCCGACCGGCGGTGTGATGAGCCCGATACAATTATTCATGATGAACAGGACGCCGAAATAGACCGGATCAATCCCGGCCTGCTTGACGATCGGCATCAGCACCGGCGTCAGGATCAGGATGGTCGGCGTCAGATCGAGGGCGGTGCCGACGATCAGGACCAGGATCATGATGGCGAGCATCAAAATCTTCGGCCGATCGATGAGCGGCTCGATATACGCCGTGATTTCGGCGGGGATGTTTGCAGCGGTGATGAGCCATGCCGATACGAGCGCCGCGCAGACCAGGAACATGATGACGGACGTCGTTTTGGCAGCCTGCAGGATGACGCGCGGCAGTTCACGGGGCTTGAGCTCGCGGTAGATCACCATGCCGACAAACAGAGCATAAGCAGCGGCGATGACCGCTGCTTCGGTCGGCGTTACCACGCCGGCCTTGATGCCGCCGAGGATGATGACGGGCATGCCGAGCGCCCAGGCGGCGCGGCCGGTCGCCCGCAAACGTTCGCTCATCGGCGCTTTGGGAAGCGCCTGCACATTGTCCCTGCGAACCACGATCAGCCAGGTGACGATCAGTGAAAGTCCCATCAGGATTCCCGGTACGATCCCGGCCATGAACAGCTGGGTGATCGAAACGTTTGCCGCGACGCCGAAGACGATGAAGGCCATGGATGGCGGGATTACCGGCGCGATAATACCACCTGCGGCGATCAGGCCGCCGGAGCGGGGAACGTTGTAGCCGGCTTTGGCCATCATCGGAATGAGAATGGCGGCAAGCGCTGCGGTATCGGCAGCGGCGGAACCGGAAATACTTGCCATGATGAGTGCCGCGACGATCGCCACGATGCCGAGCCCGCCGCGGATATGCCCGACGCAGGCGATCGCAAAATCGATGATACGGCGCGACAAACCGCCGGAATTCATCAGTTCACCGGCGAGAATGAAAAACGGAATGGCCAGCAGCGTGAACGTATCGGCGCCGGCGATCATGTTCTGGGCGATGATCTGGGTATTGAACATACCCATATACCACATGAGGACAACGCCGCAGAACATCAGCGAGAAAGCGACAGGCACACCGATCGCCATGGCGCCGAGGAGCGAGCCTACGAAGACAAAAAGGGTCATCAGGTACGCTCCGCCATCTGCTCGAGTGTCAGATTTTCGCCGGCGAAGGCCGAGATTTCATCGTCGGTTACGCGGCCCGTCAACAGACGCACGAGGCGTTCAAGGGCAATGATCGTGCAGCCTGCGCCGGTAAAGAAGCCGATGCCATAGACCCATGCCATGGAAAGGCCGGTGACGGGGGCCATCATGCTGGCATTGATCGGAAGCTGGTTCCATGTGCCCCAGAAGAAAATGGCCGAGCACAGGATGATGATGAGATTGCTGAGGATCATGCAGATGATGCGGCCCGCGCGGCCGAAAAGGGCCACCAGGGTTTCGACACCGAGGTGACCATATTCCCTGAAGGTGACGACTGCTCCGATGAATGTCAGCCAGACGAAGAAATATCGCGACATTTCATCCGAAATATTCAGCCCGGAGTTAAACGCATAGCGAAGCACCACGTTGACGAACACCATCAGCGCCATCCCCGACAGCAGGATGATCAGCAGAAATTCCAGGAATTTGTAAAAAAGATCGATTGCCTTTTGCATCGCTTCTTCCCCTTTCGCTCAGACGAGGCCTCTGCTTGCGAGGTTCTTCATCAGCGCCGCCAGCCCGAACGTCCATTCAGGGCAATTGTTGCTATGCTCAACCCAGTTAACCAGGTGCCCGAGTTTCGGCGTCGATATCTCCACCCGATCACCGATCTCATGGGTAAATCCGAGGCCTGCGCCGCGCCGGTCTTTGACCGGCGCAAACATCGTCCCGAGGAAGAAGAGAACGCCATCCGGATATTGATGATTGCGGTTGAGCAATTGCGACACGAGATTTTCCGGTGTCCGGCTGATCGCTTTCATCGCGCTGACGCCGGTCATCACAAACCCGTCGGGGCCTTCGACAGAGAGCGATATCTCCGCCGACTTGACGTCGTCGATAGTAAAGCTGTCATCAAACAGGCGGATGAAGGGGCCGATTGCGCAGGAGGCATTGTTGTCCTTCGCCTTGCTGAGGAGCAGCGCGGAGCGTCCTTCGAAGTCGCGAAGGTTGACGTCGTTGCCAAGCGTTGCGCCGATGATCTTGCCCTTGGACGTGACCGCGAGCACCACTTCCGGCTCCGGATTATTCCAATCGGACTTGGGATGAATTCCGATCAGCGCGCCGCATCCGACAGAGGACATGGGCTGCGCCTTCGTGAAGATCTCCGCATCGGGGCCAATTCCCACTTCAAGGTACTGCGACCACAGGCCCATGTCCTGCAGGAGAGATTTCACCTCTGCGGCCTTTTCGGAACCTGCGGCAAGGCCGCGTAGATTGTCGCCCAATACCGGAGCAAGCCTGCCGCGAATGTCTTGAGCGCGCTGAGGGTCGCCTTTGGCCTGTTCTTCTATGACGCGTTCCAGCATGCTGTCTGCGAACGTAACGCCTGCCGCTTTGATCGCCTGCAGGTCCGCTGGGGCCAGCAGTTCGCCTGCCGTCCCATCCAGGAAGGAGGTGAGCGGGCCAAGGTCGGCAAAACGGCTGGTCTCGCGCAGCGCCGCTGCAAGGTCATCGATCTCGAGAAGGCCCGATAGGGTCGGCGCCAAGACTGAAAGATCCAACAGACGTCCGGATGCCAAGAGGACCGGGCAAGGCCCCCCCAATTTCTGTGACCAGACGCGCCCGATCAGCAGTGCCGAAGAGGCGTCCTGCGGCAAGATTGTTTCCGGAGCAAGCGTCCGCTTAGCCTCCATCGGGGATCCTCCTCAAACTCATGAACCCAAGCCTCCACCTGGTGGACCTATTGTCAGGATGTCTGACAACAAATGTTTGTCGCTTTTAGTGTGACTCTGCCACCCTGTCCAGCGGGGTGCTATCGATGTGTAAAAAATCTAGATCGATCTAACCTCTTGGTACGGGCTCTCTAGAGCATTTCGAGTTTGAGGCCAAGTCGTGAAGCTGCGCCATAGAGGTGTCGGCGCATTGCCTCTTTTGCCTTCGCTGGGTCACGTGTCGCGATCGCATCGCGAATTGCGACGTGCTCGGCAATCGTCACCTCGACGATTTCTTCCAAAACGGCTGCAGCGCGTGCCGCGTTGATCGCCAGATGGGTCCGCTCAGCAATGAAGGTGATGAATTGAAGGAAATATTCATTGCGGGTAGCGGACGCGACAAAGCGGTGAAATGCGAGATCGGCAACGATGCCCTGGTCCGTCCATTTCTCCGCGCCATTCATCTGAGCCAGCGCTTCGTCGAGCTTGGCAAGATCCGGCAGAGTATGATGAACAGCCGCAAGGGCAGCGGCCTCGACTTCCAAGGCCAATCGCAGTTGAAACAGACTGCGAAAGCTGTCGCGATCTGCCAGATCGTCCTGCTCGATCCGCAGGGACTGGCGACGGTCGATCTCCGTTGCAAATGCCCCGACGCCTTGCCTCGTTTCGACCAGGCCCTCGTTTCGGAGCTGTGCGATGGCTTCGCGTATCACCGACCGGCTAACGCCGAACGTCTTCGCCAGCAAATGCTCTGTCGGCAGCTTATGTCCCGGCGCTATGCGGCCCTCGCTGATCTCCCGCCCGATCTGTACCGCGATGCGGGCCGGCAAATGTTCATTGCGCCTGATCTGACTGAAGTCTGCCACTGCCACGATAATCGCCCTCTTTCCGAACTGTCGTCTACGACTCGGCTTGGAAATTCAACTGTGATCCGGGATTCATCAAGAGATCGGGATCGATGGCGCGCTTGATAGCTGTCAGAAGCCTTCTGTGGGTTTCCGGGAGCCGCGCGTCGAAATCGCCTCGTTTGAGGCGGCCGATCCCGTGTTCTGCACTGATACTGCCGTGGTAGCGATCGACCACGGCGTTGAGGACGTTCTTCGATCGGTAGATGCGCGTCGCTCGCTCGTCCGGTGAAAGGCCTCCAGGCGGCAGGACGTTCAGATGGACATTGCCGTCGCCGACATGTCCGTAGGAAACGCAGAGGCAATCGGACAATTCCTGTTCGATCGCCTTTTCGGCGTCATGGACAAAGGAGGCGAGCTGCGAGAGCGGAACGGAGATGTCGCTGCGCATATGAGCGCCCCGTTTGGCCTGCCCCTCGTTCATGCCCTCACGGATCAGCCAGAGGTTTCGGGCCTGGCTCTGCGACGCTGCGATCGTGCCGTCCAGCACCATCCCGTCCGACATGACGCCCTCCAAGAAACGCTGCATCAGGTCGTCCACATCAACGAGGCCGGAGCCGGAGATTTCCATCAATACATAGGCCGGATACTCATCACTGATGGGAATCGGCAAATCGGGCATGGCTTCCCGAGCCAGGGTGAAAGCCAGCGGCGGCATGAACTCGAACGCCGACATCAGGTCGCAGCATTCGCGCCTTGCGCGCCGATACAAGCCGATTGCGTCTTCCAGTGAGGCAAGGCCGAGGAGGGCAGTGGCCACCTGATCCGGATAGGGCGTCAGCTTGACCGATACTGCCGTGATAATCCCGAGCGTCCCCTCCGCGCCGACAAAAAGCTGCTTGAGATCTATGCCGCGGTTGTCCTTGCGCAGAGTGGACAATCCGTCAAAAACGGTGCCGTCGGGCAGAACGACTTCAAGCCCGAGAACGAGTTCGCGGGTCATCCCATATCGTAAAACATTGATACCGCCGGCATTGGTGGAGACATTGCCTCCGATCCGGCAACTTCCCTGAGCGCCGAGCGCCAGCGGGAAGAACATGCCCTTTTCGGAAATGGCCTCCTTCACGTCCCAGAGAATGCAACCCGCCTCGACGGTTGCGGAAAAATCCTCTGCATCGATCTTGCGGATACGGTTCATGCGTTCAAGGGTGAGGACGACCTGATGATCGGGAGCATCGGGGAGGGCACCTAGAACGAGCCCGGTATTTCCGCCCTGCGGAACGATCGCCAGCCCAAGCTGGCGGCAGGCCCTGACGGCAGCCGCTACGTCTTCGGTAGAGCGGGGCCGCAAGACAGCGACCGCCCCGCTCGTCACGTCCCCGTGCCAGTCGCGACAGTAGCGGATCATTGCGTCCACGTCAGTCAGAACAAGATCGTCCCCCAACATGGATTGCAGTGCCAGGCGGTGCTCTGCCACCAGCTCGATTTCCGCAACTGTCATTCTGTCCTCCTTGGGTCGCCCGTCCATTTTCCGCCCCAACCGGCAATTATCCGGGGAGCGTCGCAACTCTCTTGTTTTCAAACGAAGCATATAAGGTTATCAGACAACCGTACAAGATATTTTTAGAGCTGTCGGCCGCTCTCTGCGGCTGCGGCGGAAATGGGAGGTTTCGTTGCATATCTTGATTATCGGTGCGGCCGGCATGGTAGGACGCAAACTGACGGCGCGCCTGGTCGCTGAAGGTGGCATCAAGGGCCGGTCCCTGGAAAAGCTGACATTGGTCGATGTGATCAAGCCGGAAACACCGCAGGAATTTGCGGGTGTCGTTGTGGCGCGCGAGGCTGACTTGTCGACGCAAGGTGAGGCGGAGAAACTGATCCAATCACGACCGGATGTGATCTTCCATCTCGCAGCGATCGTCTCGGCGGAAGCCGAACTCGATTTCGACAAGGGCTACCGCGTCAATCTTGATGGCACGCGTTATCTCTTTGATGCAATCCGCATCGCACACGATCAGGATGGCTACCGGCCGCGCGTGGTCTTCACCTCATCGATCGCCGTCGTCGGAGCGCCACTGCCTTATCCCATTCCCGATGATTTTCATCTGACGCCATTGACCAGCTACGGTACCCAGAAGGCCATTTCAGAACTGCTCCTGTCCGATTATACGCGACGCGGGTTCTTCGACGGCATCGGCATCCGCCTTCCAACCGTGTGCATTCGACCGGGAAAGCCAAACAAGGCCGCCTCCGGTTTCTTCTCCAATATCTTGCGCGAGCCGTTGATCGGTCAGGAGGCCGTTCTGCCGGTTTCGGAAGATGTCCGCCATTGGCACACCTCCCCGCGATCGGCAGTGGGATATTTGATCCATGCAGCCAACCTCGATCTCGAGACGGTGGGCCCGCGTCGCAATCTGTCGATGCCGGGTGTCAGCGCCACTGTCGGCGAACAGATCGAAGCATTGCGCCGGGTTGCGGGAGATAGAGCAGTGCGGCTCATCCGCCGCGTGCCCGACGAGATGATCATGAAGATGGTCTCGGGCTGGGCTCCGGGCTTCGAGGCGAAGCGTGCCACGGAACTCGGCTTTACGGCGGAAAAGAATTTTGACGAGATCATCAGGGTCCATATTGAAGACGAGCTTGGAGGCTCCCTATGACGGAAGCTGTCGAGAGGTCGGCAGGCGGCACAAGGATCGCCTTCCTGGGTACCGGCTTGATGGGCGCGCCAATGGCGCGCCGGCTCGCTAGAGCGGGATATCGTCTCACCGTATGGAACCGCGATCCCGTCAAGGCGAGGGCGCTGGAGCCGGAGGGCGCGCAGATCGCAGCCTCACCGGCAGAAGCCGTAGAGGGAGCGGACATCGTGTTCACCATGCTCACCGACGGGGCCGTCGTCGGTGAGGTCCTGTTCGGTTCAGGATGCGCGCAGGCGATGCGCAAGGGTGCGGTCGTCGTCGACACGAGTTCGATTGCCCCGCCTGCCGCAAAGGACCATGCCGCACGGCTTGCAGCCTTCGGTATTCATCATATCGATGCACCTGTCTCGGGCGGGGTCGTCGGAGCCGAGGCCGGGACATTGGCGATTATGGCGGGCGGTGAGGCAGAGGTTATATCGGCTTTGGCGGATGTCTTCGCAGTGCTCGGACGCGTCACTCATGTCGGACCGACTGGGGCGGGTCAGATCTGCAAGCTCGCCAACCAGCAGATCGTCGCCGTGACCATCGGCGCGGTGGCTGAAGCCATGATCCTGGTGGAGGCGGGCGGTGCTTCCCGCGAGGCTTTCCGCGACGCCATCCGCGGCGGCTTTGCCGAGAGCAGGATCCTAGAACTCCATGGCGGACGGATGGTGCGCCGCGATTTCGAGCCGGGAGGATCTTCCCGCAATCAACTGAAGGACCTCAACGCCGTGATCGCCATGGCGCAGTCCCTGTCGTTGACGCTGCCGCTGACGGAAAAGGTTCGTGAGGAATTTACGCAGTTCGTTGCCGAAGGCGGCGCCGAACGGGACCACAGCGCACTTCTCCTTCATCTCGAAAAGCTCAATGCAGGAGATAAGGCTCGGTAAGCCGGTAACGGTACTTCGCCTCCGTCCACCTTGACGATCCGTCTCGCCGGACGCTGCTGAATCGCTGTTCAACCAAGTTCAAGGGTGGTGATCCCAAAGACACCGGCCATCCGGACCGCGGGGACTGGGCCGCGATACATACGGGCCGTGGTAAAACCACGTGTGAAACCATGGCTCGCGAGTTCGGCGTCGAAACCGGCCTGTGACGCTGGGAGATCGATATGCACGGTCTGCCCGTCTGTTTCGACGGCACAGGCCTCGAGGAGCGATTTTGCGTCGACCTCTGTTTCGGCAAACAGCGGCCCGATTTTATAGCCATCATGGCATTGGCGGCAAACTGCATAACCGCGGAGGCCGCCCTCACTGAGAACGGCTTTGGCAAGGCGCGGCGGTTGAAGCCATTCGGCCAGGAACGCAGGACGTTCAGAAGGAAAGAAGCGACGGTCGTAGTCGCGGACCGCCGGCTGAAGGTCAGCGCTGATCGAAACCACGTCTTTGGACAGTCTTCCGTCAATCCTGCCGCTCCAGCGGAATGTTTCGTAGACCGCTTCGAAACCCATTCCGCGGTAATTCGCCTGTTGCTCAGCCACTCCGTCGAGGCCAATGGTGCGGCCGTTCAGATGCGCCATGCCGGCGTCCCAGACCCGACGTCCGTAACCTTTGCCCCGGAAATTCTTTTGAGCGATATAGAGGCCTATAAATCCGAAGTCCGTACCGTATCGGACTGCGGAAATACCGGCGACCATGTTGCCATCGACAAAACAGCCGATAAAGCCCTGCGGATCGGCGGCATAGAAAGCCGGAGCGTCGGCAAGCCCCGGATTCCAGCCCTCCGCACGCGCCCAGTCGATGAGCATCTCTGTCTCTGGCAGAGTAAGCGAGCGGATGACTGGATCATTGGTCATGAGGCGGCGAGTTTGCCCGGAGCGAAGGCTTCAAGCAAGCCTTTATAGGGTTTGGCAATCGGTGAGGCGTAGGCGCCGCGTTTGGCGGTGGAAAGGCCAAGCGATACCAAGGCCTCCGCCTGTTTGACGGCGGCTGCGACACCGTCCACCACCGGGACGGCAAATTCCGCTCCAAGCTTCGCAGCGAGGTCGGCCATGCCGGCGCAGCCGAGCACGATTGCTTCCGCCTTGTCGTCGCGCAGCGCCGACGCGATCTCGTTTCGCAGCCGGTCTCGGGCATTCGAATTTGGGTCTTCCAGCGACAGGACCGGGATGTCGGCTGCCCGCACCTTGCAGCGGCCCGCCATGCCGTAGCGATGAACCAGATGCTCGAGCGGCAGGCGGGAGCGCTCCATCGTGGTGACGATCGTGAAGCGCTGGGCGATGAAGGCGGTGGTGGCAAGAGCCGCTTCGCAGATGCCGATCACCGGTATGTTCGCAAGTGCGCGTGCGGCGTCGAGACCTGTGTCGTCGAAACACGCGATGATCGCCGCCTGGGCTCCTGACCTTTCACCCTTTGCTATTTCCATCAGCAGGCCGGGTACGGCGAAGGCTTCGTCATAATAGCCTTCGATCGATACGGGTCCCATCGACGATGTGACGGCGTCGACCTTGGTGCCGGCATTGGCTGCGCGCATTGCCGCGTCGGCAATCGTCGCCGTCATGCTGGCCGTGGTGTTGGGATTGACGACGAGAATACGCATGAATTTCAAGACCGCTGGCGACGCCGGTTGAGATGGACGATCAGGCCGAGAGTGCCGGCAATGACGAGGAAGGAGAAGATGGTGGTAACCGTACCGAGCGCATAGAGCACGGGAGTGGTGACATTTGTGGTCATCCCGTAGATCTCGAGCGGCAGGGTGTTGAAGGTACCCCCCGTCATCAGAGTGCGGGCGAATTCGTCATAGGAAAGAGTAAAGCCAAACAGACCGACGCCGATGAGGCTCGGCGCGATCATCGGCAGCAGGACGTGGCGGAACGTCTGCCAGGACGTGGCGCCAAGATCGCGCGCGGCTTCCTCATAGGCAGGGGAAAACCGGTTGAAGACGGCAAACATGATCAGCACGCCGAAAGGCAAAGTCCAGGTGAGATGCGCGCCGAAGGCCGAGGAAAACCACGAGGGTTGCAGGCCGATCTGTTGAAAGAGCACGCCAATGCCGAGCGAGATGATGATCGACGGGACGACAAGGCTTGCTACGGCGAGATAGAAAAGGGCAGTCGCGCCGATGAAACCGCGTCGGAAAGCGAGGCCGGCCAGCAGCGACACGACGACGGTGACGATCATGACCATGAGTCCCAACAGCAGCGAGCGCCGGAAGGAGCCTCCGAAGTCGCCGACGGCCTGGGTCTCGAAGAGATTGGCGAACCAATGCACCGAAAGGCCGTTGAGCGGGAACGTGAGGCCGCCGTTAGGGCCTTGAAAAGACAGGATCAGGATCGCCGAGAGCGGCCCGTAGAGGAACAGGACGAAGACTGCGAAGAAGATCGCGAGGATGTAGAATTCACGGCCGCGTTTGTCGCTGTGCATCTTAGAGTTCCTTGCGGATGTCGACGACGCGCAGAATCGCTGCGACCATCAGGAGGACAATGGCGAGCAGCACGACGGCGTTCGCCGCCGCAGCCGGGTATTGAAGCAGGGACATCTGATTTTTCATCATGAGGGCGACGGAAGCGCTCTGCCCCCCCGACATGACCTGCACGGTCGAAAAATCTGCCATCACCAGCGTCACTACGAAAATCGTTCCGATCGCCATGCCGGGTTTGGCGAGTGGGAGAATGACGTTGGTGAGCGTCTGCCAGCTTGACGCTCCGGCATCTCGGGCAGCTTCCACCAGCGATTTGTCGATACGCATCAGCGTATTGAAGATCGGCGTCACCATGAACAGCGTGTAGAGATGCACCATCGCGAGCACGACGGCGAAATCCGAATAGAGCAGCCACTCGACAGGTTCCGACACAATGCCCGCACTGATCAGGGTTGAGTTGACCAGGCCGTTTCGGCCGAGCACCGGAATCCATGAGATCATGCGGATGATGTTCGACGTCAGGAAGGGTACAGTGCAGACAAGGAAGAGCACCATCTGCATAGCGGTAGTGCGAATGTGGAAAGCGAGAAAGTAGGCAACCCAGAAGCCGATGAAGAGGGTTATGAGCCATACGAGAAAAGCGAATTTTAATGTGTTGAGATAGGTCTTCCACGTGACCCAGGAACCGAGGGTCTCCGCGTAGTTGAAGGTAACGAAATCGGGATACATCTGGGCGAAGTCGTAGTCCCAGAAACTGACGATACCGATCATCAGGATCGGCACGGCCAGAAAACTGCCGAGGATCAGCGTCAGCGGTGCCGCCTGCAGATAGGAGATCAGTGATGGCGGCAGGCGGAAGCTTCGTGGCTTCACGCCCTCGGCCTTGGCCGATTCGGAGGTTGTGATCGTCGCCATGGTCCGGGTTTCTCCTGTGGGCTTGCCCCTCATCTGCCCTGTCGGGCGCCTTCTCCCCGTTGAGACGGGGAGAAGGAACTTATGGCACCGTCGGTGCGCTGTCAGGCTGCGATGAATTCGTTCCAGCGGCGGACCATATAGCGGTCCTCATCCATGACGGAGTTCCAGCAGGCGACTTTGCCCATGCGCTCCTCGAACGAACCGCCGTCACGCACGGCACCGGCCTTTTCCATGACCTTGCCGTCCGGAGCGACGATATCGCCCTGGGCGGGCTTGCCCTCGACCCAGAAACCCCACTCGTCCGCAGACATGTGCTGCTTGGCAGTTTCCATGGCGGCGGAATAGTAGCCCTGACGGTTGAGATAGGCTCCGACCCAGCCCGACGTGTACCAGTTGATGTATTCGTAGGCGGCGTCGAGCTTGGCGCCGGAGAGATGGGCGGCAAGACCAAGCCCGCCACCCCAGGAACGATAGCCTTCCTTGAGCGGCTGGTATTTGCATGCGATGCCTTTGGAACGAACCGCGGCGACGGCCGGCGACCACATCGACTGGATAACGACCTCGCCGGAAGCCATCAGGTTGACGCTTTCGTCGAAGCTCTTCCAGAAGGCGCGGAACTGGCCGGCTTGCTTGGCCTTGATCAGGAAGTCGATCGTCTTGTCGATTTCTTCCTTTGTCATGTTGCCCTTGTCGGCATATTTGATGTTGTCCATGGCTTCCATGATCATCGCGGCGTCCATAATGCCGATCGACGGAATGTTGAGGATCGAAGTCTTGCCCTTGAACTTCGGGTCCATAATATCTGCCCAGGTCGAAATTTCGCGGCCGACGAGATCCGGGCGAATGCCGAGCGTGTCGGCATTGTAGATGGTCGGCATCATGGTGAACCACTGGGTTTCACCCTTGGCGAAGGTCTTGGTGCCAGGTTTTTCAACGAAACCGACGGTATGGGGCGCGGTGCCCTGGGCGATGACGCTGTCCGGCTTCAGCTTCCCGGTTTTGAAGAGCGGTACGACCTTGTCGTAATATTTAAGCTTCTTGACATCCATCGGCTGGATGACGCCTGCCGGGTAGACCTTTTTCAGGATCCAGTATTCGATATCGGCGATATCGTAGGAGTTCGGCTGGGTGACGGCGCGCTGAGCGGCAGCGTCTGAGTCGGTGGCCGTCATCTCCAGCGTGATGCCGAGGTCGGCCTTGCACTTTTCGGCGATCGCGTTGAGGTTCGAAACACCGGTACCGAACTGGCGAAGGGTGATTGGGTTCTGCGCCCAGATGGTCGGGAAGCCGGTGATGGCGCCGGAGCCGGCAGCAAGACCGGCTGCCGCGGATGCCGTTTTTAGGAGCGATCTGCGCGAGATGCCCTTTCTTTTCTTGTTCTCAGTCATTGCCTGTTCTCCTCTGGTTGAGATTTATTGTTGAGGTTAGTGTTTGAGGTGGCCGAGGACGATTGCGTCCTCACGATTCCAAGACAGCGGGATTGCTTCCCCGACCTTGACCGGGTTGGCGAAAAAGGCGGCGTCGCTGACGATCGCGGTGAAGTCCTCCACACCGGCACCGCTGACGGAGAGTTTTACCGAGGAGCCGCGATACTCGATATTCGAGATCGAGCCCGTGAACCCCAAGCCCTTTTCTGACGGTTCCGCGATGCGGACACGATCTGTGCGAATGGCGATGTCTGCGGTTTCTCTCGACATACTGTTCTCGCCGGTGGCCAGGAATTCTCCACCGGTCTCCGGCACTGAAAGCGCCACCGTGTCTTCCGTGCTTTTCGTCACCCGGCCGGAGATGACGTTATGATCCCCCATGAAGCGAGCCACGAAAGCGGTCGCCGGGCGCTCGAACACCGTGCGCGGATGTGCGGCTTGCTCGATTCGGCCGTCATTCATCACGACGATGAGATCGGCGAGCGCCATCGCCTCCTCCTGGCTGTGCGTCACATGAACAAAGGTGATGCCGAGCGAAGTCTGGAGCTTCTTCAGTTCCGCGCGCATGCGGATCTTCAGGAACGGGTCGAGTGCCGAGAGCGGCTCGTCAAGCAGCAGGGCTTCCGGATCGGTGATCAACGCGCGGGCAAGCGCCACACGCTGCTGCTGGCCGCCGGAAAGCTGCGCCGGCCGACGTGTCGCATAGGCTTCGAGCTGCATCAGCCGCAGCATATCCATTGCCTTGGCGCGCCGTTCGTCTTTGCCGACGCCTTTCATCTTCAGGCTGAAGGCAACATTGTCGATAAGATCGAGATGGGGAAAGAGCGCGTAAGACTGAAACATCATCGCCGTGCCCCGTTTGGCGGGCGGGAGATCGGTGACCACGCTGTTTCCGAGGCGAATGTCGCCGGACGAGATGCCTTCATGTCCTGCGATCATGCGAAGCGTCGAAGTCTTGCCGCAGCCGGAGGGACCCAACAGGCAGCAATAGGTTCCTGCCGGGATCTTCAGGCTGATCGATTCCACGGCAGTCGTTGTGCCATAGATCTTCGAGACAGATATGATGTCGATTTCGGCAGCTTTGCTCATCCGGCGCTCCTTGCATCGGTCCTTGCAATGCATCCGCCGTGCCAAATGACTAACTCGCTTGAATCATTAGGTTTAGCTTCGAAAGCGGGGCCGGTCAGGAAAGGGATGCGTAAAAATCAGGCGATTGTTTTCGATCCTTGGCCAAATCGTATGCAATCTTGGGCACACTTTGAGAACAACAGTGCTGGCAATTTGTACCCGCTCGCGCTACAAGGCTCAGGCAGTGGGTTGTGTCATGAATATCAGCGAAAACATCACCTTTCCGGAAGCCTCCCAGGAAGACCGTTCGCTCGCGATCCGCGAGGCGCTCCGCAACGCGATTATCGACCGACGCCTCGCGCCGGGAACCAAGCTGTCGGAGAGTGAAGTGGGTGCGCTCTTTTCCGTGAGCCGCACGGTGGTCCGCGCCGCGCTGCAGATGCTTGGATTTGAAGGTCTGGTCCGGATCGAGCGCAATCGAGGCGCGTTTGTCTCCAATCCTTCTCCGGACGAGGCGCGACAGATCTTTGCCTCACGTCGCCTGATCGAGCCCGGTATCATCGCAGCCGCGGTCGAACGCATCACGGCCGCTGACATAAAACAGTTTCGTGGGCAGCTTGAAGAGGAGCAGCGACATATTAATGAGCGCGGCCCTTCTGCCAGGCGGGCGGAGATCAAGGCGTCGGGAGACTTCCATCTGATGCTCGCCTCCGTTGCAGGCAATGTCATCCTGCAGAAATTCATGGACGAACTGGTAGGCCGCTCGTCGCTGGTGATCGCACTCTACGGTCGCTCCGGGATATCGAGCTGCGGTCATAGCGAACATCTGGCCATACTCGATGCCTTGGAAAAAGGCGACGGAGCCCGGGCATCCCGGTTGATGCTGCACCACATCGACCATATCGAAGCCGATCTTGATCTGCAGCTCAAGCAGGGCTTCGCGTTGAAGGACGCCTTGGCGCTGACCTGATGGGCTTGTTACTCCCGGATGATGCGTGACTGGGGCTGTTACCAACCGTTACACAATCGCACCAATTTTCACAGAGCTAGCATTCCGGTGTTACTTGAGAAGGGTCAATTCCTCCGTGGAAAGAACGGAGACGAGACCAGTGTTTCTCAGCAGCTATGCGAACGACCATCAGGTTGCCAAGGCCACACCCTTCAAGGCGGCGGGAAACTTGCACGAGCTTTTCTCGAGCCAGCCCAAGGAGCATCTGGAGACAAGTCAGGCCGTATTTTTCGAGGGAGACGACGCAAAACATGTCTTCGAAGTTGCCGAAGGCACGTTGAGACTATTTCGTATCCTTTCCGACGGACGGCGGGTTATTACCGGTTTCCTCTATGCCGGCGATATTGTCGGCGTTTCGCTCAAGAGCAAATATCTCTACGGCGCCGAGGCGATTGGACCAGCATCTGTGCGGCGGCTCTCTCGCAAGGTTTTTGAAGAGGCCGTTGCGGATTCCGACGCGTTGCGCCCCGAGGTTTTCTCGCGCGTCTGCGACGAGATGGCGGCGGTACAGGATCAGTTGGTGCTGCTGTCCAGCAAGACGGCCGAAGAGCGGCTCTGCACTTTCCTGCTGAGACATCTGCAGCGTTCGTTGGCGGAGGGTAGTCGCGATGCGCTTATCGAACTGCCGATGACGCGCCAGGACATGGCCGACTATCTCGGCCTCACGATCGAGACGGTGTCGCGGACAATTACCAAGCTCATCGGCAAAGGCGTGTTGACAGTCGCAAACCCAGCTGCGCGTCACTCCATCAGGATCGAAAAGCCGGCAAAGCTGGCTCAGCTTTCCGGAGACGACGAAGCGAACCCGCTGGTGTTCCAGGACCTGGCTTGCCATCGAGACCGTTTGCATCACTGATTGTGGGTTGCGTCATGGGAAGTGATGAGGGCAAGGAGACCGGGATAGAAGGGCTTCTCAACACGGTAACGCACGTCCTCAATGGCGCGAACATCATCATCCAAGACGAAGACGGAAGGATCATTCGGTGGACGAGCGGTTGCGAGCGCCTCTATGGCTGGACGTCAACCGAAGCCGTCGGTCAGGTTGCTCAGGACATGCTTGCGACGCGGTTCCCGCTGCCGCAGGATGAGATCCGCCGCCGTATCGGTCTCCATCACACCTGGGAAGGCGAACTCGTCCAACGTCGCAAGGACGGCCAGACGATTATCGTCGCAACGCGATGGGTTGCGGTCAATTCGTTCGATCACGCTCCCGCCATCATCATCCAGACTATCAACGACATCACTGAAATGACCAAGGCGCAGAACGATCTGGCGGCGCGCGAGGCGCATCTAAGATCGATCTTGGAAACGGTGCCCGAAGCAATGCTGGTGATTGACGAGACGGGCATCGTCACCTCTTTCAGCGCAGCCGCTGAACGTCTTTTTGGCTATTTTGCAAAGGAGGTCGTGGGACGGTCCGTCAACATGCTGATGCCTGCCTCCGAGGGCAGGGCGCATGATGGTCATCTTGCTCGGTATCTCAAAACCGGAGAGCGCCGCATCATCGGTTACGGAAGGGTCGTCATGGGGCAACGCAAGGACGGCTCGGTCTTTCCCATGGAGCTTTCGGTGGGCGAAGCCGTCGTTGACGGAAAGCGCATCTTTACAGGTTTCATTCGCGACCTGACCAGCCGACACAGGATAGAAGCCGAGCTGCGACAAGCGCAGAAGATGGAGGCGATCGGACAGCTTACCGGCGGCCTGGCGCACGACTTCAATAACCTTCTTGCCGTCGTCAGCGGCAATCTGGAAATGCTGGAAGGCAAGATTTCGGACGAGAGGCTGCGCCGTTTGCTTCTTGAGGCGCAGGAGGCAACGCAGGACGGAGCCAGGCTCACCGGGCAGCTTCTGGCGTTTGGCCGCCGCCAGCCCCTCAACCCGCAACTGGCAGAGATAGGAACCCTCATTACCGGGTTTTCCAATCTCCTGCTTCGGGCGATCGGTGAGACCATAGAATTACGGGTGGTTGCTCACGGGGCTTCCCACCACGCGCTGGTCGATGGGCCGCAACTCCAAAATGCATTGCTTAATCTTGCACTGAACGCTCGCGACGCCATGCCTCGCGGAGGCCGCCTGACGATAGAAATTTCGCACGCGACGCGAGGCGGCGGTCGTCCATCAGCGGGTCTGGCCGAACAGCAGCGGGATTATGTGCTGGTTTCTGTCAGCGATACCGGCACGGGAATGACCGCAGATGTGAGGGAGAAGGCTTTCGAGCCGTTCTTCACGACCAAGGGTGTTGGCTCGGGCACCGGGCTTGGACTTTCGATGGTCTATGGTTTCGCCAAGCAATCCGGCGGCGATATCGAAATCGACAGCGAGCCTGGCCAGGGTACCTGCGTAAAGATTTTCCTACCGGCTGCGACGCATCAGTGGTCGATTGCGGCTCCCCACAAAATGTTGACCCTTGCAATGCAAAGTGCGGAAAAGGCACCTTCCCTGCCGATGTGAGCCCCAAGTCGGTGACATTCGACGTGCCATTCGTGATTTAACTCCCGTCCGAAATGCGTTCCATCGCCTGTGTGATGGGCCGCTGCCCGCCGTCGCCAGTGCGCTGCGGGAAGAGTTTTTCAGGTCAACGCGCAGGCACGATGCAACCTGTTGCCTCCAGAACAGTTAACTGTGGAACATTATGGAGGATGAGATGAAAAAGGCATTGATCATCGCATGCGTCGGGTTGGCTCTGGGTTCATGCACTGCCACCGAACGAGGTGCTGGCGTTGGCGCGGCAACCGGCGCAGTTATTGGCGGCGTGGCGACCGGCAACGTGCGCGGAGCAGCAGTTGGTGCGGCGGTAGGGGGAGTGTCCGGGGCATTGATCGGCAGCGTGGCTGATCAACCGGGCCGCTGCTACTATCGCGACCGCTACGGGAACCGATATATCGACCGGTGCTAAGCACCATTTATCGAGAGCTGGTTAGGCGCCGGACCTGGGTTGCGGCGCCTAGCCATCCTTTGGTCGGCGCTTTCGGCACTATGCGAGGATGGTAGGTCTCAGGTCCGGTCCCGCGAGTCTTCTTCCAGGATCCGCCAGGCTGCACCATCAAGGTCTTCATATTGCCCGCTTTTAAGCGACCACAGGAAGGCAAACAGTCCGAGCCCTCCAAGAAAAAGCGCAATTGGAATGAGGAAGATGAGCATGTTCATGCGAGTCGAGCCTCTCCGGTTTGTCTTGCGTCGTGCCCTGTTGCCGTGGCGATATGACGGTTCGGATGCCCGGTACGGTTTAGTCGCAACGCGTTGGCGATGACGATGATCGAGGATGTCGACATGGCAATTGCTGCTATCAAGGGCGTGGCATAACCGGCAAGCGCGATCGGCACCGCGATGATGTTGTAACCGATGGCGAGCGCGAAATTCTGCCGGATCAACCTTCCTGCTTGTCGGGAGACGTCAATCGCCAGCGGCACGGCTTCCAGGCTTTCGTGCATGAAGACGAAGTCGGCGGCCTGGCGGCCGATGTCCGCCGCGGTGGCCGGAGCGATCGAAACATGCGCGGCAGCCAAGGCCGGAGCATCGTTGATGCCATCGCCGACCATCAGGACTTTGTGACCTTGTTCGGCGAGGGAGACGCAGAATTCCGCCTTTGCTTTGGGAGCCAGTTCTGCGGCCCATCGAGTAATGCCGAGCCGGCTGGCGAGGCTGCTGACCGAACCTTGACGGTCGCCCGAAAGGATCCCGCTTGAGAGCCCTTGTGCCGCAAGCTCGTCGATCGCCGCCCGCGAGTCCGGACGCAACTCATCCTCGAACAGGAAGCGGGCCAATTCTCTTCCATCGCAGGAAAGGATCACCTCGAGCGTCGAAGAAGCCGCCGATGTGTCAACTCCGTTATCGCCGCAGGCGAAGCGTCGGTTGCCGAGGCGGTACAGCCCTTGGGGCGAGCGGGCCTCCAGACCCTGGCCGGGAATTTCGACGACGTCATCGAAAACTGGCACCGGCCCTGAAGCAATGCCGGAAAGGGCTTTGGAAAGAGGGTGGCGGGAATGGGCAGCAAGCCCGGCGGCAACGGCCAGATGAGCTGCCGTTGCCGACCCGAGGTTTACAAGCTGGGGTTTGCCGAGAGTAAGGGTGCCGGTCTTGTCGAATGCCACCGTATCGACCTCGGCGAGCCGCTCCATAGCCGAACCGTCTTTGACCATAATGCCGTTTTTGAACAACCGGCCGGCGGCCACGACCTGAACGACGGGGACCGCCAGACCAAGCGCGCATGGGCAGGTGATGATGAGCACCGCGATGGCGATCAGCATCGCCTGCTTCCAGTCCCCTCCGAAAAAGCCCCAGCCGAGAAATGCCAGAAGTGCCAGAAGATGGACTGCCGGCGAATAGATCTGCGCGGCGCGATCTGCGATCCGCCGGTAGCGAGCCCGACCGCCCTCTGCCGCTTCCATCAATGCGATGATCTCGGAGAGGAATGATTGCCGTGCGGAGGCAGTCGCCACTAGCACGAGCGAGCCGGTGAGGCTGAGCATCCCCGCCTGGAGCGCGTCGCCGGCCCTGACCGCACGGGGAGCGCTTTCGCCATTGACGATCGAGACGTCCATGTCGCTCGCGCCGCTTTCGACGACTCCATCGACGGGTACCCGTTCGCCCATCGCAATAGCGACGCGCTCGCCGGGCGCGATATCCTCGACGGCGCGATATTCGCGACTGCCGTCTTTCCCGATGATCATTGCGCCCCTGGGCGAAAGCCTGGCAAGCCCGCTGATGGCGGAGCGGGCCCGATCGCGCATGATGTGATCGAGGGTGCGCCCGATCAGCAGGAAGAACAACAGCGAGACCGTGGCATCGAACCAGGCGTGTTGCCCGTGATGGATCGTTTCCCAAACCGAGACCGCGTAGGACAGGGTGATGGCCAGCGCGATCGGCACGTCCATATTGGTGCGGCCGCGGCGAAGCGCCCGCCAGGCTGACTGATAGAAGAATCGGCCGCCGTAGATCAGCGCCGGGGCGGCGATCATCGCCGATATCCAGTGAAACAGGTCGCGGGTCGAGGCGTCGGCACCGGACCATACCGAGACTGAAAGCAGCATGATATTGGCAGCGGCGAAGCCCGAGAGAGCGACTGCGCGGATCAACTCGCGCTGCAGCGTTTCGCCGCTGTCTTCGCCATCGGAGAAGAGGTGGGTATCATAACCGGTGGCGTCGGCAATCGCCTTTACGAGCGACGAAGGGTCGGTGGGTTCACTTCCAACCATTTCCTTCCAGATGATCGAGACGCGTTTTGTGGAAAGGTTGACGCGGGCGCGTTCTACCGCCGGCAAGGCTTTCAGGGTGGTTTCGATTGCCGTGATGCATGTACCGCAATGGACCTGGGGTACGCTGAGCTCGGTCTGGCGCAACCCGGGCCCGACGATACGGCTCGAAAGAGCCAATTCTTCCGATGAGGGCAGCTGGCCTGTGATGGAACCTTCGGTACCCGGCGCGCAGCAGCTCATTTCCCCCCTCCCAAGACCGAAATGCGTTCCGCTTCATGCAGGATCCGTTTGCCGTTCCTGGTGGCGCTCGCGTCGACGATCCACTGGCCGGGCAGGAGCGGGTGGCTGGTGGTGAAGATACCCTTTGCCACCGGCGTGAGACGGAGTTCGAAATCCTGATGCTCGCCAACCGGCCGCTTGAACTTGAGCGTGAGTTCGTCGGCCAGGATCGGACCGTCGGCGGGATGGGAAACCTCGTAGCGGATAGTGCTGCCGTTGATGAGAAGCTTTCCGGTGACGCCGCTCGCCGTCAAAATGCGAGCCTCGGCGGCCTTTCCGTTGAACTCCTGGCTTGCAATATAGGTATTTTGCGCGACCAGGCCGCTCCAGCTGCGCGTGGCATTGTAGGCCATATAGAAGTTGACCGAGATGATGGTACCGAAGAAGAGCACCATGATGCCCAGCATGTGCCATCCTGTGAAGACGAAGGTTTTTGCTCGGGAAGCGTTCATTTCTTGGCTCCAGGAGTGTTGAAGACTGCGGCGTAGCTGTCTTGCTCGTGGCTGGACCGGTCTTCGGCGATGAAGCGGAAGTCGTTGGTTTGCGCGGATATGGCTTCTTTGGGGAGGGTAACGAAGACCTTCAACGCGAGTGTCTTATCGGGCTCGACCTGGACAGCAAAGAGGCGGCCGGGAACATCGGTGATCCCGGTAATCTTCATGGTCGCTTCCGGTAGCCCCTCCATGGAAACCATGATAGTGCGCGGTTCAGGGATCATGTTGAGAAGGCGGATCGTGTATCCGTTGCGGATCGACCCGTCCGACTCCAGAACGAATTGCGGGTTGCGGTCATGCAGGACGTTGACCTCCAGTCGGTCGCGCGAAAGCAGGGCAAAAACCAGACCGAGGCCCACGGCCGACCAGACGCCAAAGTAGAGCAGGGTGCGCGGACGGAAGATAACTCTCCAGTTGAAGTGGCGTATCTTGTCGATGAAGGTACCGTCGGCGTTGCGGACGCGTGACGGGTCGATCGACGTCGTGCCGCTATTTGTCGCCAGAGCCATGTTGCTTTCATATTCTTCGAGCGTGGCATAGGCGATGAGACCGCGCGGCTTGCCGATCTTGTCCATGACGGTGTCGCATGCGTCGATACAGAGTGCGCAGGTGATACAGGCAAGCTGCTGGCCGTCTCGGATGTCGATCCCCATGGGACAGACGGCGACGCAGGCATTGCAGTCGACGCAATCGCCCACGGCTTGTCCAGCCGCAGCGGCTTTTTTGGCGTGCCGGCTGCGAGGTTCACCCCGCCAATCATTGTAGGTGACCACGAGCGAGCTTTCATCCAGCATCGCCCCTTGGATGCGCGGCCATGGGCACATGTAGATGCAGACCTGCTCGCGCATCAGGCCGCCAAGCACATAGGTTGTGGCCGTCAGGATGGCGACGGTCGAGTAGGCAATGGCGGCAGCCTGGCCGGTCACGAACTCGAAGGCGAGCGACGGAGCGTCGGCAAAATAGAATATCCAGGCGCCGCCGGTTGCCACCGCGATCGCAATCCAGGTTGCATGTTTTGCGACACGCTTCCAAAGCTTGTCGAAGCTCCAGGGCGCTGCGTCCAATTTTATACGGGCATTGCGATCGCCCTCGATGAAACCTTCGACAGCCAGGAAGAGATCGACCCAGACCGTCTGCGGACAGGCATAACCGCACCAGGCCCTGCCGACAGCCGAAGTCAGCAGGAAAAGTCCGAAGCCAGCCATCACTAAAAGGCCGGCAACGAAGAAAAATTCCTGGGGCCAAATCTCGATGAAGAAGAAATAAAAGCGCCTATTGGCCAGATCGATGAGAACCGCCTGGTCGGGGGCAAAGGGACCACGATCCCAGCGGACCCAGGGCGTCAGATAATAGATGCCGAGGGTGATCAGCATGACAATCCATTTGAAGCGCCGAAACCGTCCCTCGGCCTTCTTCGGAAAGATCTTCTTGCGCTTCTCGTACAACGGCTGGCGCGGTGCGCCCGGCGGATGCACGGGTTGCGCATCGATCCGTTCAACCGTCTGATCATTCGAGCCGAGAGCGGGGGAAGTATAGAGGTTCATGGGACTGGTCCTTTGTCCCATCTTGTTTGGCATTGGCGAGCGCCGACTACATTGACTTACGTCAAGAGTACGGGATCGGTTGGTGCGACAAAACGGCCGCCCGCTGTCTAAAGCGGGCGGCCGCATGTCGTGGGGGAAGGGTACATCACCGTGTGGCGGCGATGGCTTGCCTTACTCGCCGCCGCCCAGCGAATGGACGTAGACGGCGAGCTGCTTGACCGTGGCGTCCCCGAGACGGGTCGCCCATGCGGGCATCACGCCATGCCGAGGCGACTGGATCTGTTTGGCGATCTCGGTTTCGTCCCGCACCTTGAGCCAGATAGCATCGCCGAGATTGGGGGCACCCATGTCGCGATTGCCTTCGGCCTTTTCGCCGTGGCAGGAGATACAGTTGTCGGCAAAGAGCTGCTTGCCCGCGTCGACAAGCGACGGGTCACGCGGCGTGCCGGTCAGGCTGACTACATAAGAAGATACCTGACGGACCTCTTCCGGCTTCAACATGTCCGCAAATGCCGGCATTTCCGAAACGCGGGTCTCCGGATCAACGCTGTCCCGGATACCGTGAGCGATCGACTGATAGATGGCGTTGACATCGCCGCCCCAGAGCCATTCGTCGTCGTTGAGGTTCGGATAACCTTGGCCGCCCGAAGCACCGGTGCCATGGCAGGGTGTGCAGTTGACGCGGAACGCGGCGGCTCCGCCGGCAGTCGCGAACTGGCTGAGCTGCTGGTCGGCGAGGATCTCGTCGAGAGACGAGCTCGAGATCTTTTCGACGATGCCACCCGTCGCAATCCTTGCACCTTCGACATCCGCGGCCAGATCGGCGCGGCTGGAATATCCGAGGGCACCTCTTGTCGCATCGCTGACCATTGGCCAGGCTGGATAGAGGATGGTGTAGCCGAGCGCCCAGACGATGGTGGCGTAGAAGGTCCACACCCACCAGCGCGGCATTGGGTTGTTCAGCTCGCGGATGCCGTCCCATTCATGGCCGGTGGTTTCGACGCCGCTGATTTCATCGATATGCTTGTCCGCCATCTTTTAATCCTCCTTCAGAGGGATTTGCGCGGCTTCTTTGGCCTGGGCCTTGGCGCCCGGACGCAGGGTGAATAAAACGACGCCCAGGAAGAACAGGGCCATGCCCAGGAGTCCCCAGCTGTCGGCGAATTGACGGAGCGCGGTGTAGGCTTCCATTTTGCTTCTCCTCAGCGATAGCCGGCGGCGTCGTCATAGGTCGAGAAGTCGACCAGCGTGCCGAGCATCTGCAGATAGGCGACGAGCGCGTCCATCTCGGTCAGGTTCTGGGCGTCGCCGTCGAAATCACCGATCTTGGCCTTCGGGTAGCGTTGAAGAAGACCCGAAGTGTCGGAGTTCGGATCGGCCTGGGCGGCGAGGTCCGTCTTTGCGCTGGCAATCATCTCGTCCGAATACGGCACTCCGACCGCGCGGTTGGCCTTGAGCTCCATGCTGACGTCGGTGACTTTGAGCGGCGTCTCCTTCAGGAAGGCATAGCTCGGCATCACCGATTCCGGCACCACGTCGCGCGGCTCGATCAGGTGTTGGACATGCCATTCGTTGGAATAGCGGTCTCCCACGCGCGCGAGGTCGGGGCCAGTTCGTTTCGAGCCCCATTGGAAGGAATGGTCATACATGGATTCCGCCGCCAGGCTGTAGTGGCCGTAGCGCTCCACCTCATCCCGGAAGGGCCGGATCATCTGGCTGTGACAGACATAGCAGCCTTCGCGAATATAGATGCTGCGGCCGGCGAGTTCGAGCGGTGAATAAGGCCGCATGCCTTCCACTTTCTCGATGGTGTTTTCGAGATAGAAGAGCGGCGCGATTTCAACGATACCGCCGATGGAAACGACGACCAGCGAACCGACCAGCAGCAGCGTGGCGTTGCGTTCAATGAATTGATGTTTTTCTAGAAGACCCATGGGTCGGTTCCTTTATTCAGCCGGCTGCAGGGCGGGTGCGGCGCCTGGCACCGTCTCCTGCCGTTCGTAGCCAAGGATTGTCATCGTGACGTTGAATGCCATGAGGAGCGCCCCGGTGAGGAACATGGCGCCGCCGACTGCACGAAGGACGTAGTAGGGGAACATCGCTGCCACCGACTCTGCGAAGGAATAGACGAGGAAACCCTGGTCGTCGTATTCGCGCCACATCAGGCCTTGCTGCACACCTGCAACCCACATGACGGCGGCGTAGACGACGATGCCGAGCGTGGCGAGCCAGAAGTGCCAGTTGACGAGCTGCAGGCTATAGAGCCGCCGGCGGTTCCAGAGCTTCGGCGTGAGGTAGTAGATAGCGCCGAAGGTGATCATGCCGTTCCAGCCAAGGGCGCCCGAATGGACGTGACCGATGGTCCAGTCGGTATAGTGGCTGAGCGAGTTGACAGCCTTCACCGACATCATCGGGCCTTCGAATGTCGCCATTCCGTAGAACGCGATCGCCATGACCATCATGCGGACGATGGGGTCGGTGCGGATCTTGTCCCAGGCGCCGGACAGCGTCATCAGGCCGTTGATCATGCCGCCCCAGGAGGGCATCCACAGCATGACGGAGAAGACCATCCCGAGCGTCTGAGCCCAGTCGGGAAGCGCCGTATAGTGCAGATGGTGCGGACCGGCCCAGATATACATGAAGATCAAGGCCCAGAAGTGGATGATCGACAAGCGGTAGGAATAAACCGGGCGGTTAACCTGTTTGGGCACGAAGTAATACATCATGCCGAGGAAGCCCGACGTCAGGAAGAAGCCGACGGCGTTGTGGCCGTACCACCACTGGGTCAGTGCGTCCTGAACGCCCGCGAAAGCGGAGTAGCTCTTGACGCCGAGGAAGGAAACCGGGATCGCAAGGTTGTTCACCACATGCAGCATCGCGATCGTCACGATGAAGGAGAGGTAGAACCAGTTTGCCACATAGATATGGGGCTCTTTGCGCTTCAGGATGGTACCCAGGAAGACCAGGAGATAAGCGACCCAGACGACCGTGAGCCACAGGTCGACATACCATTCCGGTTCGGCATATTCCCGGCTTTGGCTGATGCCCAGCAGATAGCCGGTTGCCGCCATGACGATGAAGAGCTGATAACCCCAGAAGACGAACCAGGCGAGGTTGCCGCCGAAAAGCCGAGCGCGACAGGTGCGCTGTACCACATAGAAGGAAGTGGCGATCAGCGCGTTGCCGCCGAATGCGAAGATGACGGCCGAGGTATGGAGCGGGCGGACGCGGCCGAAGTTGAACCAAGGCTCGATGTTCAGATCGGGAAAGGCGAGCTGCAGTGCAACGACGACGCCGACGAGGAAGCCCACGACGCCCCAGAAGACGGTCGCGATGGTACCGTATTTGATGACTTCATCGAAATACTCGGACTGGACCGAGCTCTTCGAGGTTTGCCCCGCGGGCGCGAAGGAGATCTTGCGGAGCATGACGACCGTGCTGACGAGCAGCACGAAAAACAGGACCCACATATGGGCGGCGAACAGGCTGTCATAGGCGAAGGCGGCTCCAAGCAGAGCTAGAAAGGTGCCGACGGCCAGAAGAATCGTTTCGGAGACGTAATTCATGGTCTTGAGCCTCGCAACGCGAATCCGCGGTGCTGGTTGAGAGATTGCTGACCATCATCTGCTGACACACAGCTTGAAGAGACGCTTTGATTTGCGTCAACATCCTGCTCGAACGCAGGTGTGAGGCGATTTCGCAGACCTGGCCTGCCGCCGAGGATGGAATGGAGATGAAATTCTGCCTGAGGTAGGTAAAAGCGGCGTCTAGCGCGGATATCTTTGTCGCACTGGTCTATTAAAGCGCGGGAGCATCATATTATGATGCAGCATATCTTATAATATGTCTTGGGAAACCTTACCCTCGGCGCATCATGGCGCGATATCGCAATTGGCTTCCACGGAGATGGGTGCGCATCCTCTCCCGTGCAGCAGAATCGTTTCCGTCGGCGATGGCTTGGGCGATGTCGGCATGTTCGCTTTGGATCTGCGACAGATATTCCCGAGACATTTCCGCATCGTCTTCCTGGAGAAGAGAGCGCGGGATCATCTGCCGGCCAATCGATTCCAGGAGGTCGCGAAAGCGGGGGTTGTTGGTCGAATCGGCAATTGCCATATGAAAGGCCCGGTCGCTGTCGACGGTCGATGAACCGGCTGCGATCTGTCGGTTCATCATATCCAGACACTCGAAAATATGCTCTTGCTGTGCCGGCGAGGATCGGCTCGCAGCGAGGCCCGCAGCCTCGATTTCGATTGCAGCGCGCACTTCAAGCATCTCGATGATGGACGAGACCCGGTGAATGTCGACGCCGTGAAACGCCTTTTGCGGTCCGGTGTGAGGGGCAAGAACAAAAACGCCGACACCATGGCGCACTTCCACAAGTCCGTCGGCGCGAAGAGACGCAATTGCCTCCCGGATGACAGTTCTGCTGACCTTGTACTGGTCTGTCAGGCCGCTTTCACTCGCAAGCTTGTCTCCCGGTTTCAGCTCACCCATAGTGATCGCGTTTCGCAGCTGCTCTCCAATGGCTTCGACCAGATTGCGTCCCTTGCGCTCGCGGAGTTGCAAAGCGGTGTTGTCGGTTCGTTTCAAGGTAGATTGCTCCCGAGCATGCCATGTCTTCCTGTTGAGATAGTCGGATGGACCAGCCCCCTTTTGTCAAGCGCCGAGAAAGAAATCCGTTGACGGCCCTCGAGGCTCTTATAGTATAACATAGGGTATGAGATATGATAACATGAGAGATGACGGCATCGCAGCCGATCTCTCGGGGAGGGGCGGATGCTCAAGAAACTTCTTTTAACTGGCGCAGCGGGCGGCGTTGGGCGGGCAATACGGCCGATGCTGGGAGAGCTTGCCGAACACGTGGTCGTCTCCGATATCAGCGAGATAAGCGATGTCGGCGGGAGAGAGACCTTCATCCGCTGCGACCTTGCCGATGCGGCGCAGGTGGCGGAAATGCTGGACGGCGTTGATGGTATTATCCACCTGGGCGGCGTCTCGGTCGAACGCAAGTTCGATCTGATACTGCAGGGAAACATCCTTGGCCTCTATAATCTCTACGAGGCGGCCCGCCGCAATGGTAAGCCCCGTATCGTATTTGCAAGCTCGAACCACGTCGTCGGCTATTACCGGCGTGACGAGCGGCTGGACAGCACGGTCGTCCCCAGGCCGGATTCTCTCTACGGCGTCTCGAAGGTCTTCGGAGAGGCCATTGCCAGCCTCTATTTCGACAAGTTCGGCCAGGAGACGCTGTCGGTGCGTATCGGGTCTTGCTTCGAAAAGCCGATGAATACCCGAATGCTAGCAACCTGGCTCAGCCACAGGGATTTCGTCTCGCTTTGCGGCCGTGCTTTCGACACGCCCCGGCTCGGTCATACGGTGGTTTACGGTGCGTCGGCCAATGACGAGCAATGGTGGGACAACCGCAATGCGGCTTTCCTTGGCTGGAAGCCGCAGGACAGCTCGGCAAAGTGGCGAGTGGAAGTAGAAGCGGCGGCCGGCAAGGAAGATCCGGCAAATCCCGCGGTCATCTATCAAGGCGGTCCGTTTACGTCCGCGGGTCATCCGGACGATGAATGACGGCGATCCGCGGGCTGCCGTTTGACGTGCGTGCCGCGGGTGAAAGAAGCTCCCCAACCGGCAGGAGACGGCGGCAAGCGTGGTTCGCCTGCCGTTTCCTCCGATACCCCAGACTTGCAGCCCGCGCGGCTAGATCTTCACGATCGCCCCTTGCTTGGCGGAGCGAAGTGCCGCGTCGGCAAGTTGCAGTGCAATCAGCCCGTCTTCGGCCGAGGGAGAAGGTGCCGTTCCGTTTTCCAGACTGTCGATAAACGCGGAGATCTCCGCCGCGTAAGCGGCGGTGTAACGGGTCATGAAGAAGTCGTGGAGCGGCGGGCGCGTGTAGCCGCCCTTGTTGGCGACCTCGATCGACACCGGGCGCTGATTTTCCGCGGATACCGAACCCAAAGAGCCATGGACCTCAATGCGTTGGTCGTAACCATAGCTGGCGCGACGGGAATTGGAGATAAGGCATTGGCGCCCGCTCGCTGTCGTCAGGATGAGGCTAGCGCTATCGTAGTCGCCCAGTTCGCCGATTTTCGGATCGACCAGAACCGCGCCGGCAGCGATGACGGAGACAATCTCTTGGCCGAGCAGAAAACGCGCCATATCGAAATCGTGGATGGTCATGTCGCGGAAAATGCCGCCTGAAACCTTGATATATTCCGCCGGCGGCGGACCCGGGTCGCGGCTGGTGATTGTCACCATTTCGACTTTGCCGATTCGGCCTTCATCGATTGCCTGACGTACCGCGCGGAAATGCGGATCGAACCGGCGATTGAAACCGAGCATCACCTTCGCGCCGCTCTTGCGGACGGTCTCAAGGCAGGCTCTGGCGCGGTCGACATCGAGGTCGATCGGCTTTTCGCAGAAGATCGCTTTGCCGGCCTTTGCAAAGCGTTCGATAAGATCTGCATGAGTGTTGGTCGGCGTGCAGATGATGACCGCGTCGATGTCTCGATCCGCCTCGATGTCTTCAATGCTGCTGACCCTGCAGCCGGCACTGTCGGCGATTGCCTGGGCGGCTTCAGTCACTGCATCGACCACCGCCACCAGCCTGGCGCGCTTGTCCTCGGCGATTGCCCGGGCATGCACCTTCCCGATGCGTCCTGCGCCCAAAAGCGCCAGCTTGGTGACCATGGTCGTTCTCCCACAAAATCGGTCGCGTCTGTGGCCCTCTACGATCTCTGTTCCGCTGATGCTGGGAAAAGCGAATTCGTGGTCGCGAGGATCCATTCTCGATTTGGAATATATTTTCTATTCTGCTAGATGTTGATCCACCTTATGTCAAGCGCGCGATTGGAGGCACAGAAGTATGAATGAAGGGGCCGGTCCGACCACCATCAAGGCCTTCGAGGAGCGGCTGCTGGAAGTAGCGGAACGCCTTCCGAAGCGGCTGCGGCAGTGCGCCGAATATGTGGCGGCGAACAAGGACCGGATTGCTGTCTCGACGGTGGCCGAGATGGCGGAGGGTGCCGGGGTACAACCGTCTGCATTCATGCGGTTCTGCCAGATCATGGGTTTCTCCGGCTTTTCGGAAATGCAGAAGCTCTTTCGCGAGTCTTTCGTCGGGGGCTGGCCGGATTACACGACGCGCCTTCAGCACCTGCGCGAAAAAGCGGAGGGAAGCCCCTCGGCGCTGCTGGCGGAGTTCGTCGAGGCGGGACGCATGTCGCTCGAAAATCTCTTCAAGACGATCGAGCCGCAGAGCCTCGAGCAGGCGGTACAGGTGCTGGCCGACGCGCAGATGATTCACATCATCGGATTGCGACGCTCATTTCCGGTGGCCAGCTATATGGCCTATGCCTTCGAGAAGATGGACGTACCGGCCATGCTCCACAGCGCCGTCGGAAGGCTCGATAACCGCAATGCCATCCGTCCCGGTGATGTGCTGCTTGCCATCACCTTTTCTCCCTACTCGGCGGAAACGATTGAACTCGTGGAGGCGGCGCAGGCACGAGGTGTTCCGGTTGTCGCTTTGACGGATACGATCGTCAGCCCCCTCCGCAAATATGAAGCCATCACCCTGTCGGTTTCCGAGGTGGACTTTGGCGCCTTCCGCTCGCTGTCCGCTACTCTCTGTCTTGCCATTGCTTTGTCCGTGGCGGTGGGCACGCGGCGTTCTTCCTGAATATTCGTGTTGAAATTCTACAAAATAGAATTTATAGTCCATATAGACGACGGAGGAATGATGCGCCGGTAGATGCGCCATTCGAAATGGCTGGCGGAGTGCAACAGCTTCGCAGCCGGCAGGGAGGAAAATTTGACGTCACTCGATCTCATCACGATCGGCAGGTCATCCGTCGACCTCTACGGCGCTCAAGTCGGGGGGCGTCTGGAAGACATGGGCTCTTTCAATAAGTATATCGGCGGCTCACCCACCAACATAGCCGCAGGCGCAGCGCGGCTTGGTCTGAAAAGCGCACTGATTACCCGCGTCGGCGCCGAGCATATGGGCCGGTTCATTCGCGAGCAATTGGTACGCGAAGGTGTCGACGTAAGGGGCGTGAAGACGGATCCGGAGCGCCTGACTGCGCTGGTCCTGCTCGGCATTCGCGACCAGAATCAGTTCCCCCTGATCTTCTATCGCGAGAACTGCGCCGATATGGCTCTTTGCGAGGATGACATCGATCCGGCACTGATCGCCGATGCCCGCTGCGTCTGCGTGACGGGCACGCATCTGTCCCATCCGCGTACGGAAGCCGCTGTGCTGAAGGCGCTGACCCTCGCACGGAAAAACGGTGCCCGCACAGCGCTCGATATTGATTATCGTCCTAATCTATGGGGCCTTGCGGGTCATGAGGCGGGAGAAAGCCGATTTATCGAGTCCGAGAAAGTGACCGCAAAACTGCAGTCCACATTGCGCCTGTTCGATCTGATCGTCGGCACCGAAGAGGAATTCCACATCGCGGGCGGCTCCACGGATACGCTCGAGGCGTTGAAGGCCGTGCGTAAGGTTTCCAATGCCGCTTTGGTGTGCAAGCGCGGTCCGATGGGCGCTGTGGTGTTCGAGGGAGACGTGCCCGACAGCCTGGAGCGGGGCCAGACCGGGGAAGGCTTCCCGATCGAAGTGTTTAACGTGCTCGGCGCCGGTGACGGATTTATGGCTGGTTTGTTGAAAGGGTGGCTGACGGACGAGGATTGGCCGACAGCCCTGAAATATGCCAATGCCTGCGGCGCCTTTGCCGTGTCGCGGCATGGCTGCACTCCGGCCTATCCCAGTTGGGAAGAGCTGCAATATTTCTTCAAGACCGGAATTCGCGAAAAGGCTCTGCGCAAGGATGCGGCCCTCGAACAGGTGCATTGGTCGACCAACCGCAAGGGCGACTGGTCGACCATGCGGGTCTTCGCCTTCGATCATCGCATGCAGCTCGAGGCAATGGCCGAGGAGGCGGGCGCGCCGGCCGACAGGATTGGTGCTTTCAAGCTGCTTTGCCTGGATGCCGCAAAGAGGGTCGCCGGCAACGACACCGGTTATGGCCTTCTTTGCGACGGCCGGCTTGGCCGCGATGCACTTTATGCCGCCGCTGGAACAGGCCTCTGGATCGGTCGCCCCGCAGAATGGCCCGGCTCCCGCCCGCTGACGCTCGAGCCGGAACTCGGCCTGGATTGCGGCGGGCTTGGGGAATGGCCCCTCGATCAGGTGGTCAAGGTTCTCTGTTTCTATCATCCGGACGATACAGCGGAGCTGCGGGCCGAACAGGAGGTGACTGTGAAGCGCCTGTTCGAGGCGGCACGCCGCAACCGCCTGGAAATGCTCCTGGAGGTCATTCCTTCCAAGGTCGGATCGTCGAATGACGAGACGGTCGGGAAGATCATCGATCGTTTTTACGAGATCGGCGTCTATCCCGACTGGTGGAAGCTGGAGCCGATGAAGAGCGAAGCGGCCTGGGCCAATGCCTGCGCGGCTGTGCAGCGAAACGATCCTTATACGCGCGGGATCGTGGTTTTGGGGCTCGATGCTCCGCAGGCGGAGTTGCAGGACAGTTTCCGCCTTGCTGCCCGCTTCGACCTCGTCAAGGGTTTTGCCGTAGGCAGGACGATTTTCGGGGAGGCGGCGCGCAATTGGCTGGCGGGCCGTATTTCGGACGATGAAGCCGTGGAGGATATGGCAGGGCGCTATCGCAGCCTGTGCCAAATCTGGGATGAGGCACGCGCCAGAACGGGAGAAGCGGCGTGAAGACAGTACGTTTGACGGCGGCACAGGCGCTGGTGCGCTATCTGGCCAACCAGCTGAATGAGGATGGCGAGACCTATATCGCAGGAGTATGGGCGATCTTCGGCCACGGCAATGTTGCCGGCATTGGTGAAGCGCTCTATGGCATTCGCGAGGAACTGCCGACCTATCGCGGCCAGAATGAGCAATCCATGGCTCATGCCGCGATTGCCTATGCCAAGCAGCTGCGCCGCCGCCGCGCCATGGCGGTGACATCCTCCATTGGCCCCGGCGCGACGAACATGGTGACGGCAGCCGCCCTTGCCCATGTCAACCGCCTGCCGGTGCTGCTGATCCCGGGCGATATCTTTGCCAACCGCGGCCCGGATCCGGTCTTGCAGCAGATCGAGGATTTCGGCGACGGCACGGTATCCGCCAACGATTGCTTCAAACCCGTCAGCCGCTATTTCGATCGGATCATGCGGCCGGAACAGCTTCTGACTGCACTGCCGCGTGCCATGCGCACCATGACGGATCCCGCCGATTGCGGTCCGGTGACGCTTGCCTTCTGCCAGGATGTGCAGGCCGAGGCCTTTGATTATCCGGTAGCTTTCTTTGAAAAAAAGGTTTGGCGCACCCGCCGGCCGGAACCCGATCGGAATGAATTCGAGGCGGCAGTGGCAGCCCTGAAGGCAGCCAAGAACCCGGTGATCGTGGCCGGCGGCGGCGTGCATTTCGCCGGCGCGACCGAAACGCTGACGGGTTTCGTGGAAAAGCACCGGATCCCTGTGGTGGAAACGCAGGCAGGCAAGTCGGCACTTGCCTGGGATCATGATCTGAATTTCGGGCCAGTCGGCGTAACCGGGGCGGAAAGCGCCAACTCGGTTTCGGAGAATGCCGATCTGGTGATCGGAATCGGGACGCGCTTTCAAGATTTTACCACCGGATCCTGGGCGCTGTTCAAAAACCCAGACCGCAAGATCCTTGCGTTGAACGTTCAGGCTTATGACAGCTCCAAGCACGATGCGATGCCCCTTGTGGCGGATGCGAAGATTGGGCTCGAGAAACTTTCGGCTGCTCTTGGCGATCACCGTTATGCTGCTCCGGATGCTTCACTGAAGACGGGCTGGTTCGCCAAGGCCGATGCGGCAACCGCGGCTCCCAAGGACGCCAACACGCTGCCGACGGACATGCAGGTGATCGGCGCCGTACAGCGGACCTCGCGCGACAATACGGTGGTGATGTGCGCGGCCGGCACGATGCCGGGTGGGTTGCATCAGTTGTGGAAGGCCAAGCTGCCACTCTCCTACCATATGGAATACGGGTTCTCCTGCATGGGTTACGAGATCGCGGGTGGCCTCGGCATCAAGATGGCGGAACCGGATCGCGATGTAATCGTCATGGTCGGCGACGGCTCCTACATGATGATGAATTCGGAGCTCGCGACAGCTGTTGCCATGGGCGCGAAGATCACCGTCGTGATCACCGATAACCGCGGTTACGGCTGTATCAACCGGCTTCAAGTCAGTGCCGGTGGCGCAGAATTCAACAATCTCTATGCCCACACGAATGTAAATCCGATTGCCATCGATTTTGCCGCGCATGCGGCGGCAATGGGTGCTGATGCGCGCAAGGTTTCATCGATCGCCGATCTGGAAGCGGCCCTCAATGCCGCCCGCGATGCCACCGTTCCAACTGTGATCGTCATCGATACCGATCCTTATCCGGCGCTCGATGCCGGTGGTTATTGGTGGGATGTGGCCGTCCCGGAAGTCTCGCCACGGGAAGAAGTCAAAAAGGCTCGGGTAGCCTACGAAGCCGCGCTCAAGGAAAGAAGCTAGTCATGATCCTCTACGGAACCAATCCAATCGCCTGGTCGAATGACGACGACCGTTCCCTCGGCGCTCATATCAGCCTGGAGCAATGCCTAGACGAGACGGCCAGGATCGGCTTCGACGGGATCGAAAAAGGCCACAAATTTCCGCAGCAGCCGGAAGCGTTGAAGGCGGTTCTCGAACCGCGCGGGTTGCGGTTCGTTTCGGGATGGCACTCGCTGAATTTGCTGACGAACTCCATCGAGGAGGAAAAGGCTGCGATGCAGCCGCCGCTCGACCTTCTGAAGGCGATGGGCTCAAGCGTCATCATTGTCTGCGAGACCTCCAATGCCATTCACGGTAATGACAGCGTGGCGCTGGTGGATCGCCCGAAACTCGCCGATGCCGACTGGGCAAAATTCGGCGCCGGCGTCGAGGCACTGGCGGAATTTGCCGCCGGGCAGGGGATCGCGCTCGTCTACCACCATCATATGGGTACCATCGTCGAGAGCGAGGATGAGATCGACAAGCTGATGGCAAATACCGGGCCGCACGCCAAACTGCTGCTCGATACGGGCCATTGCCTGTTCGGCGGCGGGAATCCGGAAGCGGTCGCTAGAAAATACATGAACCGAGTCGGTCATATCCACGCGAAGAATGTGCGGCCGGACATCGCCCGGCAGGTAGGCGAGGAGAAGTTGTCGTTCCTTGAGGGCGTACGCCGTGGCGTATTCACCGTACCCGGAGACAAGGAGGGAGGCGTGGATTTCCAGCCTGTCCTGAAGATTGCAGCGGAACATGGTTACGAAGGGTGGCTTGTGATCGAAGCCGAGCAGGATCCTGATGTCAGAAATCCTTTTGAATATCAGAGCCTCGGCTTGTCTTCGCTGAAAGCGATTGCGAAGGCGGCAGGCCTCGACAAGGCGGAGGCTGTGGCATGAGCAATCTGCTGCGCAAGCCGAAAGGTCGGGGCGGCAAGGTGCATGACGTCACGCCGAAGGACGCCGGTTGGGGATATGTCGGCTTCGGGCTCTACAGGCTCAAACCCGGCGAAACGGTCGGCGAGGAAACCGGAGAGACCGAAGTCATTCTTGTCCTGGTTCAGGGCAAGGCACGCGTCAGCGGGGGAGGCAAGGACTTCGGCGAGCTTGGCGATCGCATGAACGTTTTCGAGCGCAAGCCGCCTCACTGCGTTTATATTCCCGCAGGCGCCAAATGGAATGCGACCGCAAGCACCGATTGCGAACTCGCCGTCTGCACGGCACCCGCCAAACCGGGGCGTGAGGCTGCACAGATCGGGCCGCAGGGCCTGTCGCTCAATACGCGCGGCAAGGATGCCAATACACGCTATATCTATCCGATCGCGATGGAAGAGCGGGATGTTGCCGACAGCCTGCTGGTCACGGAAGTCTTCACGCCATCGGGAAACTGGTCCTCCTATCCGCCGCATCGACACGACGAAGACAATTTTCCAGACATGACTTATCTGGAGGAGACCTATTATCATCGGTTGAATCCGGCGCAGGGTTTTGGCTTCCAGCGGGTTTTCACCGAGGATGGCTCACTTGACGAAACCATGGCGGTTGAAGATGGGGACCTGGTCCTGGTGCCGAAGGGCCACCATCCCTGCGGTGCGCCCTATGGGTACGACATGTATTACCTGAACGTCATGGCGGGCCCGATCCGTAAATGGCGCTTCAAGAACCATCCTGATCACGATTGGATTTTTAGGCGCGACAATCCCTGACGCCTTCGTCCAGTCAGGTCACCAGCTAAGAAGGAGAATAGAATGGCTGGCTTGGGCGTCGGGCTGATAGGCACCGGCTATATGGGCAAATGTCACGCGCTCGCCTGGAATTCCGTGGCAAGCGTCTTTGGCGATGTGGATCGGCCCAGGCTTGTGGCGCTTGCCGAAGTCGACGCCGAACTCGCCGCACGCAAGGCGCGCGATCTCGGATTTGCCCACGCCACAAGCAATTGGCGCGATCTTCTGGCCGATCCGGATGTGGATGTGATCTCCGTCACGACGCCGAATGCCTTTCACGCCGAAATGGCCATAGCCGCGCTCGAGGCCGGCAAACACGTCTGGTGCGAAAAACCCATGGCGCCTCTGCTGGGCGATGCCGAGCGCATGCAGGCGGCCGCCGGACGGTCAGGCAAGATCGCTGCCATGGGCTACAACTACATCCAGAATCCGATGATCCGACAAATCAAGGGGCTGATCGAGCAAGGCGCCATCGGTGCCGTCAATCATGTGCGCGTTGAAATGGACGAGGATTTCATGGCCGACCCGCAGGCGCTCTTCTACTGGAAGAGTGAGGCGGCGTCCGGTTACGGCGCACTGGACGATTTCGCGGTGCATCCTTTGTCACTGCTTTTTACGCTCTTCGGCCATGTCGAGGCAGTCGTCACCGACATGGTCAAGCCTTACGCGGAAAGGCCGCTGCCGGACGGAGGAACTCGCCCGGTGGAAAACCACGATCTGGCGAGTGTCCTTTTCCGGTTGGAAGGGGGTATTTCAGGGGTGCTGATGGCGAACCGTTCCGCCTGGGGACGCAAAGGCCGTATCGCGTTGCAAATCTTCGGGTCGCAAGGCTCTATCCTGTTCGACCAGGAGCGGATGAACGAATTCGAACTGTACCAGAATTCCGGCGACAAGACGCAACAGGGCTTCCGGAAGATCCTGGCTGCACCGGATCATCACCCCTATGATCGCTTTATCCCGGCCCCGGGTCATGGCCTCGGTTTTAATGATCTGAAGATCATCGAGTGCCACGAATTGATCTCGGCCATCAACGGCAAGCCGGCGCATCTCATCAGCTTCGGGGATGGTCTTCAAATCGAGCGCTCCGTCCACGCCATGGCCCGTTCATTTGCGGAGCGACGTTGGGTGTCGGTGGAAGCCTGACGGCTCGCTGGCCAGTTATTCTGCTCAGTGGTTCTCCTCTAAAAAGAAAAAGGCGGCCGAAGCCGCCCAGATGTGCCTGATGGAGGACGCTCAAGCCTTGGCCCGCTTCTTCTGGCGATAAACGTCAGCAACGACTGCGGCGACAATGATCATGCCCTTGACGATTTCCTGGTAATAGGCGTCGACCCGCAGGAAGGTGAAGCCCGAGGTCATCACGCCGAGGATTACGGTTCCGATCACTGTCCCGGTGATACGGCCTGCACCTCCTGAAAGAGAGGTGCCGCCGATAACGGCTGCGGCGATGGCATCGAGTTCGTACATGACGCCCATGCCGGCCTGGGCGGTCTGCGCCCGGGCTGCGGTGACTACCCCGGCAAGGCCTGCCAGCATGCCCGCAATTGCATAGACCTTGATGAGATGGGCTTCGACATTGATGCCCGAGACGCGCGCAGCCTGTGTATTGGCGCCGATCGCGTAGGTGAATTTCCCATAGCGGGTATAGCGCAGTGCCACGTGGAAGATGAGGGCGACGGCCAGGAATACGACCACCGGCCAGATGCCCGTGCCGATGAAGGTGAAGCTGTCGCTGAGACCTGAGACGGGTTGCCCCTTGGTGTACCACTTTGACAGACCCCGGGCCGTTACCATCATTCCGAGGGTAGCGATGAACGGCGGGATCTTTGTCTTGGCGATGAGTTGTCCATTGATGTATCCGGCAAGCATGCCGGCTAAGACCCCGACCCCGATCGGGACGAAAAACGGCATGTCGGTCAGGCTTGGATAGAGGGCTCGGGGCCAGGTGGAGGCTTGGGCAAAACTTGCCGACAGCATGGCTGTCAGGCCGACGACCGATCCGGATGAAAGGTCGATCCCGCCGGTGATGATGACCTGCGTGACGCCGACAGAGATGATGCCGATCACGGAGACCTGCAAGATCATGATCGTCAGGCGCTGCTGGTTGAACAGGAAACTCTGGCCGATCAGAAGCCAGCCGAGTATTTCGTAAATGAGTGCAATGCCGATCAGCACCAGAAAGATATTGGCCTCCGGTGGCATGCGTCGGTTCCGGCGGCGTGCCGGCGTTGCCTTGAGACTGCCTTTGGCCGCAGCGTCAGTCGTCATTTTATCCTCCCTCAGGTCTTGGGCACGTCAACGCGACGCAAGATCCATGACCTTGACTTGTGTTGCTTCTGCTCGATCGAGGAAGCCCGTGACCCGGCCTTCATGCATGACCATTATGCGGTCGCTCATCCCCAGGACCTCCGGCATTTCCGACGAGATCATGATGACCGCGACGCCTTTTCGGGCCATTTCGCAAACGAGCCGGTGAATCTCGGCCTTGGCTCCGACATCGATTCCGCGCGTGGGTTCATCCAGAATAAGGATCCGCGGATCGGTCAGCATCCAGCGCCCGATCAGCACCTTTTGCTGGTTGCCGCCGGACAGGTTCTCGACGCGCTCGGCAAGGCTTGGCGTCTTGATCCTCAACTTGCGGCACATGTCCTCGCAGACGTCGCTCAGTTCCGCCTCCTGAACAAAGCCTTTGCTCACGAACTTGTCCTGGAGGACGGCAATCTGCATGTTTTCAAGCACGTCGAGGATCAACAGACAGCCTGTGTCCTTGCGGTCCTCGGTCAGGAAAGCCATTCGGTGGCGGATGGCCGTGGTGGGACTATCGATGACAACCGCCTGGCCATCAATTTCGATTGTGCCGGAGGTCGCGGGCGTCACGCCGAACAGTGTCTCTGCCACGTTTGACCGGCCCGAGCCGACCAGGCCTGCGACCCCGAGAATTTCACCGGCGCGCACGTCGAATGAAACGTCGTGGAATACGCCCTTCAGGTTGAGGTTCTTTACCGACAAGACGGTATCGCCAATCGGCACATCCTCCTTGGGAAACATTTGAGTAATTTCGCGGCCGACCATCATCCGGATGATGTCGTCGCGGGTGACTTCGGTCGAAGCATGCGTGCCGATATATCTGCCGTCACGGAATACGGAGAACTCGTCTGCGATCTCGAAGAGCTCGTTCATCTTGTGGGTGATGTAGACGATCCCGATCCCTTGTGTGCGCAGGTCGCGGATGATCTGGAAGAGATGGTCCACTTCGCGCTCGGTGAGTGCCGAGGTCGGTTCGTCCATGATAAGGACATCCGATTCGT
This sequence comes from Neorhizobium sp. S3-V5DH, assembly GCF_004343065.1. Classification (NCBI taxonomy): domain Bacteria; kingdom Pseudomonadati; phylum Pseudomonadota; class Alphaproteobacteria; order Hyphomicrobiales; family Rhizobiaceae; genus Neorhizobium; species Neorhizobium sp. S3-V5DH. Next base: position 178,587 of record NZ_SMCL01000005.1, read on the forward strand.
AGGAGACGGCTTTGGCGATTTCCACCATTTGCCGATTGGCGACGGAGAGGTCGCCGACCCTGGCCTCAGGATCTATCTGGATGTTCAGCCGGCTGAAGAGTTCTTCGGTGCGCCGGTACATTTCGCCATGATCGATAAGGCCGAAGCGGTTGAGCGGTTCGCGGCGGATCCAGATATTTTCCGCCACTGTCATATAGGCCATCAGGTTCAGCTCCTGATGGATCATGGCGATGCCGTTTTCCAGGGCGTCGAGGGGCGATCGCAGCCGTATTTCCGCGCCTCTCAGCCTTACGGTGCCCTTGTCGGGCTGATAAATGCCCGCCAGAACCTTCATCAACGTGGACTTGCCCGCACCGTTCTCGCCCATCAGCGCGTGCACGGTGCCGCGTCTCAGTCGGAACGAAACATCATCGAGGGCGACGACGCCGGGAAATTCCTTGCGCACGTCTTCTGCCGTCAGCAGGAATTCCGCATTGGGAATCGCGCCGCTCTTGCGCACGGCAGCCATGGTCGATGGGCTTACGACCATTCCAATCTCCTGTGGAGCGAGAAAAGGGGGATGCGGCGGATCTTCCGCCGCATCCGGAAAACGTCGCTTAATTCTTGGCGACGAAGTCTTTTACGTTGGCAGGGGTGACGAGCTGGAAGGGAATGTAGACCTTCTTTTCGACCTTCTCTCCCTTGACGAGCTTCAAGGCAGCATCGAGGGCGCCTTTGCCCTGTCCGGCTGCATCTTGAAACACCGTGACATCGAGATCGCCGGCCTGCATGGCGGCAAGTGCATCCTGCGTGGCGTCCACTCCAGCGACGACCACTTTCTTCATGTCCTTGCCTGCGGCTTTCAAAGCTTGGATCGCGCCGATCGCCATTTCGTCGTTGTTGGAAATGACTGCATCGAATTCCAGGCCGCTGGAAAGCCAGTTGGTCATCAAGTCCGCCCCCTGGGTGCGCTGCCAATTGGCGGTTTGCTCCTCGACGATCTTGATGCCCTTGCATTCGTCGGTCGCGACAACGTCATGCACGTCCTTCGTCCGCATGCGGGCTGCCTGGTTGGACAGTTCTCCCATCATGATCACGGCAGTGCCCTTTCCGCCCAGGAGCCTGCAGACCTCCTTGGTCTCCAGCGTGCCAGACTCCATTTCATTGGAGGCAACGAAGGCCTGCTTTTCCGGCAGGCTGTCGACGTTGACAGGCTCTCGATTGACGTAGATGAGCGGTATCTTGGCTTCCGCCGCCAGTTTCGACATGGCGGTCGTCGCGTCGGTATCGACCGGGTTGACGATAATCGCGTCAACGCCGGCGGCGATGAAATTCTGGATCTGACTCTGCTGCTTGGCGACGTCGTTCTGGGCGTCTTCCACCTGCAGCGTCACACCTTTCAGCGTCTTTGCATAATCCTGCATCCCGTTGCGCAGCACCGTCAGGAAATTGTCGTCGAACAGCGCCATCGATACGCCGACCGTCTCGGCATGTGCAGCGGTACTTAACAGCAAAGACAGCGTCGCACCGAAAATGAGCTTCTTCATGTGGTCTCCTCCTCTATTGGTTTCCGGCGTCACCCGATCTTACCGGAACTGGCCTCCCGACCGAGTAATCTCATCCCCGCTCCCGACGTGGATGCGCCGCGGAATGATTCAGCCACGGCTCGGATGTTACGGATAATTTATTCCATTTTTTGAGCGAGCCGTCAACGGCGCTCATCGCAGAAATTCTCAATGGCAGCAAAAATCGCTTAATTTCTGGAGAAAATGCGGATGAGGAGCAAGATCAATGGCAGAATTTTTGTTCTAAAGAGGCCACCGACCGTGCTCCACGGTTTCGGTGGTATTTGGTGAGAACACTGCTTGATAAGGACAGCCGCCGCAGGGATTTCCCGCGTCTTGAAGTCGGGTCGTTGCGGCAATCGGGTCACTCCCTTGCTCAAATTCCGAGTGGGGCTTAAAGCAGATATTCGAGTGCTTTCGGGAATGATGCAGATGACCACCAGCAGTTACTTTTCAGCCGTGGGCGGCTTGCCGCCGCAGACGCAAACTCTGTCCAGCAAGGCCGTCTTCACCACCGCTTATGCGGTGATACCCAAGACGGTCATGAGCGATATCGTCACAAGCCTGCTGCCGCACTGGAGCGGTACGCGCGCCTGGATCCTGTCGCGTCCGTTGAGTGGTTTTGCCGAGACCTTTGCGCAGTACATAATGGAAGTGCAGCCGGGCGGCGGCAGCGAGCGACCCGAACCGGACGCGCGCGCGCAGGCCGGCATCTTCGTCGTGGCGGGCGAGATGACGATCGAGCTCGATGGTGCATCACATAACTTGAGATCGGGGTCTTTCGCCTATCTGCCCGCCGGTAGACACTGGGCCTTGAAGAACAACAGCGCCGCGGCGGTTCGTTTCCACTGGATTCGCAAGGCGTTCAAGGTGGTGGAGGGGCTCGAGCCGCCGCCGCCGGTTTTTACCCACGAAGACGAATGCGCGTTGGACCCGATGCCGGATACGGATGGCAAATGGGCGACAACCCGTTTCATCGATCCATCCGATATCCGCTATGACATGCATATCAATATCGTCACCTTCGAGCCGGGCGCCATCATTCCTTTCATGGAAACCCATATCATGGAGCATGGGCTTTATGTGTTGGAAGGCAAGGCGGTCTACCGACTGAATCAGGACTGGGTCGAGGTGGAAGCGGGTGACTATATGTGGCTTCGCTCCTTCTGCCCGCAGGCATGTTACGCCGGGGGGCCAGGTCGCTTCCGCTATCTGCTCTACAAGGATGTGAACCGGCATCCCGAGCTTTGAAGAGTCTGGGTCGTCTTTCGCCAATTGAGCGATTTTTGATGCAGCCGTTCGGCTGCTTTGTATTCCCGCGCTCCCCGTAGTCCTTTCGAGGCAATTCTAACCCCACGCCTCGCTGCGTTGCCCGCTGGGTAGCGCCTGTGAGAATGGGGAGGCTCGCCTTCAAATCAGAAAGGGCACGACGCGTGGCATCGATTCCTACGTTGCCATTGACACCGCTCGCGTCTTCGTTATTCTGTTATAAAAGTCGATATAACATAATAGTGGAACATAAGATCGGGAGACTGTGATGAAACTGAAACTTGCATTCCTTCTGGCGACGGCCCTCGTCGCCGTACCCAGCTTGTCCTTGGCGCAGCAAAAAGGTGGTGTCATCAATGTGGCGACGATCGGCGAGCCGCCGACGCTTGATCCGATGGCCTCGACGGCCGACCTTGTGGGAATCGTGACGCAACACATCTTCGAGACCCTCTATACCTTCGACAAGGGCTGGAAGGTTACGCCACTCCTGGCCGAGAGCCTCCCGGAGATCAGCGCCGACGGGAAGACCTACACGATCAAGCTGCGCACCGGCATCAAGTTCCACGATGGAAGCGACATGACCTCGGAAGATGTGATCGCTTCACTCGGCCGTTGGACCAAGACTGCCTCGCGCGGCAAGCAGGCCGCCGGCTTCATCGAAACCCTGGCAGCGACCGGCCCGGACGCCGTCACCATCAAGCTGAAGCAACCTTATGCGCCGCTTGTTTCGCTGCTTGCCTTCAACAACTCTGCGGCGATTATCATCCCGGCCGAGAAGCAGGCGGAGCCGATGACGGAGTTTGTCGGCACCGGTCCTTATATGCTGAAGGAGCGCAAGGCCGACCAATATATCCAGCTAGCGCGTTTCGACGGCTACAAGCCTCGCTCTGGCGCGAGCGATGGTTATGGCGGCGCCCGCCACCAATATCTCGACGAGATCCGTTTCGTGCCGGTGCCCGATCCGAACACGCGCGTCGAGGCTGCCGTCTCGGGCCAATACGATTATGTCGATTCCATTCCTGTGGAATCCTTCGACAAGATCAAATCCTCTTCCGCTTCTGCGCCTGTTTTGCTCAAGCCGTTCGGCTATCCGGTGTTCGTCTTCAACACCAAGGAAGGCCTGGCCTCGAAGCTGGAACTGCGCAAGGCCGTCACTCAAGCTCTCAGCATGGAGGACATGCTGGCGGCGGCATTTGGCAGCAAGGATTTTTATGCCCTGGACGGTGCCTTTTATCCCGCCAACTATGGGTGGCATAGCGAAACGGGAGTCGAGGGCAACTATAATGTTGCCAATCCGGAAGCCGCTGCGGAGGTTCTGAAGGCTGCGGGCTATAACGGCGAGCCGCTTCGCATCCTGACAAGCCGCCAATATGAATTCCACTACAAGATGGCGCAGGTTGCTGCCGAATATCTGAAGCTCGCCGGCTTCAAGGTCGACATGCAGGTCGTGGACTGGGCGACATTGACCCAGAGGCGCACGGACCCCAAGCTGTGGGACATCTATATCACCCACAGCCCCTTCCTGCCGGAGCCGGCCCTGATCGGCGCGCTTTCGACCAGTTCGCCCGGCTGGTGGGACACGCCCGCCCGCAAGGCTGCAGTCGATGCTTTCACCTCCGAGGCAGACGAGGCAAAACGCGTGAAGCTTTGGGCAAATGTCCAGAAGACGATCTACGATGAACTCCCGCTTATCAAAATCGGCGACTTCAATGCGGTAGCGGCGAAGTCGAAGAAGCTTGAAGGCGTCGAACCGGCTCCCTGGCCGTATTTCTGGAACGCGTCCATCACGAAGTAGGCACGAGGAGGGTGGATGCCAGGCCAAGGCCGGCATCCACCACTCGTCCTGTCCGGCTGCGGACACGGGAACCTTTACCATGATACGTTACATCCTACAGCGCCTGGCCGGCATGATCGTCGTGATGTTCCTGGTCGTAACGATCGTCTTCGTGATCGTGCGTGTTACGCCGGGCGACCCTGCAGCCGTGATGCTCGGCCCGGACGCGACCCCGCAGGACATCGCGGAATTGAGGACAAGGCTCGGTCTCGACCAGTCCATCGTGGTCCAGTATGTCTTTTATGTCGGGCAACTTCTGAAAGGTGATCTCGGCCAGTCCATATTCCTCAACATGCCGGTTGGCGCCGCGCTCATGGATCGCGCCGAACCGACTTTCTTCCTGACGATCTTCTCGCTGGCGATCGCGAGCGTCATCGCTCTGCCCGTCGGCATCTATGCCGCCTATCGGCGCGGCTCTTTCGTGGATCAGGCGGCCACTACCGTGGCGATGCTCGCCGCCAGCATTCCGAGCTTCTGGCTAGGGCTCATCCTCATGCAGTTCTTTGCCGTCAGGCTGAATATCTTTCCGGTCTCCGGATATGGCGGTCCGGGCGCGGGTTTCCTGGAGAGGATGTACCATCTCACGTTACCGGCACTGGCGCTGGGCGTGGTTTCCTCGGCGCTGATCTTGCGGTTCACCCGCGCTTCCATGCTCGACGTTTTCAGTGACGACTATGTCCGTACTGCCCGTGCCAAAGGCTTGTCGGAGCGGCGTGTGGTGCTGAAGCACGCGCTGAAAAACGCGCTCATTCCGATCCTGACCGTCATCGGATTGACGGCGGCCGTGCTGATTTCCGGCGCGGTAGTGACGGAAACCGTGTTCGGGCTGCCGGGTGTCGGCAACCTTGTCGTATCCGCCGTGCTTCGCCGCGACTACCCCGTCATCCAGGGGGCATTGCTCGTCATCGCTGGCCTTTATGTCCTCATCAATTTTGCAATCGATATGCTCTATCTTCTGATCGATCCGAGGGTGCGCTACTGATGGCCGATGTCGCGACCACCAATTCGGCGCCGGCCCTCGGCGAAAAGTCACGGTTCCTTCGCCGCTTGCTGAAGCGCAAGACGGTCGCCATCGGCCTTGTTGTGCTGACGGTCTTCGTTCTGCTTGCGGTTCTTGCGCCCTGGGTTGCGCCCTTTTCGCCCTCCAAGCTTTCGATCGTCAACCGCCTGAAGCCGCCGGGCGAGCTCTACTGGTTCGGCACCGACGAGTTCGGTCGCGATATCTTTTCGCGCACCATTCATGCGGGGCGGCTATCGCTCTTGGTTGGATTTGCCGTCGTCGTGCTTTCCGCGGCGATCGGGGTGACGCTCGGTCTGCTTGCCGGTTTCTTCCAGAAACTCGACACGCCGATCGCGCGGCTGATCGACGCGATGATGGCCTTTCCGGACATCTTGCTGGCGATTGCACTCGTGGCAGCCCTTGGCCCATCGCTGGTGACGGTCATTCTCGCGCTTGCCATCGTCTACGCCCCGCGTCTCGCCCGCGTTGTCCGCGCCTCGACATTGGTCATACGCGAACTGCCCTATGTGGAAGCAGCCAAGGCACTCGGGATTTCGACCTTCCACATCATGACACGGCATGTGCTGCGCAACCTCGTGTCGCCGATCCTGGTTCAGGGAACCTTCCTGTTTGCCAGCGCCATGCTTGCCGAGGCGGGCCTTTCCTTCCTCGGACTCGGCGTTAGCCCCGAAATCCCCACTTGGGGAACGATGATTTCCGCCGGCCGCCAATATATCGGCCAAGCCGACTGGATGACCTATTTCCCGGGCCTCGCCATCATCCTGTGCGTGTTGTCGCTGCAAATGGTGGGCGACGGCCTCAGAGACATGCTCGATCCCAGACTTCGAAAGGACCTCTAAATGACCGGTGAAAAAGCGGAAAAACCGCTCCTCCTCACCAATGTAAAGCCGATGGCCTTCGGCGATGTGATGCCTGCCGACGCGACGGATATTCTTGTTGGCAAGGATGGCAAGATTTCCGCGATCGGCCCCTCGCTCGCCGCACCTGCGGATGCGATCCGCATAGATGGCAAAGGCGCCTGGATTTCGCCGGGCTGGGTGGATCTGCACGTGCATATCTGGCACGGCGGCACCGACATTTCGATCCGGCCGTCCGAATGTGGCGCCGAGCGCGGCGTGACGACGCTGGTCGATGCGGGATCGGCCGGCGAAGCCAATTTCCACGGCTTTCGCGAATACATCATCGAGCCCTCTAGGGAGCGCATCAAAGCCTTCCTGAACCTCGGCTCGATCGGTCTCGTCGCCTGCAACCGCGTTCCGGAACTGCGCGACATCAAGGACATCGACCTTGATAGGATTCTGGAATGTTATGCGGAAAACAGCGAGCATATCGTTGGCATCAAGGTGCGCGCCAGCCATGTCATTACCGGCTCCTGGGGTGTTACGCCCGTCAAGCTCGGCAAGAAGATCGCCAAGATCCTCAAGGTTCCGATGATGGTGCATGTCGGTGAACCGCCGGCGCTCTATGACGAAGTACTGGAAATCCTGGGTCCGGGAGACGTCGTCACCCACTGCTTCAACGGCAAGGCCGGTTCGAGCATTATGGAGGACGAGGATCTTTTCAATCTCGCCGAACGCTGCGCCTCCGAAGGAATTCGACTGGACATCGGCCATGGCGGCGCGTCCTTCTCCTTCAAGGTCGCGGAAGCGGCGATCCAGCGCGGACTGCTGCCCTTCTCGATTTCGACGGACCTGCATGGTCATTCGATGAATTTCCCGGTCTGGGATCTGGCGACCACCATGTCGAAGCTCCTGTCGGTCGGCATGCCCTTCGAAAAGGTTGTCGAAGCCGTGACCCATGCGCCCGCGTCCGTCATCAAGCTCTCAATGGAAAACCGGCTTTCGGTCGGGGAACGGGCCGATTTCACCATCTTTGATCTCGTCGATGCCGATCTGGAAGCGACCGATTCCAATGGCGACGTCTCGCGCCTCCAGAAACTGTTTGAGCCGCGATACGCCGTCATCGGTGCGGAGGCTATCGCCGCCAGTCGCTACATCCCGCGGGCTCGCAAGCTCGTTCGCCACAGCCACGGCTACTCGTGGCGGTGAGCGATCAATACAAAATTGCATGACAGGAGTTCGCGTGAACACGTCCCCAGCAAAGGCCGCCTCCGCGGCGCAATCGCCGTATGAGCGCCTGGCTCAACTCGGCATCCAGCTTCCGCCGTCGCCGCCGCCGATCGCCAATTTCGTGACGCATGTGCAGGAAGGCAATCTGCTCTATCTCTCCGGCCAGGGACCTCGCGAAGCAAATGGCCATCTCTATTCCGGCAAGGTCGGTGCCGACGTGGATGTGGAGCTCGCCTATCAGCATGCCCGGTTGGTCGGCATCAACCTGCTTGCCGTCATGCATGAGGCGCTCGGCGATCTGTCGCGGGTGAAACGTGTGGTCAAATTGCTCGGCATGGTCAACGCCGTGCCGGATTTCGAAGATCACCCGAGCGTCATCAACGGCTGCTCAGACCTGCTCATCACCGTCTTCGGCGAAGCCGGCCAGCATGCCCGTTCCGCCGTCGGTTTCGGTTCGCTTCCCAATAACATCACCGTCGAGATCGAAGCGATCGTCGCATTGCGCGATTAGGAGCAGCGGTCAATGGTTTCGCCAGCCCATCAGCTTCTCGATCCGCTCAGCCGAGGCGCGAACCTGCTCCGTGTAATGGTTCTCGTCGGAAAAGACCTTCTGCTCAGGCAGCACGATCGAGATGGTTGCGATGCACTGACCATCCCTGTCGCAGATCGGCGAGGCAATGCAGGCCACGGCATAATCGGATTCCGCGACCTGGATCGAAAGGCGCTCCCTGAATGCCTTGCCGGCCGAGTCGGCGAGCGTAAGGGCATCCACTTCGGCACGACCGGTGGGCGAGGTGCGCGCGCATCGCTTGAAAAGCTCGATCCGCTCCGCCTCGGGCAAATGCCCGACGAGCAGGCGGCCGGAAGCGGTCCAGTTCAAGGGAACGCGCGTGCCGACGCGGGAGGCCACCTGAAAATGGCTGGGGCCATCGGCCATGGCAAGCACCAGCATATAGTCGCCGTCGCGGCCGCAGACCTGCACGGTTTCTCCCGCCTGGCGGCAGAGATCGTGCATTTCGTGTGTCGCGACGCTCATGAAATCAAGCGAGCGGGCGTAAGCCAGTCCGTAATGGTAAAGCCGAGCCCCGAGCCAGATCGTGCCGTCGAGATTGCGTGCCAGCATGTTCTTTTCAACAAGATCGTCAATGATCACGTAGACGGTGGAAAGCGGCGCCTTGATCGCCTTGGCGATCGCGTAAGCCCCCGCCGGCGCCCCCGTTTCGTAGAGGTGGTCGATGACCTGCAGCGCCCGATCTATGCCGCTGACGCGCGAACGACGGCTGCTCTTGACGTCATTGGCATCCTCGGTGGCGACCGCGTCTTCGGGGATAGCTGCGGATGAAGTCTTTGCGTCCAATTCAACAGTCCTCTTCTCGATTTGAGAGGCTATTACATTACTATGGCATAACTGTCGATGACAAATCGCAGCCTGCCGCTACTTTGGAGAGATAGAATGTCCGATGATATCCGCGCCCAGATCGGTCTGCGTCCGGTGATCAATGTGTCCGGCACAATGACAAGCCTCGGTGCGTCGATCGTGGTGCCGCAGGCGATCGACGCGATGGCGGCGATCCTGCCGCAATTCGTGGAGATCAACGACCTGCAGCGGAAGGCAAGCGCGGTGATATCCCGATTGACGGGCGGGGAGGCGGGGTTCGTCACGGCTTCCTGCTCGTCGGGTATCAGCCTGGCGGTGGCAGGTTGCATCACCGGCAGCAATCTGCTCGCTATTGAGAGACTTCCGGATGTCACGCCTGAAAAGAACGAAGTCATCGTTCAGATGGGGCACGTGGTGAGCTACGGAGCGCCGGTGGACCAGGCGATCCGGCTGGCCGGCGGCAAGGTGGTGCTGATCGGACAGGCGACCTCAACGCACCGTTTTCATATGGAAAACGCCATCAACGAAAAGACGGCCGCCGCTGTTTATGTCGTCTCCCACCACGTCGTCGACTACGGTTTGCTGCATTTGAGCGAATTCGTCGAAATTGCCCATGCCAGAGGTGTGCCGGTCATTGTCGATGCGGCTTCCGAATATGATCTCAAGCTGTTCCTCGCCCAAGGTGCCGATGTGGTTCTCTATTCGGGCCATAAATTCCTGGGAGGCCCGACCTCCGGCATCGTGGCCGGCACGAAGGAGCATGTCCGCCATGCGTTCTTGCAGAATATGGGCATCGGTCGCGGCATGAAGGTCGGCAAGGAAAGCATCTACGGCGTGATGGCCGCGCTGGAGGCTTGGGAGACGCGAGATCATGCCGGAATCCGAGAGCGGGAGACCAGCTATCTTAACCTTTGGAAGGAGACTCTGAGTGGGCGCCCGGGGGTAACGGCTTTGATCGAACCGGACCCCACCAACAACCCGCTCGACCGCATGCGGGTGATCATTTCTCCGCCGGAGGCGCATATAACCGCTTGGGACCTCGCGGCTGCCCTCCGCAACGGCAGCCCGCCGATCATCGTGCGCGATCATGAGGTGGAGCATCATTATTTCTACCTCGACCCCTGCAATCTGCATCCCGGTCAGGAGGTCATCGTCGCGAGCCGTCTGAAGGAGGAGCTCGACAAGGCCAGGGCTTCAAATGAAGTCATAGCCACACCGATCGAGAACCTGAGCCGCCATCGTTTCGACGGCTTGCTCAACTGGCCCGACTAATCGCGCCGACGGAAGGAAAGAGGGAAACGACGATGAACGCTGCGGAAGCAATAATCATGGAAGCCGTCGAACCGGTTCTGTCCGTCGAGAACCTGACCACATCATTTCTGGTCGACGGCGAATGGAACTCGGTCGTACGCGATGTCTCGTTTTCCGTCGCACCTGGTGAAACCGTAGCGATCGTCGGTGAGTCAGGCTCGGGAAAAAGCGTAACGTCGCTTTCGATCATGCGGCTTCTGCAGGCGGACACCAGCCGCATCGATGGCAGGATCATGTTCGGTGGGCGTGACCTCCTTACGCTGCCTGAAAAGGACATGCGCCGGGTCCGCGGCAACGACATTTCGATGATCTTTCAGGAACCGATGACGAGCCTTAATCCGCTTTTTACGGTGGGAGACCAAATTTCCGAGGCGCTATTGTGCCATAAGGCCCTGTCGGCGGGGGAGGCGAAGGCGGAGACAATTCGGCTCCTGGAAAAAGTCCGCATTCCCTCGGCGGCCTCCCGTTTCGACGAATATCCGCACCGGCTTTCCGGAGGCATGCGCCAGCGGGTCATGATCGCTATGGCCTTGGCGTCGAAGCCGAGATTGCTTATCGCCGACGAACCGACCACAGCGCTCGATGTAACGATCCAGGGCCAGATCCTCGACCTCATCAAGATACTTCAGGAAGAGGAGGGCACCTCCGTCCTGTTCATCACGCACGACATGGGCGTGGTGGCAGAGATCGCCGACCGCACCGTCGTCATGTATCGCGGCGAGCAGGTGGAAACGGGCAAGACGACCGATATCTTTCATCGTGGCCGGCACCCTTACACGCGTGCGCTTCTGTCCGCCGTGCCGGTGCTTGGGTCGATGCGGGGCTTCGATCGGCCGCTGCGCTTTCCGGTCGTTAATATGGAAACGGGTGAATCGAATGTTCCGGCCGAGGTGCCCGATACGGTTGCGAAGGATAAGCCGATCCTCCAAGTAAAGAACCTCACCAAGCGCTTCGACATTCATTCCGGCCTGTTTGGCCGCCTGAGCGGTAGAGTCCATGCCGTCGAAAACGTGTCTTTTGATCTTTTTGCAGGGGAGACCTTGTCGCTGGTGGGCGAATCTGGCTGCGGCAAGTCCACCACCGGCCGTGCCATCATGCGGTTGATCGAACCGGATTCGGGCTCGGTGATGGTCGAAGACCGCGATGTGCTCTCGCTCGACAAGCGCCAAATGCGCGAGATGCGCAAGTCCGTGCAGATGATCTTCCAAGACCCTTTCGCTTCCCTCAATCCGCGCATGACCGTCGGCCAGGCGATCGCGGAACCCTATCTCGAACACAAAATGGGCTCGGCACGGGATGCGAAACAGGTCGTCTCCGAGATGCTGCGCAAGGTCGGCCTGACACCCGACATGGCGAGCCGCTATCCCCATGAGTTCTCGGGTGGGCAGCGCCAGCGCATCTGTATCGCGCGGGCTCTGGCGCTGGAACCGAAGGTTATCATCGCCGATGAGAGTGTCTCTGCCCTCGACGTCTCGATCAAGGCGCAGGTCATCAATTTGATGTTGGACCTTCAGGAGAGCCTTAATCTGGCCTTCCTGTTCATCTCCCACGACATGGCCGTGGTGGAGCGTGTCAGTCATCGGGTGGCGGTGATGTATCTCGGAGAAATCGTTGAGATCGGACCGCGCGAAACTGTGTTCGGCAACCCACAGCACGACTATACCAGGAAGCTGATAGCGGCCGTCCCCGTTCCGGACCCGGATCGCCGCAGTGAAAGACGGATGCCGGCGAGCGAGGAGCTGAAAAGCCCGATCAGACCGCCTGACTTTGTCGTTGCGCCGCGCGCCTATCGCGAGGTCTCACCGGGACATTTTGTTGCTGCCGCTTGAGGTGCTCGTTCAAGCTCGCAAGTTCAGGCTGCAGCGGGCAGCGCAGATGCTGCGAAATCGGCGCAAGCCGTTTTCTAGGCGCCCTGTGAATGCGCTGCAGAGATTGTCGACAGGAACTGCCTTGTTCTTTCCCGCTGTGGCGCGTTGAAGAGAGCCTGCGCATTGCCGGCTTCGACAATACGGCCCGCTTCCAGGAAGACGACGTCGCGGGCGATCCTGGAGGCAAGCCGGAGATCATGGGTGGCCATGACCATCGTCGTTCCCTCGCGAGCAAGTTTGGCCAGCACTTCGACGACTTCCGCGGCAAGCTCCGGATCGAGCGCCGACGTCGGTTCGTCGCAGAGCAGGACACGGGGCGAGGGCGCCAGGGCACGTGCGATCGCGACGCGTTGCTGCTGCCCGCCGGAAAGTGTCGCGGGCCAAGCCTCGGCCTTGTGCGCCATTCCCACTTTCTCGAGGAGTTCCATGGCACGCGCCTGCGCCTTCTGGCGGGGCCATCTAAGAACTGTCGTCAATCCCTCCATGACGTTCTCGATCGCGGTGCGGTGCGGAAACAGCTGGAAATTCTGGAAAACCATGCCGGTCTGGCCGCGGATCATCCGGATGTCGTTCCAGCCGATTTTTTTATCCGGTGAAAATGAGAGTTCTGCCTCGCCCAGGCGGATCGTGCCGGCACTCGGGATCTCGAGCAGGTTGATGCAGCGCAAAAGCGTGCTTTTGCCGCCGCCGGATGGCCCCACCAACGCGGTGACGCTGCCTTCGGGAATGTCGATGCTGATATCACTGAGGATAACAGCAGCGCCGAAGCGTTTTTCGAGGTTCGAAAGCTTGATCATGCATTCGCCTCCAACATGCCGCCGTAACGAGCGAAACGCCGCTCGAGCCTTACCTGCAGGGCCGAGAGGAACGAACTCAGTACAAGATAGATCATTGCGGCTTCGATGTAGAGGATGAGGGGTTCATAGGTGGTCGCGACGATCCTTTGTGCCGCCTGAAAGAGTTCCGGAACGGTGATGGCGGCGGCAAGGGACGTGTCTTTCACAAGCGAAATGAAAGTGTTGGATAGGGGCGGGACGGCAACGCGCGCTGCCTGGGGAAGAATGGTGCGGGTCATCGCCTGGCGCCAGCTCATACCGATCGAATAGGCAGCTTCCCATTGACCTTTCGGGACTGAAGAGATCACCGCGCGAATAATCTCGGAACTGTATGCGCCGATATTGAGCGTGAAGCCGATCAAGGCTGCCGGGAAGGCATCGAGCAGAATGCCCATGCTCGGCAATCCATAGAAGATGACGAAGAGCTGCACCAGAAGCGGCGTGCCGCGAATGACCCAGACATAGAAACGCGCGACCATCGCAAGCGGCAGCGGGGCAAACAGGCGTGCGATAGCAGTCATCAATCCGAGGACAAGACCGAAAAGGAAGGATAACAGGGTCAAGGGAATGGTGAATTTGATACCGGCCCAAAGCAGGGTCGGCAGCGAATCTGCCATCAATTGGAGCCAGTGTGGCACGGTGATCCTCGTAAAATGAGACGTCCGGCATTTCGCCGGACGTCGGGTCTTCAGTCCAAATCGGGCTTGAGCGCCTTATTTGGAGACGTCTTGCCCAAAATATTTCTGGGCGATCTTCTCATAGGTCCCATCGGCCTTGATATCCGCGAGAGCCTTGTTGATGGCCTGCAGCAATTCCGGTTCGCCCTTGCGGATGATAATCCCGGAATATTCCGCGTTGTTCTGCTCGGCGGCGATCTTGACGGGCGCATCCGGCTTTTGCTTTTTGAAGTCGAGGAAGGACAGGCTGTCGTTGATCGTCGCATCGGCCCGTCGGGTCAGCACCAGTTGGATAGACTGGTCAAACCCTTCGGTTCCGACAAGTTCGGCGCCGGACTGTTCTGCCAGTTTGCCGAAATTGCTTGTCAGGGACTGGGCGGCTTTTTTGCCCTTGAGATCGGCAAAGCCTTTGATCTCGTCATTGTCCTGGCGAACGATCAGAACGGCTTTCGACGCGATGTAAGGATCGGAAAAGTCGTATTTCTGCTTCCGCGCCTCAGTAATTCCGACCTGATTGATCACGGTATCGTACCGCTTGGCGTCGAGGCCGGCGATCAGGCCATCCCATTTGCCTTCGATGAATTCGGCTTTGACGCCAAGCTTGGCCGCGATTGCTTCGCCGATCTCGACGTCGAAGCCGACGAGCTTGCCGGAAGCATCGTGAAAGGTGAAAGGCGCATAAGTGCCTTCGGTGCCGATCTTCAAGGTGCCGGCCGATTTGACCGCGGCCAGATTTTCGCCAGCACTTGCGGGGGCGAGCGCAGTTACCTGAAGAAACATTGCGGCTGCTATAGCTTTCAACCAATTCATCTCGTCATCCTTTCGAGCGGGGCACTGGCGCATCAATTACAGAAAACGTCCGCGTTTGAGGCCGAACAAAACTGCAAAGAAATCGAGCAAATGCGAATATTTTTCTCATTCGCTGGCGGTACCCGTCGGCCGACGCGCCGCCCTGACGGTTGTCAAAGCCGCTCGATTTTAAACGCCCGCACGACGATTTCCTTCTGGGCGAAGTCCTTCTCAAGCCGCTTGCGATATTGAGCCCACCAGTCCTGCTCAAGTTCGGCAGCCATGATTTCCGCCGTCACGATCAGGTCTTTTTCGACGTCACCGGATTCCTGCCAGAGACCTTCGGCCGGAGCGCTTCGGTAAAATGTCATTCCCCCAAACTTGGCAGTCAACTGCTGTTTGACCGTGTCGAACTGGTGCAGCCTCATGCGATCGGCCGGAGCGGTCAGCGGCAGGAGGATCTGAACGAGGTACATTTCAGGCTCTGGCCGCCGCCACAGGTTTGGAAATCAGCCCGCACCTTGTCGCCTGCTCGACCTCACGAGATTTGAAGCTTCGCGCCGTCATCTCGTGAGGCCCCAGAAATAGCCAAGCAGCGCCGCAATGCCCACCGAGGCAAAGGGACGCTCGCGGATCCGTCTTTCCGCATCTTCTTTGAGAGATGACACACCCGCTTTTGCGAGACGTCCCGATGCGCTGCCGACCTCAAGAAGCGATTCCCGCATCCGGGATATCTCGGAGCGCATCGCGTGAAGCTCTTCCAGCGTCCAGGTATCCGGATTGTTGCCGTCGCGTCTATCGATGGCGTCGAGCGCCTCGTCGACCCGTGGAGCCTCCGTCAGCAACAAATCATTTCTGCGTACGACCGAAGCCTTGCTGCTTTGCCTTATGTCCTCTGCCGAAGAAGTCGAGGGGCCTCCTGTGGCGGCAGTACTGGTGACTGTCGACATGGGGTCGGAACCCGGAAAGGTATCCTCAAGCGCCTTGTCCAGTTCACCCTTGCTCTCGTTTGAGAGTTGCCGAGCTTGTTCCTTCTTCATAGATTCAACGGCTGGCGAAATTTTCGAATTATCTGGCATGGTGCGCTCCTTGGTTGCCAGATAAATTCGCCTCGTCGTCCCTTGTTCCGCCTTTCATTGCCGAGGATCGGAAATCTTTCCTCCCGCCTGCTTCAGGCCGCAAAGCGAAAGCAGGGGCGAATAACGGTGACAAGGGTAAAGGGCGGACCGCTACGCGTTTCCAGAGCGGACGCTGAATATCGTTGGCCGAACGCCGCATCTAGAGCCGAGTGATATGCGAGGGAGACCTGGCTTGTTTGCCGGGGCTCCCCTTGTCGATCAGGCTGCGACGGGTTCTGCCGGTGCCTTTGCACCTGTCATGAAAGCGACCGCATCCGACATTGTGTATTCCTTCGGATTGATGACGGTCAGCCGTTTGCCGAGGCGATGGATGTGGATGCGGTCGGCAACTTCGAAGACATGCGGCATATTGTGGGAAATCAGCACGATCGGCAGACCGCGCGACCGGACGTCGAGGATAAGTTCGAGGACCTTGCGGCTTTCCTTTACCCCAAGTGCAGCGGTTGGCTCATCCATGATGACAACCTTGGAGCCAAAGGCCGCGGCCCGCGCGACGGCGACACCTTGCCGTTGACCGCCCGACAGCGTTTCGACCGCCTGGTTGATGTTCTGGATCGTCATCAACCCCAACTCGGAAAGTTTGTCGCGCGCCCGCTTTTCCATCGCCGGACGATCGAGCATGCGAAACCAGCTGCCGAGAACGCCGGGTTTGCGGATTTCGCGGCCGAGGAACATGTTGTCGGCGATTGAAAGGGCCGGAGAGAGCGCGAGGTTCTGGTAGACCGTTTCGATGCCGGCTTCACGCGCTTCCATCGGCGACTTGAACTGGACCTGCTGGCCCTCAAGCCTGATTTCCCCTTCGTCCGGCGTGACCGCGCCGGATATGGCCTTGATCAACGATGACTTTCCGGCGCCGTTGTCGCCGATTACGGCAAGAATTTCGCCCGGGTAGAGATCGAAATCAGCATAGTCGAGTGCGGTGACCCGTCCGTAACGCTTGACGAGGCCGCGAGCCGAAAGAATGGGTTCGATTGCCATGTTACACCGACACCTTTCTGATCCACTGGTCGACCGCAACGGCGGCGATGATGAGAACACCGGTCAAAAGAACCTTCCACTGCGGATCGGCTCCGAGCATATTCAATCCCATCGAGACCACGCCGACGATCATTGCGCCAAACAAGGTGCCCAGGATGGAGCCACGCCCGCCGAAGAGGGAGATACCGCCGATCACAGTCGCGGTGATCGCCTGAAGGTTATAGTCGGTGACCGCAGCCGACGGCGAGATGGATCCATTGCGGCCGATAGATACCCAGGCCGCGAAGGCCGCGATCACGCCGGAGATCGTATAGACCGCGAGAAGGACACGTTTGGTCTGGATACCGGAAAGCTTTGCCGCTTCGGGGTCATCGCCAACGGCATAGACATGCCTGCCCCAGGCCGTGTGATTGAGAATATACCAGAGCGCCAGAACAAGCAGGACCATGGCAATGACGCCCAGCGTCAGTACGGCGGTACCAAGTCTGAAACTGACAGCGAATAGATGCAGCAGAGGAGCCTGGGCGTCGACATCGGCATCGCGAATGGTTTCATTTGCCGAATAGATGAAGTTCGTCGCCATGACGATACTCCAGGTGCCGAGCGTCACGATAAACGGCGGCAGCTTCATAAAGGCGACGAGGAAGCCGTTCAGCAGGCCGCAAAGCCCTCCGGTCCCCATGCCGATCGCAATCGCGATGGGAGTGGGAATTCCGTAGGTGATTGCGCAATTGCCCATGATAACGGCGGAAAAAACCATGATGACGCCGATCGAGAGATCGATGCCGGCCGTCAGAATGACGAGCGTCTGCGCAGCCCCGAGAATGCCGACGATGGCAATCTGCTGGAGAATGAGCGTCAGCGTATAGGACGAGAAGAACCGCCCGCCGATCGTCAAGCCGAAGATGATGATTGCCAGCACCAGGACGATCAGCGGCACTGCCGCAGGCGTCGAATGCAGAAAGTGCTGTGCTCGTTTGAGAAACGAAATGTCGCTGTGCTCGAAAGAGGCGACGTTCTTGTCGCTCTCGTCAAGAACTCGTTCGAATTCCTGTGCTTCAGTCATGTTTCCTCCTCGGCCTACGCGCCGGGCGCGCAGAAGCTCTACCCTTCACCCCGCTCTTCCGTCGGTCGGATAACGGCCATCGTCGGTTCAAAGCGGCCGGGGATCAAGTCCCCGGCCGGGTTGCCTATAGTATGCGGGTTAGCCCCAGCACTTGGCCGTGCCTTCCTTGGTGTCGATCGACTTGACACCGGACACAGGCTTGTCGGTCACCAGCGAGACGCCGGTATCGAAGAAGGACTTGCCTTCAGTCGGCTTCGGCTTTTCCTTGGTGTCGGCGAACTTCTTGATCGCTTCGATGCCGAGGGAGGCCATCAGCAGCGGATACTGCTGCGAGGTGGCGCCGATAACGCCTTCCTTGACCGACTTGACGCCGGGGCAACCGCCGTCGACCGAGACGATCAGGACGTTCTTTTCCATGCCGACCGCCTTGAGAGCCTGGTAGGCACCCACGGCTGCCGGTTCATTGATCGTGTGAATGACGTTGATGCTCGGATCCTTCTGGAGAAGGTTTTCCATCGCCTTGCGGCCGCCTTCTTCGTTGCCGTTGGTCACGTCATGACCGACGATCCGCGGATCGTTTTCGTCGCCGATCTTGTTCGGGTCCTTGGGATCGATACCGAAGCCCATCATGAAGCCCTGGTCGCGCAAAACGTCGACGGTCGGCTGCGACGGCGTCAGGTCGAGAAAGCCCACCTTGGCCTCCTTGGCCTTGTCGCCGAGCGTTTCCTTGGCCCACTGGCCAATGAGCTTGCCGGCGAGCAGATTGTCGGTTGCGAAGGTTGCGTCTGCGGCATCAGCTGGATCGAGCGGGGTGTCGAGCGCGATCACGAGGAGGCCTGCGTCACGCGCTTTCTTCACCGAGGAGACGATACCCTTGGTATCGGAAGCGGTGATCAGGATGCCCTTGGCGCCATCGGCGATGCAGCTTTCGATAGCGGCCACCTGGCTTTCGCTGTCGCCATCGATCTTGCCTGCATAGGATTTCAGGGTAACGCCGAGTTCCTTGGCCTTAGCGGTGGCGCCTTCCTTCATCTTGACGAAGAAGGGATTGGTGTCGGTCTTGGTGATCAGGCAGGCGGAAACATCAGCCGCATGAGCAGGTGCAGAAAAGGCTACGCCGAGGGCAAGTGCGCCGAATGCGGCGGAAAGTACGGATTTCTTCATGGTCTCCTCCCAGAGTTAACGCTGTCCGTCACGCGGACCGATGAGCGGCGCAGGCGCCAAGTTTGACAGGGTGTCTCCTCCAGCCCGTCCTGCACTCTTACATCGACAATTAAGAACAAATAAAAAGGACCTGTCAATAATTAATTCCGATTGAATTATTTATCCACCGTGCGATAGTCCGCAGCGGAGGAGATTCACGGCCCGGGAATTCCGGGGGTGCGACAACCAGAAATTTTGATCAATGTCCGCGCGGATATTTCGAAATCTGAGGTAATTCGCGGTGGCCGATGATCTGGGAGGAAAGCCGATGACGGTTTCAGATGGCGCGGGTCAGGTCCAAGCGCTGCCGGGCAACCTTACCGGCGGCGCCAACCAGGTGCGTGTCAGAGCCTATAATGAAAGGCTGGTTCTTTCATTGGTGCGTCTGAACGGCTCGATGTCCAAGGCCGACATCACCAGGCGGAGCGGGTTGTCGGCGCAGACCGTTTCCGTGATCATGCGGTCTTTGGAAAAGGACGGGCTGCTTTTGCGCGGAGAGCCGGTACGCGGTCGGGTAGGCCAGCCCTCGGTGCCGATGCGGCTCAACCCTGATGCCGTCTATTCCTTCGGAGTGAAGATCGGCCGCCGCAGCGCCGACCTGGTGCTCATGGACTTCATGGGCAAAATAAGACGGCAGTATCATGAGACCTATGCCTATCCGCAGCCGGCGAAAATCCTGGACATCATCATTTCGGGTATCGAGCGTATCGAATCGCAGATGGACGAGGCAGAGCGTGGCCGCATCGCCGGAATCGGCGTCGCCGCGCCATTCGAGCTATGGAACTGGGCAGACGAGGTAGGCGCTCCGGAGGGGGCGATGGACGTCTGGCGCAGCTTCGATCTGCAGGGCGAAATTGCCAGCCGTGTACGGCACGCCGTTTACCTGCAAAACGACGCGACAAGCGCTTGTGGTGCAGAACTCGTCTTCGGCGTCGGCCCGGCCTATCCGGATTTCGTGTACTTTTTTATCGGGTCGTTTATCGGCGGCGGTATCGTTCTCAATTCTGCGATTTTTTCCGGCCGTACCGGAACGGCGGGTGCGGTCGGGCCCTTGCCCGTTCGCGGCAAGGCGGGCGAAACGCGCCAGCTGCTTGATATCGCCTCTATTTTCGTACTGGAAAACCTCTTGCATGAACGAGGCATCGATCCGCAGCCGCTCTGGTATTCTGCGGACGGCTGGGTCGATTTTGGAGAACCTCTGGATCTTTGGATTCAGCAGACGGCGGACGCGCTGGCGCAGGCGATCATAGCGGCAGCCTCGATCATCGATTTTGGCGCAGCGGTAATCGATGGCGGTTTCCCCGGCTGGGTCCGCAAACGGATTGTCAGCGCCACTATAGATGCGGTTGGCAGACTGGACCTACAGGGCGTGATCATTCCGGATATCGTCGAAGGCAAAGTCGGCTCGCAGGCAAGGGCGATCGGCGGAGCCAGCCTGCCGATCTTTGCCAAATATCTCACCGACCAGAGCGTTTTGTTCAAGGAAGTGAGCGGCGCGCCGTCACTGTAAATCCGCTTGCGAGATCACGGAAGCCCATATGTTCTGTGGGATAGCGCGCGTTCGATACCGCGCAGTTCGGCAAGCCCTTTCAGCCGGCCGATGGCAGGATAGCCCGGCTGGGCGCCGCGCTTGAGGTCATCGAGAATTTCCTGTCCGTGGTCCGGGCGCATCGGTATCTGGTGATCGGAGCGGCCTTGCGCCTTGCGGCGCTTCTCTTCGGCGAGCAGTTCGGCGATGACCGCGACCATGTCCGTATCACCCTCAAGATGTTCGTCTTCGAAAAACGAGCAGCGGGTGCCTTCCTCTTCGCGATGAACGTTGCGCAGGTGGACGAAGTGAATGCGCGGCGCGAGACGCCTCACCATCGCGGGTAAGTCATTGGAGGCTCGCGCGCCAAGCGAACCCGTGCAGAAAGTCACCCCATTTGCCGGGCTATCGACAGCCGCCAGCATATGAAGGTAGTCCTCTTCACTGGAGAGAATGCGTGGCAAGCCGAGCAATGCCCACGGTGGGTCGTCCGGATGCGCACAGATATTGATACCGACACGCTCGGCCACCGGCGTGACTTCCGACAGGAAGTCGACGAGATGTTGCTGCAGTTTTTCGCGTGTGATGCCGGAATAGGTCTGCAAAAGCTCGAGCAGTTGCGGCAGCGTATAGCCGTCTGCCGAGCCAGGAAGCCCTGCGCCGATGTTCTTCGAGAGTGCCGTGCGCCGCTCGTCGGGCATTTGCGCAAATCGGACTGCTGCCTTTTCCCGAATGGCCTCCTCGTAGTCTTCGGCAGCGCCGGGGCGCTTCAGGAGATGAAGGTCGAAGGCGACAAAATCGATGAGGTCGAAGCGCATGGCCTTGGCGCCGTGGCGTGCCGTCCAGCGCAAATCCGTGCGGGTCCAGTCGAGCACCGGCATGAAGTTATAGCACACAGTGCGGATGCCCGAGGCCGACAGACGCCTGAGCGTCTCCTGCCAGTTTGCGATATGACTGCGCCAGTCGCCGGTCTGGGTCTTGATGCTTTCGGAGATAGGGACGCTCTCGACCACATCCCAGACCAGGCCTCCGGCTCTGATTTCATCATGACGCTTGCCAATCTCCTCCATCGGCCAGACTTCGCCGGTCGGAATGTGATGAAGTGCACTGACAATCCCCTGTGCCCCGGCCTGGGCGGCGTCCTCTACGCCTACCTTGTCGATCGGACCGAACCACCGCCATGTATGTCTCATCGGAATGTCCTCGGAGGGCCTTTTCAGGCCAGAAATGTAAGTTGCACCTTGCAGGCGGTGGAACGGTCCCCGGCCTGTTCGAAGGCGGCGAGCGCTTGGGTAATCGGGAAAGTGTGGGAGATGATCGGCCGCACGTCGATCCTGCGGCTGGAAATGAGATCGACGGCAGTCGAAAATTCCCTATCGAACCGTTGAGAGCCGATCCAACGCAATTCCTTGCCGACAAGCGCATTGAGAGGAACAACTGTATCACCGGTAACGCCCACCTGAACGATCAAGCCACGAGGCTTGACCGTGGCGATTGCACTCCGAATCGCCGGCGCCGCAGCCGAGCATTCGAAGGCTATGTCGAACTGTCCCTTGTCCTTTTCGTAGACGGTCAGTTCCGCTAGGTTTTTCATGACATTGATGGTGCTGCTGGCGCCCATGGCAGACGCGCGCTCCAGGGCCGCATCCAGGAGATCGGTCACGACGATCTCTGTAGCGCCGGCCTGACGCGCCGCCGCTACGACCAGTGCTCCGATTGGCCCGGCGCCAGTCACGAGCACTCTCTTCCCGGATAAGTCTCCCGCCTGCGTGACCGCGTGGAGGCAGACCGCAAGGGGTTCGGCGCAGGCAGCCTCGCCAGCGCTCACGATCTTGCCCGCGGGATGGCATTGGAGAGCCGGCACGACCAGATAGTCGCGGAACATGCCCTGCGCATGGGGAAGACGCATGGCGCTCCCCATGAACTGCATCTCGAGGCAGTGGATCGGCAGCCCCTCTTTGCAGAAGCGACAATGCCCGCAGGGTCGACTTGGATTGACCGATACCAGGGCGCCGACTTCAACGCCGGAAACACCCGGCCCCAGGGTCTCCACATATCCCGCCGCCTCGTGCCCGGGGATGATCGGTTCTCGCACCCGGACAGGGCCGAAGCCGCCATCCTGGTAATAGTGGAGATCGGAGCCGCAGATGCCGCCTGCCGCCATCCTCAACAAGACTTCGCCTTCGCGAGGAGCCGGAAACGGCCCCTCTTCGATGCGTAGATCGCGTTCGCCATACAGCCGTGCGAAACGTGTCCGCATGTCAGTTCCTCAATTGCCGCGGATAAGGCCGAATTCCGTCGGCAGCCAGAGCGTGATCGCCGGAACGAAGGTGATCAGGATGAGTGCGATGAACAACGGCACGAGCCAAGGCAGGATCGCCATCGTCGTACGCTCCACCGACAGTTTGGCAACGCGCGACAACACGAAAAGCACCATGCCAAGCGGTGGGTGCAGGAGCCCGATCATCAGGTTGAGCGTCATGATCAGACCGAAATGCACCGGATCTATGTCGAACTGGAGTACCAGAGGAAGCAGGATCGGCACCAGAATGGTGATTGCAGCGATCGTGTCGAGGAAACAGCCCACGAAAAGCATCAGGAGGTTGACGAGGATCAGGAAAACCCACTTGTTGTCGGTGATTGTCAGGATCGCGCCGGAGAGCATTTGAGCCGCTTGGCTGACCGTCAGGAGCCAGGCGAAAATTGACGCGGCCGTGACGATGAACAAAACCGAGGCGGTCGTCTCGATGGTATCAAATGTGGCGCGAGCCAAAGTGGACAGCGTCATGGTTCGATAACGCACGAGGCCGAGGAACAGTGACCACAGAACCGCTGCAACCGCCGCTTCCGTTGGCGTAAACCAGCCCATGGTCATGCCGCCGATCAGGATAACCGGCGTCATCAGCGCCAGAACGGCCGAAAAGTCGAAATACCAGTCAAGGGCAAGCAGAACGACCAGCGCGATGCCGACCGCCAGATTCATCGAGAGGCCTGCAGACATCAGCAGGTAGATCAGCAGTGGGACAGCGAAGACAATTACGACTTCCAGGGATGCCGATCCGAGCTGGCGAAGATTGAAAGGCGTGTCGGAACCCCAGCTTTTGATATAAGCGAAGATGGCGACTGTGATCATCATCAGCAGTGTCATGACGACGCCCGGCACGATGCCTGCCATGAACAAGGCGCCGATCGAGACATTCGCCATCATTCCATAGATGACGAAGGGCAGCGACGGCGGGAAGATCGGTCCGAGCGTTGCCGAAGCGGCTGTTACGCCGACCGCCGCCTCCACCGGATAGCCGTGATCCTTCATCGCCTTGATTTCGATGGTGCCGATGCCGGCCGCATCGGCGAGTGCCGTGCCGGACATGCCGGAGAAGATGACCGAACCGATGATATTCACCTGCGCCAGGCCGCCTCTCATCCAGCCGACGAGAGCAACGGCAAAGGAGTAGATGCGTCCGGTGACGCCGGCGGAATTCATCAGGTTCCCGGCGAGGATGAAAAAGGGAACGGCGAGCAGGGGGAAACTTTCCACGCCGGCAATCATTCGCTGCGCAGCGATGATGTCGGGGGCAACGCCGTGGAGAACAAGGTAGAGGACCGAGGCTACCGCCATGGAGATGGCGACGGGCACGCCTACGAGCATCAAAACGAGGAAGGAACCAACGAGCAGCAACATGGCGATCAGTCCTCGAGCTTCTGGAACATTTCAGGCCGTTCGAGAACGGAATAGCCGCGGCGCAGATTGCCGACGAAAACCTGGATGGAGCGGATGAGCATAAGAGCGAAGCCTGCCAGGACGCTGTAAAAGACGATGTTCCGGGGCAGGTCGATCGTCACCATGCGCTCATGGGCGACAATCTCCACATAGCGCCACATCAGCCAGCAGGCATAGGCGAAGAAGGCGATACGAACGAGATCGACAAAGATCGATAAAACCCGCGCAAATGCTGCGGGAAGATAATGATAGAGCACGTCCACCTGAATATGGCGCGAGACGCGCACGCACATCGCCGATCCGAGGAAGACAACGCCGATCAGGCAGTTGATCGCGATCTCTTCGGTCCAGGCATAGGAATCGTTGAGGACATAGCGAGTGAAGAACTGCAGGAATACGCAGCCCGTCATCAGCCAGAAGACGATGAGCGTCAGCCAATCTTCAAAGCCATAGTCGGCGGCATGCGCCGTTGGTGCGGTATCTTCGAAAGTGTGGGCGATCTCTTCTGCAGTAATCGGGCTATGGATTTCTTTTGACATTGTGGAATCCGGCAATGGCGGGAAAAGGCCGGCCCTACGATCCGCAAGGCCGGCGGCATCACTTGTTATTTGATGGCGCGGATGGCTTCCCAGTCTTCTTTTTTGTAACCGAAGTCTTCCATCTTGGCCTTTTCCATTACGGTCTTTTCGAAGTCCGCCTTGTCGACTTCGGTAACCGCAATGCCCATGCCCTTGAACTTGGCGACCAGTGCCTTTTCGCGTTCGTCGATGATCTTGGTGCCGCGTTCAGCGGCCTCCGCCATGACTTCGGAAAAGATCTTCTTGTCTTCGTCGGACAGGCTCGCCCACCGGCTCTTGGACACGACCGTATTGAGGTGGTCGACGATGTGGCCTGTCAGAACGATGTTCTTCTGCACCTCATAGAACTTCTTGGCCTCGATGGTCGTCAGCGGATTTTCCTGAGCTTCCACCGTACCGTTCTGCAGCGCGAGATAGACTTCCGCAAAGGCGATCGGCGTTGTGTTAGCGCCACAGGCGCGCGGCATGGCGAGATAGGCCGGAACATCCGGAACGCGGATCTTCAGCCCCTTCATGTCGGCGCATTTGGCAATCGGCTTGTTAGACGTGGTGTGGCGCGTCCCATAGTAGGTGACCGCGGTGATATGGTTGCCGGACGCCTTTTCGTATCCCTCGGCAAGGCGCTTGAAGACGTCGCTCTTCGTATAGGTGATCAGATGGGCGGGATCGCGGAAGATATAGGGGAAATAGGTGACGCCGATCGGCGGATATTCACGGGCTGCAAAGCTCGAGCCGGAGATGATCATGTCGACCGTCCCGAGCTTGAGGCCCTGGTTGATATCGGCTTCCTTGCCCAGCTGCGAGGCCGGGAAGACGTCGATCTTGTAGCGGCCATTGGTTCGCTTGTTGATCTCTGCCGCCGCCCAGACGGATTCCGTATGGAAAGGCTCCGAGGTTTCGTAGACATGTGCCCATTTCAGCACCGTCTGCGCCTGTGCGGTCAAGGCCGACGCCAGAATGGCGGCGGTGGCACCTAAGATTGCGGTTAGTTTGAACTTCATTTCTTATCCTCCCAGTTGAAGTCAAATGATGTTGTCACGTTAGCGCGCTGCAGCCGGCCCCCGTTTGGCGAGCGAGGTCTTGTCCTGCTCCTCCGCAAAACTCTGCGACAATCTCTGCTGTGACAGTTCAAGATGGTTTCGCATGGCTGCGCGGGCGCCCTCGGGATCGCCGGCTGCGATCGCATTCCGGATCGCTCGGTGCTCTTCAAGCGCGCTATGCCACGTGTCCCGGTTCTCGAAATAGCCTGCGAGCTTTTCGAAATAGGGCGTCATGCGCATGTCATGGATTTCACCCACGAACCGCTCCAGCGTCGCGTTCGAGACGATGGAGGCCACGGCCGTATGGAAACCGCGATCCAAGGCAAGTGCGGTCGGCCGATCGTCCAATGCATCCGACATAGCACGCAGGTTTTGATCGAGGGCGGCAATGTGGTCAGGCCGGGCTGCGCGTGCTGCTTCTTCCGCGATAGCACATTCAACGATCGAACGCGCCCTGAGCAACTCGAAAGGGCCTTCGATATTTTCGGACGGGATGGGGTTGGGCGGCGCCTGTCGGCGGCAGACATAGACGCCCGAACCCATGCGGATGTTTACGAAGCCTTCCACTTCGAGCACAATCAGGGCTTCCCGGACCGTCGGACGCGAAACGCGCAACATTTCCGCAAGCTCCCGCTCGGCAGGCAGCCGGTCTCCGACAGCAAATTGGCCCCGCTCGATAAGCGTGCGCATTTGATCCGCGGCCTGCCTGTAGAGGCGGCGCGGTGCGATGACCGAAAACATTCAGGTCCTCCCTGGGCGCTCGAGCTCCTCCCGCGCGCCACTGGTCAACTGGCCTTACCAGTCTTTCCGTTTTATATACCCGGTCCGAAAAATGTCAACGGTATGCATAGAACAATATGCACGAAGCTTTGAGCGGTGCTGATATCCGCTATATGCCTGTCTTCGATGGCATCGCTTGGTAGCCGCGGCGTAGTTTTCGGCGCAAAATAAGGGCGAGCTGACGCTCTGCTTCCTGGCGGGAGCCGAAAAGCTGGATGCAAAAACGCCCCTTGGTGCCGATGCGGCCCCAGTGACGGGTGAGGGCACTACCGTGGAAGAGGTCGGCATCCACATTCAGTGCATAAAAGCGATGCATGTTACGGGAGGCATCGCAACGGGTGAGAAGCAGCGGTTCGTCAGTCATGGGAGCAGAATCGCAACTCGCGATTCAGCCGTCCAACGACTTGATTGAATCGATCGCGGCGGATCGATTCATGATCGTGATGGATCAGTGCAAGACTGGGCGCAGAGAACGGGCAATGCTCTTCAGAGGAGCAAGGAAGCGCGCCGCCATTTCGGTCGCTGCGACGCTTGCCGCTGGAGCGCCGATGTTCAGGGCGGCAACGACGCGCCCTCGATCGTTCTCCAGCGGTACTGCGATCGAGCAGAGGCCGAGCTCCAATTCCTGGTCGATCACTGCAAAACCCTGCGCCCTGACCCGAGCGATCTCTTCCATCAACTGATCGGGGTCGGTCTTGGTATGCGGTGTGAAGGCCTTGAGGGTGGTCCGGTTGAGCAACTGGCGCGCTTCCTCGTCGGGACGCGCCGCGAGCAACACCCGCCCCATTGAAGCACAATAGGCCGGAAGACGGCTGCCGGGCATCAGGTTGATCGACATGACGCGCTGCTGGGAAGCACGCGCGATATAGACCACTTCCGTTCCGTCCAGCACGCTCGCCGATGCGCTCTGATGAACTTCCTCGGCCAGCCTGTCCAAAAAAGGCTGGACGATTTGAGGTAGTGGGGTCGCCGACAGATAGGCATGCCCCAGCCTCAGGATCTTGGGCGTCAACGCAAAGAACTTTCCATCGTAATCTGCGTAACCGAGCTCGGAGAGCGTCAGCAGACAACGTCTCGCCGTGGCACGGTCAAGCCCCGTCAGCTTCGAAACGTCCGCGATCGAAAGACGCGGCTGGGTTTGCCCGAAAGCTTCGATCACGCGTAGGCCCTTCGCAAAGCCGCCGATGAAATCTGTTTCCCGCATAATTGAATCCCTGCCGTGCCTCCCTTTCCATTTAGCCGATTATTTTTCGACTGTCTCAAGCCGACTTCAACGCACTTCGAGGTCGCTGCGGCCAAGATAACCTAGCTTTTTTACGGGCGTTTTATAGAGTGACAGCGTCAGGAGGCTGCAAAAGCGGTTACAATAGTTGTTCGATATTTCTTGCCGCCCGCCCAGCCTCCGTTTTGACAATCGTTGTCGGATGGGAGGCGGCTATGCCTGATGATCGTGAGGCGGTCCTGGTGCGGATAACGGGCATGGTGCAAGGGGTCGGTTACCGTGTCTGGACACGCAACGAAGCAATGAAGCTAGGTCTGACAGGCTGGGTTCGCAACGAAACGGATGGGTCTGTAGCCGCTTTGATTTCAGGATCCGGCAGTGCGATCTCGACCATGATCGAACGCTTCAGGCTCGGGCCTTCCGGGGCCTCAGTCTCCCGTATTGAGACGCAGCGGACTGAACTGGCGGAGACACCGAGCGGATTCCTCATCACCGGTTGACAGCGAGCGTCTGTCTGCGCTGCCGGCGGGTATTCGGGCGAGGCGGTGCACCTGGAAATTGGCAATCGACCAGTTGTCCGTCTCATCTGTGCGATATATGAACAAACATCAAATATCGCACAATCATGTTGACCTCTGGCCCCTCCCAGACCTTAATGCGGCATCTCAGATCCATGGGAGAGAGACCAAGATGGACAAAACAGTCGGGAGCCTGGCGGAAGCCGTTTCCGAAATCCATGACGGCGCGACCGTCATGATCGGTGGTTTCGGCGGTTCCGGCGCGCCGATAGAGCTCATTCACGCCTTGATAGACAAGAGGCCGAAGAACCTCACCGTGGTCAACAACAATGCCGGCAACGGGCGGATCGGCATTGCGGCAATGATCGACGCGGGCATGGTCAGGAAGATGATCTGCTCGTTTCCCAAATCGTCCGATCCGCGCGCTTTCACGGGTAAGTATCTTGCCGGCGAGATCGAGCTCGAACTGGTGCCGCAAGGTACGCTCGCCGAACGCATTCGCGCCGGCGGCGCAGGTATTCCGGCCTTCTATACGCCGACCGCTTACGGGACCGAGCTTGCCCAAGGCAAGGTAATCGCCGAATTTGACGGTCGACATTACGTACAGGAGCGCTGGCTGAAGGCTGATTTCGCGATCGTCAAGGGGCATTTCGGCGACACCTACGGCAACCTGACCTACAACAAGGCCGCCCGCAACTTCAATCCGCTGATGTGTATGGCGGCTGCCAAGACGATCGTGCAGGTCTCGAAGATAGTGCAGGCTGGCGAAATCGATCCCGAGCATGTGGTCACGCCCGGCATCTTCGTGGATCGGGTCGTCGAGGTGGAAAATCCCCAGCAAGAAGAAGAACTCATTCGAGCCGGAGTGGTCTACCTATGACCGTCGATACAAGCCGTATCAATACACGGGAAGATATCAAGCTTTCCAACGCCCAGATCGCCTGGCGTGCAGCTCAGGATATTGCCGATGGTGCCTATGTCAATCTCGGGATCGGTTTCCCGGAAATGGTGGCCCGTTACCAGCCGCCGGGGCGGCAGGCGATCTTCCATACGGAGAACGGTATCCTGAATTTCGGCGAAGCGCCCGCCGCCGGTCAGGAAGACTGGGACCTCATCAATGCAGGGAAAAAGGCGGTAACGCTGAAACCGGGCGCAGCTTTCTTCCATCATGCCGATAGTTTCGCCATGGTGCGCGGCGGCCATCTCGACGTTGCAATTCTCGGCGCTCTCCAGGTCGCTCAGAACGGGGACCTTGCCAATTGGCGGGTCGGTTCAAAGGGGGTGCCAGCCGTCGGTGGGGCCATGGATCTTGTCCATGGCGCAAAGCAGGTGTCGGTGATCACCGAACATGTCACAAAAAACGGTGAGCCGAAGCTGGTCGAAAAATGTACGTTCCCTCTAACCGGGGTTGCCTGCATAACCCGTGTCTACACGAGCCATGCCGTCGTCGACGTGGTAGGCGGCCATTTCGTCCTGCGCGAAAAGCTAGCCGGCATGACCGTGGACGAATTGCAGGCAATGACCGGCGCACAGCTTCATATCGAGGGGCCTGTAGGCGATCTCGTCGTGCCTGAACTCTAGGAAGAGATGATGACTGAAGCGTTTATCTGCGACTATATCCGCACTCCCATTGGCCGCTTCGGTGGCTCGCTTTCCTCCGTCCGTGCTGACGATCTTGCCGCTATCCCACTGAAGAGCCTGATGGAGCGCAATGGTTCGGTCGACTGGGAGGCTGTCAGCGACGTGATTTACGGCTGCGCCAATCAGGCGGGTGAAGACAACCGCAATGTTGCCCGAATGGCGGTTCTGCTCGCCGGACTGCCGGTTTCGTTGACCGGGACGACGATGAACAGACTATGCGGCTCAGGCATGGATGCCGTGATCACTGCTGCCCGCGCTATCAAGGCGGGCGAGGCGGAATTGATGATTGCCGGCGGGGTGGAAAGCATGAGCCGGGCCCCCTTCGTGATGCCGAAGGCGGAGACTGCCTTTTCCCGCAATGCCGAGATTTACGACACGACGATCGGCTGGCGCTTCGTCAACCCGTTGATGAAGAAGCAGTATGGCGTCGATTCCATGCCGGAGACCGGCGACAATGTGGCAATCGATTACAAGATTTCCCGCGAGGACCAGGACGCATTTGCAGTGCGTTCGCAGGCGAAAGCGGCTGCCGCGCAGGAAAACGGGCGCCTGAGCAAGGAAATTACCCCAGTCACTGTACCGCAGAGAAAAGGTGACCCGGTTGTCGTCGGCAAGGACGAACATCCGCGTACGACCTCGATCGAGGCGCTCGCCAGACTGAAACCGGTCAACAAGATCGAGGGCGGCACGGTGACTGCGGGCAACGCGTCCGGCGTCAATGACGGGGCGGCAGCGCTGATTATCGCTTCGGAAGCCGCAGCGAGGAAATATGGCCTCACGCCGATCGCGCGGATCATGGGTGGTGCGACCGCCGGCGTTCCCCCTCGCGTCATGGGGATCGGACCGGCACCTGCAACGCAGAAGCTTTGCGCGCTCTTGAAGCTGACACCGAAAGATTTCGACGTGATCGAGTTGAACGAGGCCTTCGCGAGCCAGGGAATTGCTGTTCTGCGCGAACTCGGGCTTGCGGAGGATGCTGATCATATCAACCCCAATGGCGGCGCGATTGCCCTTGGTCATCCGCTTGGCATGTCGGGCGCCCGCATTTCCGGTACGGCCGCGCTGGAACTGTCCATCCGCAAGGGCAGATACGCCTTGGCCACGATGTGCATCGGCGTCGGGCAGGGAATTGCCGTAGCGCTGGAGCGAGCCTGATTTTTTGGATTTCCCTTCCCGAAAGGGAGGGGAGGAACGTCCCTAAGCCTTGGCGAGAAGCGGAGGCTCGACCGCATCGATGTCAGGCGGGCTGAAACAGCTCGACCAGATTTCCCGAGGGATCGACCGCCAGAATCTGCGAGCCTCCCGGCCCCGTCACGATGTCGTTGCGGAAATTGACTCCGGCTGCAGTAAGCCGCGCCACCTCCTGGGCGAGATCGCCGACGACGAGATGAATGCGGTTCCAGCCTCCGGGACGTGGCAATTCCCCGTCCGGCATAGGCCGCCCCGCTGAACTTGTCCGGCCACTGAGCAAGAGCCGTAATGCACCCAGCTTCACGTCGGCAAAGGCCGGCGGATGAGCGGTAAGCAGCGTGAACCCGAAACTCTCCGTGTACCACCGTACGGAGGCTTCCACATCATCGACCATATATCTGACATTCACCAATGCCTCTGACATTCCGGCCTCCTCGCGTCTTTGGGTGGGGTGCATCCTCAATTGGACGGTTTAGCCTCATAGAAGGCTCTTACATTCGTCGCGAAACTCTGTCGGGAATCGGGACGCGTGTAAAACATATGGCCGCCCCGATATAGCTGAAGCTCCGTCCTGCCTGCCGCAAGCGCTGGCGGAAGGTGGTCGATGACATAGCGACTGGCGCCATAAGGCGTCAGCGCGTCGCTGTAACCGTGGGCGATCATCAACCGGAAAGTGGAGATGGTCGAGAGCAAATCGCGAATATCGGTTGAGGCGCTGGCGAGAGTGCGGCTATCTCCCCTTTGCCCGCCGTTCCATTCCCAGCGGCGGTTCACCTCCTCGTTCAGAAGACTGTAGGTCATGTCGCTCGCAAAGCCCAGTTCATTACGCGCATAGGCGGCGAATGCAGAGCCGTAGGCACGCGTATAACCATCCAGTATCGGATCGTCATTACGGCTGTAGACGTCTTCAGGATAGGCATCAGGTACCGCGTAAGATGCGTCATAAGGGCTGACGATCCGGCTTTCGCCTGCCATCTGCTTGGCATAGATGTCACCGACGAAGCCGCGTGTGCGGGCAATGGCCTCCTTCGAAATGCCGGTAAGCTCCGCAACCCGGCTATAAAGGGAATCCGCAGCCGGCCCGGTGGGAAAGGGGCCCGCGAGCGAAGCAAGATAGTCATGCATCGCAAACCGTTCGACTTCGATCAGCCTGTCCGGGGTAAAGGCGTTTTTTCGCTCGAGCTCGGCTGCCGCAAGC
This sequence comes from Neorhizobium sp. S3-V5DH, assembly GCF_004343065.1. NCBI lineage: Bacteria > Pseudomonadati > Pseudomonadota > Alphaproteobacteria > Hyphomicrobiales > Rhizobiaceae > Neorhizobium > Neorhizobium sp. S3-V5DH. The sequence goes on from NZ_SMCL01000005.1 coordinate 210,986, forward strand.
GAGGGAAGCTGCAGCGCCGCGCTTAAGGGGTCGTCCGAATTGGCGAGGAAACGACCTTCGATCATCGGCGACAGCATGATGATGCCGGAGGTCAGTATCCCTTGCGTATTCTTCAGCGAAACAGCCACCTTGGCGGCACGAAAGCCTCCATAGCTTTCGCCCAGCAGGTATTTCGGCGCTTCGAGCCTATTGTTCTTCTGGACATAGAGAGCAATGACTTTGGCTAAACTGTCGGCGTCTTGGCGAACGCCGTAAAAGCTTTTTGCGGCGTCGTCGCTGGCGGGGCGGCTCCAGCCGGTACCGACTGGGTCGATCAGCACCAGATCGGTAAATGCAAGCCAGCTTTCCGGATTGTCCTTGAGGGCGGGCGTTGTGCCGTTGTCGCCGGTCTCACCGAATTCGAGGATCCGCGGGCCGACGAGACCCAGATGGAGATAGGCGGAAGACGCGCCGGGACCGCCATTGAACACGAAGGTGAGCGGGCGGTCCGAGGTGCCGTTCTTGGCGACATAGGCGGTGTAGAAGATCTTTGCGGAACGGGTGCCGTCCTGACTAAAGAGATCAAGTGTACCGGCCGTTGTGGTATATGGGACCTCTCCGGAACGCCCCTTGAACAGGAGTTCCTTCGTTGCGTCAGCCGGGATCAAACTGAATATACCGCCGGCGGCGCCTTGTTCCGTCGAGTGGCTAGGTTGGCGGGGATCATCCGCGTTCGGCTGCTGTTGTGCAGAAACCGGCGAACAAAGAGCCAGAAGCACGACGATGGGCGCAACGAGATGGTGAAACTGCAAAACGGAATCCTCCTGGCCAGCCCAGCCTTATCTAGGGTCTCTTGTCGATCCGTAAAACTCAACTCCTTTTGATTGGCCGATGGAGGGGAACACTGATCTTGAAACGGAAACATTTTTTCCTCATATTGATCCACAAGATGTCAAATTTTGAAAGGAATGCGCTCAATGTCTGCCCATGCCTTTGAAGTCGGGGCGGCGTCCTTTGGTGCTCCGCAATCTTCATTCCTTTCGCCGCGGCGGGTGTCTGATCTGCTGGGCGTCAGTCACGCCGAGTTGGCAAAGTTGATCGGTGTCGCCCGCAACACTCTGACGGCCAAGAGCGGAGCCCGTAAGGTGGATGCTGCGTTGAGCCCCGTTGTCCGCATTCTCGCGATGGCGAGCGAGATGGCGGGAGACGAAAACCGCGCGGCGATCTGGTTCAAGCATCAGCCCATCCCGGGATGGGCCGGCAAGACCGCCTATGACCTGGTGGGCGAGGGCAAGGCGGACAAGGTTCTCGCCTATCTGGAAGCGGTGCGTTCCGGCGTCTATGCCTGACGCCGGTTCTGCCCCTTTGGTGCTGTGGCGGGCTTATGTGCCGCGCTGGGCCCATGCACCGCTTTCCGGGGAGGGAGCGGCGCGTTTTGGCGGGCGCTGGAATCCCGTCGGAGCGCCGGCCATCTACGCTGCGCTCGAACTGTCGACTGCATGGGCCGAATACAATCAGGGGTTCGTCCAGCACCCGGCCCTGATCGCTCAACTGCGGCTAGAGGGCGCGCGATTGGCCGACCTCAACAATTCCGAAACCCTGGCGGAATTCGATATCGAAGAGACCATACATCGATGCGAATGGCGGGCCGACCTGGATGCCGGGCGGCTGCCGGCGACCCACGCCCTCAGGGGAAGGTTGATGGGATTGGGGTTTGACGGCGTCGTCTATCCGTCCTTCATGTCGCCCGGGGGCACCTGCGTCGCGCTTTGGCGCTGGAACGGTGCGGGACTTCCCAAAATCGAGGTCATCGATCCGGAAGGGCGTTTGCCGAAAGGGCCAGCTTCCTGGCTGTAGCCCAGCACCGCGAGCAAACGTCCATCCTGCGGTGTGACAGATGCCTCATCCTGATCCTAAACCGGTGGCTGGAGTCGGATGCATGCTCAACCTTAGCATTCAAAGTTTAGGATAATGTAATATTTTGGGATGAATGATGCGTCGAAACAAAAGCGGCGGACATGCAGCAGGACAATCGGATCAAATCGCACGTCACATTCGTGCTCACATTGTTGACGGCATTGGCTGCGGTTCTCATCGCAGGCTTTGCCTGGCTTGCATCGACAAAGGTCGACGACATCGCCATGGAGCGGCAGAAGGACTTCGTCAAGCAAGGCCTTGATGAGCAGGTGAGGGCCGTGGCGCGGGAGTTGGAAAGCGTCACCACCTGGGATGATGCCGTGCTTTTCGCCCCCACCGGGCCGCGCGAATGGGTTTCCTACAATCTCGGCATTTGGATGCATCAATATTTCGGCCATGACCGGACCTATGTGTTCAATCCGCAGGACGAACTGGCTTATGTTGTGCGGGACGGCAAGGATATCCCGGTTCCCACATTCCTCAATGATGCCGAGTCGGTGACCGCGCTGAGGGACGCCATTCGTCTAGTCCTGCGCAAGCGGGCCAGCCAGGAAGATGTTGCTCAACCGGAAATCGCCGAAATTTTCGAGACCAAGATCGTCAACATCGACGGCCATCCCGCCGTTGTCAGCGCAAGACCGATCGTACCGAGTTCGGAGAAAGTGTCCCTGGCTCCTGGGCAGGAATATGTCACCGTTGCCGTAAAATTCCTCGACAGCGCCGTCGTTGGTGAGATCGGCCGCTATGCACGGCTCGACAAATTGCACTATGCAAGCGCGTCGCCACCGTCCCTGGCGGCGGTTCCGATCGTCTCGACGGCGGGGCAACCGCTCGGATACCTTGTCTGGGAGCCGATCCGTCCGGGCATGATGCTGATTGAACAGATCGCGCCTGCCGGTCTTGCCGGCGCCGTCGTGGCAATGGGCGTGGTGATCTTCCTTGGTCGGGGTTTGCACAAGACTTCCGTCGATCTATCGGAAAGCCGGCTCGCGTTGATGCGCCACCGGGACGAGCTGGAGGAGACGGTCAAGCTCCGGACAATGGAAATCGAACGGCAGCGGGAAGAGCTTGACCGGCTTTTGGCCCAGGAACGTCACGTGAATGCCCTGCAGCGCCAGTTCGTGGCAATGGCCTCCCATGAGTTTCGCACCCCGCTTGCCGTCATCGATGCCGCGGCACAGCGCCTATCCCGCGCCAAGGCCAGCAGCAAACCCGATTATGTCGCCGAAAAAGCGGCCCAGATACGCTCGGCAGTCTTGCGTATGGTTGATCTTATGGAAAGCATATTGTCTGCGGGCAGACTGGAAACCGGAAAGGCAGAGATCAAGTTGGAGCGGTTTTCGCTAACGGACTTGATTGAGAGCTGTTGCGAACGCCAAGCCGAGATCCGTAAATCGCACGTCTTTCACCGGGATCTGGTTAAATTGCCAGAGACGGTTCTTGCCGATCGCGCCGCAATCGAGCAGGTCATTACAAACCTTCTGTCCAATGCCACCAAATATGCTCCGCAGGCACCGGACATTCATATTACTGCCTGGTTGCAAGACCGGATGGCGGTCGTGTCGATTGCCGATGGCGGCATCGGCATGGATGCCGAGGACCTGCCCAAGCTCTTCCAGCCATACTATCGAGCCCGTAGCGCGAGCGGTATCGCGGGCACCGGCATCGGTCTCAATATCGTCAAGCAGATTATCGACCTTCATGGCGGCTCCGTTTCCGTTGAAAGCTCTCTTGGTAAGGGAACGACGTTCACCGTTGCGCTTCCAACCGACGGACCTCTCGCCAATCTTGTCAAACAGGCAGCATAAGGAATGCCCCAATGATGACCGTACTTTGCATCGATGACGAAGCTGACATTCGCCAGCTGATCGTCGAGGAACTGACCGATGCCGGGTTCAAGACCCTGGAGGCTGCCAATGGGCAGGAAGGGCTTGAGGTCATCTTGTCCCACTGGCCGGATATCGTCATCTGCGACATCTCCATGCCGATCATGGATGGGCAGCAACTGCTTGCCGAAATTCAAGTCAATCACCCCGAGCTTTCCAACATTCCCTTCATCCTGCTGACTGCCCTGACGGACAAGGAAAACGTGCTGACGGGCCTGCGTGCCGGAGCGGCGGACTACCTGACCAAGCCGATTGATTTCGACCTGCTCCTGGCCAAGCTCGCCGGCTGCGTCACGCGTATCGAAAATGACAGGGCGGTTGGTCGAGCCCTTTGAAGACGTCAGGTCAGGTAGCGTTTCTCATGTCCGGGCGCAGGTGGCTCGGTAACGGGTCAGGATTCAGACGCTTGCGGCCGCGCCGCATTCGTCATTCCGGCTTTGTTGCCTCATCGCGCTCGCGCAGATTGCGGGCGATCAGACGACAGAGATCGCGGAACTCCTCGTATGTCTCTTGCGGAAGAAAGGAAAAGATCTCGCGCTCGATTGCATCGGCCGCGATATCGCATGCCTCGACCAGCCGCTTGCCCTCCGCAGTCAGACTCATTCGGAGAATCCGGCGGTTGGCCGGATCCTCCTTGCGGACAATGAGTTTGCGGCGCTGTAGGCCCGCAATCAGTTCGTTCATCGTCTGCGGCGTGACGAAGAAGCGGCGGGAGAGATCGGCCGAGGAGAGGCCGTCTCGAGCGCCAATGACACTGAGGACTGTGTACTGGATTGGAGTTATCTGCAGTGAGGCGAGCCCCAATTCGAGCCGGCTCCGCACTGCGTGGCTCGTCTGATTGAGGAAATAGACAGCGCGAGGATGCTGCATCCTCCATTCCGTGGAAGTTGCGTTCTTGGACTGCAGATCTTCAGCCATCACTGGGCGGTGATCCTTCTTGCTGAAATGGTTATTTAAGCGGGGTAGCGGAGAAACGGAGAGGGCACAAGCAGGTTCCGCGGATTGGCGACGTGAGGATCGGCTGAAACCTTCCTCCTCGGGGAACGTTGTCCGCGGAATTTCCACTTGGAGGAACTCTTTTGGACATCATCCGCATTCTCCTTGCTTTCATCCTTCCACCGCTCGGCGTGTTTCTGCAGGTGGGTCTGGGTCTGCACTTTTGGTTGAACATCCTGCTGACCCTGCTTGGCTGGCTGCCCGGCATCGTGCATGCGCTCTGGGTGATCCTAAAGAAGTGACGCTCAGATCCTCGCTTTGAGCCTGCGGCGGGTGTCGCTCGGACTTTCACGATAATGGGCGCGGTAGCAGCGTGAAAAAGCCGAGGCGGAATTGAAACCGGTTGCGGCGGCGATGTCTGCAAAAGTAGCTCGAGTTTCGATAACCTTCCGGCGAGCGGCATTGAGTCTCAGCGCAAGATAATGTTCACTCGGTGCAACCCCCATCGTGCCGCGGAAAATGTCCTGCAAATGGCGGGAGCTCACGCCCGCCCGCCTCGCCAGCCGGGATAGGGGAAGCGGGGCCTCGACCGTTTCCTCCATCAGCCTGATGGCGGCTTGCACGCGGCTATCGATGATCCGCATGTTGCCGATCGCCGGCATCTGAAGGAGGTCGCCGCGGGTGCGTTCCTGCTCATAGATGAAGAGACGCGACACTTCGAGCGCTAGCGAATAGCCATGTGAGCGCCGGATCAACTCCAGCATCAGATCCAATGTTGGCAGCGACCCGCCGGTGGTGATGCGTTTGCCGTCGATAACGAAGCGTTCCCGGATCATGTTCACCTGTGGATAGGCGGCCGAAAAATCTTCGAAGTCTTCCCAATGCGTGGTGGCGGAAAAACCGTCGAGCAAGCTGGTGTCCGCCAGAACGAAGGAGCCCGCTTCAATACCGGCGATCAAGGAGCGATGGCGTGCCGTTTGCGAGAGCAGGAATTTTAGCTCGCGCGTGGTGCTTTTTTTCCAGCTGTAGCTTGAGAGCACAAAGAGCGGGTCCGTCTCGCGCGCAGGACGGAAAGGAGCTGAGACGGGGATGGGTATGCCGGCCTTCGTTTCGATAGGACGACCATCCGGCGAGAAAAGCTTCCAGCGATAAAGCTCGCGGCCGGTAATACGGTTGGCGGCACGAAGAGGTTCGATGACCGAGGCCACGAGGATCAGGTTCGTCTCCGGCAGCACGAGAATATCGAAATGCTGCTCGTCGGCAAATGGCCCGCCCTCTGGCAACGTCGCACTCTGGTAAGCCATTATTCCTACGCATCCCGGCCATGAATATCTTCAGTGAGCGGAAGCGGCATGTTGGTGTCCCGCTTCCGCTTTCCGGAAGCTGCCACAGGTTGCAGTTTAAAAAAACCGCAAAGGCAATTGATCGGCTGCAGGTTCGGGCTGCTCACTCCCGATCGGTGTCGGATCTCAGTCCCGAACTGAGGACGGGTCTCCGCACCGGCCCTGTCAATGCAGGCAGATAGCTCCACAAGAAGAGCGCCCAGCCCGCCATCCAGCACCCGGCCGACGAGATAATGGGATCGACAATTCCATGGGCAAGCGATGCCCCGAATATTCTGAGAAGGCTCGACAGGCAGATAAGCGAGAAAGCGGCCGCCATTACTGGACTGAGAACGAGTTGACGACCCTTACGGACCATGGCGGTCCGCATCATGATGGACATGATCATGGTACCCATGGCGCCCATGGTGACGGCATGGACCGCGTCTTTCAGTGGAAACCAGTGCGGGTTGAGCAGGGATGAGCCGGTGAGCAGCAAGGCGACCGGCGTCCACATCCACGCGATATGCAGCATGAGCAATGCCGGATAACGAAAGGCCTTGTAACCGCACCACCCTGCAGTCCGCGCAGACAGAAGCAATGCCGCCACGACGAAAAGAGAACCTGCCACGGTATTATGATTCACCGTGCCGAGATAGGCAGCGCCCAGAACGGTGAGGATTGCTGCGCGTGAAAGCCAGGGCCAGTCCCATCCGAACGCCATATCGCCGGTCTGTTGGACCCAATGGCGCGTGAATGCGGGCACGGCCCGGCCGCCCACGATGATGATGATCATGGCGAACAGAAAGGGATTGCCGGTCATTTCTTCCAGATGCACCCACGAGCCTCCGCCTGAAAAGGAGAGCGCGGCAGCCGTTCCAAGCGCGGCCGTTGCGAAGACGGCCCACAGCCGGCCCAAGGCTGCGGCCAAGAGGAGATAATATCCAAGGATCAGGGCCAGACTGAAGAAATAGATGCTGCCTCCGAGCGCGCGGGCCGGAGAGGGCATGACGTCGAAAGCAGCGACGACGCGTGCAGCAATCCAGAGGGTGGTGACGAGCTTCGAAATCGGCGGCGGAATCGGCCCCCGTTTTGCCCAGGCAGGTAGCGCGGTCAGCAGATAACCACCCACTGCCGCACCACCCATCCCGAACAATAGTTCGTTCTGGTGCCAGCTTGCCCGATCCGGCAAGAGACTTTCTGGAAGCAACCAGACGCCGGGTGTGATGAATGCCCAAAGACCGGCCAGAAAGAACAGCGGACGGTGCGGTGCGTCCCACAAGGAGCGCCAGACGGACTCCGAAGAGCGGGTGGTCAATCCGCCAACTCTGCCTTCTCGAAACGAGGAAAGAGCACGGCGTTTTCGAGATGCATGTGCGTGACGAGATCGTCGGTAAATTTTCGCAGCCCGGTATAGAGAGCCGTCCAGGAGCCGCAGGCGCCGGCCGGCAGGGAGAGCCCGTGCGTCACATGCTCGATGGCCTTCAGATGCTCCATTTCGTCATCGTGCTCATGCCGCATCTCGGCTATCGGATGCCCGATAGACGGGCTGCCGCCCCGTTGCATCATCGGGAAAAGTATCTGCTCTTCCCGCGCCATATGAGCATCGAGATCGTCCCGAAGCGTGGCCAGAGCGTCAGCAAGTCCGACCGGCGCCGAAGGATGGCTTCCGTGGACCCGCTCGACCTTCTGGGCAAGCGGGATGAGCCAGGCGAGTTCTTCCCGGTGGGTGGCGTGATACCGGCTCAGAAGGTGAGAGATGAGTTCCTTCGTTTCGGACGGCGCGTCGCGCCCGGCAGCTTGCGCCAGCGCTTTAAGATCGGCCAGCAGAGCTTCGGGTGCCAGGCCCGCATCTTGCGCCGCTTCGCCGAGAGGTACGTTGCCACCGCAGCAGAAGCTGATGTCATGGCGGCGGAAGAGCTCTGCAGCGCCCGGCAGCGTTGCGGCAATTGAACTGACGGTCTGGTCCAGTGCGAGGTCGGTCATCTTGTCCTCCTGAGGTTGATCGAGTTGGGTCTTTCGTCTTTCACGGTCGCGGATCGACTGTTCCTTCAATGGTCATGACGATTGCCGTCGAGCCCCAGCGACGCCCACAGGGCGTCGACCCTGTCGGCCACCTCGGAAGGCATGGTCAGCACCTCGCCCCATGCCCGCTCGGTTTCGGCGCCGATCTTGCTCGTCGCATCCAGGCCCAGCTTGCCGCCAAGTCCGGGCTGCGGGGAGGCAAAGTCGAGGTAATCAATCGGTGTTCTATCTACGACGAGGAGATCACGGCTGGCGTCGAAGCGCGTCGAAAGCGCCCAGACGACGTCCGGCCAGCTTCTGACATTGATATCGGGATCCACTGCGATGATGAGCTTGGTGTAGCTGAACTGCGGTAGGATCGACCACAATCCCATCATGATCCGCCTTGCCTGACCCGGATATCGCTTGTTGATCGAGACGACGATGGCGCGATAGGAACACGCTTCCGGGGGAAGCCAGAGGTCGACAATCTCCGGGAACTGCCCCTTGATCAGCGGCAGAAAGAGATCGTTCATGGCCTCGCCGAGCCGTGAGGGTTCGTCCGGCGGTCGGCCGGTATAGGTCGAGAGGTAGATCGGCTGGTGACGCATGGTGATGGCCGACAGGCTAAGCACGGGGAACGGCTCGACGGCGTTGTAATATCCGGTATGGTCTCCGTAGGGGCCCTCTTCGGCGGCCTCGGTCGCAGAGACCGTGCCTTCCAGCACGATTTCGGCTTGCGCGGGAACGGGAAGGGGAACCGTCAGCCCGGTTGTCGTTTCCTGCCGTCTGCCTTTCAGGACACCCGCAAAACTGAGTTCGCTCATCCCGTCGGGAAGGGGCATGACGGCGGCAAGGATCGTCGCAGGGTCGGCTCCGATCGCGACGGCTACCGGCATGTCGCGGCCGAGCGCTTGCCACATGCGATGATGCCGGGCGCCGCCTCGATTTGCCAGCCAGCGTACGATCAGGCGGTTTCGGCCGAGCTTCTGCATGCGGTAAATGCCGACGTTGAGATCGCTCGGGTCGTCCGGCGCGTGAGTGATGACCAGCGGCCAGGTGATGAGGGGAGCCGGCTCCCCCGGCCAGCAAGATTGAATCGGCAGCCGGTCGAGGTCGATCTCACGTCCTTGCCAGACAAGCTGCTGGCAGAGGGCGCGAGAAACCGGACGCGCGTTCATGGACAAGGCGGCCCTCAAATGAGGCAGTTTTTGCCAGGCGTCACGCATTGATTTCGGCGGCTTCGGTTCACGCAGTTCGGCGAGGAAGGCGGCAAGTTGAGGAAGCCCTCCGGCCTCAAGGCCCAGGCCCCATTCGATCCGTTCGCGGGTGCCGAAGAGATTTGCCAGAAGCGGGATGGTCTGCGTTGTTCCCGACGCGTCGACGGGTTGTTCGAACAGGAGCGCAGGCCCGTGGTCCGCAAGCACCCGCCGGTGGATTTCGGTAATTTCGTGAACCAGGGAAACGGGGCGGGCTATCCGTTTGAGACTGCCGCGCTTTTCCAGGAAGCTGACGAAATCCTGAAGGCTTGCGTGGCGACGAGGAGTGACATCTGCTTTCATGCGCGAGATGTGCCGGGCTGCAGACAATATGTCTTTGCGCTGGCGCAAGTTACGGAACCGTCGATGCGCTAGTCTCAGTCATAGTTGCCTCGCCTTCTGCGGCGGCGAGAATAGGTGCAGACCTTGGGTTGACGAGTTCGGACGATGATCCATCTTAGAGCAAGAGATGGCCCCAGAGGAGGTGAGCGTGCCTGATCTTCCCCTTCAGCAACACGAGGAGCTGCCCCGGAGCCGGTGGAGGGAGTTACTCACTTTCCTTGTGCTGGCATTCGGCATCTGGCCCATCGTGGCTGTAGGAGTGGTGGGCGGCTACGGCTTTCTCGTTTGGATGTACCAGATTATCACCGGTCCGCCCGGACCTCCCGGTCATTGAGGTGTTCTGATGTCTGCGGCGTCATTTTCCCTGCGAAAGACCGATACCGGCAGGGTGGCTGTCTCGCCCACCTCCTTGCGTAATGCGGCGCGCGGCTTTGCAACCGATGTTGGGCTTGCCGGCCGATGTCCCTCCTTGATCGCTGGCAAACAAGCTGGCGGGCGCCGTGCCTGCGTCCGCAGGCTTCAGACAAATACGGCCTTGAGCAAGCGCCGAAGGATGACGCATGCCTGAAAAAGCGAACCGCCACTACATCTCCAGCGCCGTCATCGTCGTGAGGCCTGAAGCCGAAGAACGCGTCGTGCGGGATTTAATGGCGATGGAGAGGGTGGAAGTTCACGCCATCCAGGGCGGCAAGATCGTTGTCGTCATCGAGGGCGCCAGCAGCGGCGAGCTCGGTGCGTCTCTCGCGGCAATATCTGCAATCGACGGGGTGGTGGCCGCCAATATGGTGTTCGAACACTCCGAAAACGTGGAGGCAATGTCTGATGATCGGAGAATTGACGCGGCGTGACCTTATCAAGGCGCATGCGGCGGGGATAGCGGCCGCGACTGCCGGGATCGCGCTTCCGGCCGGCGCCCAGCCGGTACCTGGCGGGGTAGAGTCGCTGGAGATCAAGTGGTCGAAGGCCCCATGTCGGTTCTGCGGCACGGGTTGCGGGGTCATGGTCGGCGTCAAGGAAGGCCAGGTCGTCGCCACCCACGGCGACATGCAGGCCGAAGTCAACCGTGGCCTGAATTGCATCAAGGGCTACTTCCTCTCCAAGATCATGTATGGTGAAGACCGCCTGAAGACGCCGCTTCTGAGGAAGCGAAACGGCAAATATGCCAAGGATGGCGAATTCGAGCCTGTAAGCTGGGACGAAGCCTTCGATGTGATGGCCGATCAGTGCAAGAAGGTGCTGAAGGAGAAGGGGCCGACAGCAGTCGGAATGTTCGGCTCCGGACAATGGACGATCTTCGAGGGCTATGCTGCAACCAAGTTGATGCGCGCCGGCTTCCGTTCGAACAATCTCGATCCCAACGCCCGCCATTGTATGGCGTCGGCTGCCTACGCCTTCATGCGCACCTTCGGCATGGATGAGCCGATGGGCTGTTACGACGACTTCGAAAATGCGGATGCCTTCGTGCTCTGGGGCTCGAATATGGCGGAGATGCATCCGATCCTCTGGACGCGCCTTGCGGACAGGCGGCTCGGACATCAGCACGTCAAGGTTGCCGTCCTGTCGACCTTCACTCACCGCAGCATGGATCTTGCCGATATTCCCGTCATCTTCACGCCCGGGACCGATCTCGCCATCCTGAACTATATCGCTAACCACATCATCACCAGCGGCAAGGTCAACGAGGAATTTGTCAGGAACCATACGACCTTCATGAAAGGCGTGACCAATATCGGCTACGGCCTGCGGCCGGAAGATCCGCTGGAGCTCAAGGCGGCCAATGCGGCCAACCCCGCCAACATGGAGCCGACCGACTTCGAATCCTTCAAAAAGTTCGTCTCCGACTACACCCTTGAAAAAGTGGCAGACCTGACGGGCGCGGACCCGGGGTTTTTGCAGCAGCTTGCGGACCTCTACGCAGACCCGAACCGGAAGGTGATGTCGCTCTGGACAATGGGCTTCAACCAGCACGTCCGCGGCGTCTGGGCAAACCAGATGCTCTACAATCTCCATCTTCTCACGGGCAAGATTTCCGAACCCGGGAATAGTCCGTTCTCCCTCACCGGGCAGCCATCGGCCTGCGGTACTGCGCGTGAGGTCGGTACTTTCGCGCATCGGTTGCCGGCCGACATGACGGTAACCAATCCTGAACACCGCCACCATGCGGAGGAAATCTGGAAGCTGCCGGAAGGCCTTCTTCCGGATAAACCCGGCTACCATGCCGTGCAGCAGGACCGCATGCTCAAGGATGGGAAGCTCAGCTTTTATTGGGTGCAGGTCAACAACAACGTTCAGGCTGCACCGAACACGAAGAACGAGACCTATCAGGGCTACCGTAATCCGGACAACTTCATCGTGGTGTCCGACGCATACCCGACGATCACCGCCATGTCGGCGGATCTGATCCTGCCTGCGGCGATGTGGGTCGAGAAGGAAGGAGCCTACGGTAACGCCGAGCGCCGCACCCATGTCTGGCATCAGCTTGTTCAGGCACCGGGTGAAGCGCGGTCGGATCTCTGGCAGTTGGTGGAATTCTCAAAGCGCTTCACCACGGATGAGGTCTGGCCGGCGGAAATGCTGGACAAACATCCCGATTACCGTGGCAAGACATTGTTCGAGGTATTGTTCAAGAACGGGCAGGTAGACCAGTTCCCGCTCAGCGAGGTGGACAAGTCGTACCCGAACAACGAAGCCTATGCATTCGACTTCTACATCCAGAAGGGGCTGTTCGAGGAATACGCGTCCTTCGGGCGGGGTCATGGCCATGATCTGGCGCCCTATGACCGATATCATCAGGAGCGCGGCCTGCGCTGGCCGGTGGTGAACGGCCAGGAGACCAAGTGGCGTTATCGCGAAGGTTACGATCCCTATGTCAAAGCCGGGGAGGGCGTAAAATTCTACGGTCGTCCGGACGGCAGGGCCGTCATTCTCGCGGTTCCCTACGAGCCTCCGGCTGAATCTCCCGATAACGAGTACGATTTCTGGTTGGTGACGGGTCGCGTCTTGGAACATTGGCATTCCGGTTCGATGACCATGCGCGTACCGGAACTGTACAAGGCATTCCCTGGCGCCCGATGTTTCATGAACGCCGATGATGCCAGGAAACGTGGTTTCAATCAGGGAATGGAAGTCAGGATCGTTTCCCGAAGGGGTGAAATCCGGTCGCGTGTGGAAACCCGCGGGCGAAACCGCATGCCGCCGGGCGTGATCTTCGTGCCATGGTTCGACGCCAGTCAGTTGATCAACAAGGTCACCCTAGACGCTACCGATCCCATCTCGAAACAGACGGACTACAAGAAATGCGCTGTGAAGATTCTCCCCGTCGCATAATCCTCCGTTCCTTTTTGGCCGCCCTTGCCGTCTTTGCTGCAGTGTTCTCAACGAATCTCGCAGTCGCTCAAATGGTTCGGGAATTGTCGGGACCACCTGGCGGGATGGACATGGTTCCCGCAAAGCCGATGCCGAAATGGAACGTGGACGACGTCCGCAAAATGCGGGCCTACCCGGACCAGCCGCCGGTCATTCCCCATTCGATCGAAGGTTACCAGCTTTCCGTCAATACCAATCGCTGTCTTTCCTGCCACAAGCGGGAATTCACCGAGGGCGCAGGCGCCCCGATGATCAGCGTCACCCATTACATGACCCGCGAGGGGCAGATGCTCGCGGACGTCTCCCCACGGCGCTATTTCTGCACCGCCTGCCATGTGCCTCAAGCGGAGGTGCAGCCGCTTGTCGGCAATACGTTCCGCGACATGAGCGAAATGGGCGTCGAGCATCTGGGAGGAAAGTAGCTTGATTGCACGCATCAAAAGGCTGGCCGCCTGGGTCTGGAAAATTCTCAGTACACCCGCGGCTACTCTGAGTTTGGCATTCCTGACGCTTGGCGGTTTCGTGGGAGGGGTGGTTTTCTGGGGAGCTTTCAATACGGCCCTGGAACTTACGAATACGGAGCAATTCTGCACCGGATGCCACGAAATGCGGGCCAATGTTTACGAGGAGATGACGCGCACGGTGCATTTTTCGAATCGGTCCGGCGTGCGCGCTTCCTGCCCGGATTGCCACGTGCCGCACGAATGGACAGATAAGATTGCCCGCAAAATGCAGGCCTCGAAGGAGGTATGGGGCAAGATTTTCGGTACGATCAACACCCGCCAGAAATTTCTCGATGAACGGCTGCGTCTGGCGCAGCACGAATGGCATCGGCTCAAGGCGAATGACAGCCTGGAATGCCGTAATTGCCATTCATCCGTGGCGATGGATCTCTCCAAGCAGACCCAGCGCGCCGCTGACATCCACACTCGCTATCTCCTGAGTGGCAAGGCGACTTGCATCGACTGCCACAAGGGAATCGCGCATGAATTACCCAACATGCAGGGTGTGGATCCGGGCTGGCATATGCCGGACGAGCTGGAGGGCGACGTGCTGCCGAGCGCCAATGCCGTCGATGAACTGAGGAAGGTGATGGCCAAGGCGCATTCGAGCGAAGAAAAGAGCTTGCCCTGACCTACGGCTTGATCTCGACTTCGCCTTCGAGCTTCATGATCTCGAAATCGCTGATGATGACGTCGATCCTGACGGTCCAGATACCCGCCACGGGCAGGACCAGACCTGTAACACTCCAGGTGTTGCCTTGCTGCCTGTCGGCCTTGCGTCTGATTGGTTCGATTCCTGCCGTCGGATTTGAAAACACGAAGGACACTTCCTGAGGATCGAGGGGGGAAAAATCCTCTTTCATGATTATTGCGGCTGCCGTTACCGGGCCGGCATTTCCAGGGGTGACCTCCATTTCCGCCATTCCCTTTGTGGAGTGAATATGGACAACCGCAGGCTCGGACACCTCCAGGATCAGCGAGCGCGGCGGCGGCGTGAAGCGCCAGGTGGCAGCAACGCCAAGTATGAGAAGCACAACGAGGCTTTCGGCCACTATCGAACGTATGAGCAGCGTGATGGCAGCTGTCTCGCCGCGTTCCGCCCGGTTCGTCAGCCTCCACCTGTTGATGCAGGCTAGGGCGAAGAGCAGGATGAGAAAGCCGAGCTTGATGAGAAGAACCCATCCATAGCTTGTGGTGACGAGCGCCTCGATCTTCAGAACCTGTATATAGGTCAATATCAGGCCAGCAATGAGCAGCACGGCGACAGAAAGCGGAATGAAGTTCGAGAAGCGGCGGAGCGCGATTGCGGCGTCGGAGCCGCCTCTTCTGAACTCGGCTGCGAGAGGGAGCAGGGCGCCGACCCAGGTGGATATTGCCGCCACATGGAGGAAAACGGCCGGTCGCATGATCCATTGCGGCTCAGCAGCGCTGGCGTGCCCGCTCAGGCTCAGGGCAACGGCTGCCGTGAACAGTGCCGAGAGCGAGATCCACCGCGCACTCCGGCTTGGACCGCTTGCAAGCGCGAGCCCCGAAAGCGCGAGCGCCGCAAACATGAAGACAACAGTCCGTCCGAAGCTTGTTGCAAAACCCGCTTTCCAGACTTCCGGGTCAAGGATCCGTTGGAGCGGTTCGCCAACGGTGTCCAATCCCTGAAATCCGGCGGAGAGCAATGTGCCGGCCAGGCCTAGGCAGAGAGCGGCAACCGTGAAGTTCAATGCGTTTCTGGATTCTTGAACAAACCAGGAGGCGGCTAAGGTCCCCCCGATCCCGAAAAGGAGACCGATATAGAGACCGACCTTGCCACTCCAGAGACCCGCCCGCACGGACCAATCCACAATGTCTCCAGTCCGAGGAGAAGCCCCGCCCGGATGCCCGATCGAAAAAATAACCGAGCCTCCGATCGGATGACCATCCTGGGAGACGACCCGCCAGGACAACACATGGGTGCCGTTCGAAAGGTCCGCCGGCGGAACGACCTCGACCAGTTTGTCCTTGACGATGAAGGCTTCAAGAACGACCGGTCTGCCGTCGGGCAAGGTCAATTTCAGGCTGGTCGGTGAGACGGGTTCGCTGAACGTCAGCCTTATGACCGCGGGTGATACAGCCATGACCGAGCCATCGCGTGGCGAGGTCGCATTCAAGGAAGCGTGGGCGGATGCCGTCGCCGCGAGGCCCAGCCATAGCAGCATCGCCAGAGCAATTTGCCGCAGAATGCTGAATGGAAGGAATTTCGTTCGAAGCGACGTCATCGTCAATGTCATGCCCAGGTGTCAGTTGCTCAGTCTTTGCAAAAGCTTGACGCCTGGTGCGGGCATTTCCAGATCAGATGCCTTCTGGCCTTCCGCCGGAACGTCGATCCAGCGCTCCTTCAGCCCTTCCGGGCATTCCTGAACCACTGGAAAATACAAGGTGCCGCCAGCCGTGAGGTCGGCTGCGATCGTGCCTCGAACGACAAATTCGTCGTATTCATCGTCACCGAGATTGCCGCCGCTCCAGACAACTTCCTTGACCCCCTCGCTTACCAGCGTTCCGTGATTGTCGTAGGCCTTGGTATAGGCGCCTTTGACCTTCTCAAGCTTCCAGCCTGCTTTGGGCTGCGGCTTGACAGCGTAAAACCCTTCCGGAAGCTGAACCCGCACGACGTTTGTCGGCTTGCCTTCGCAGCCGTGGGGTACCCGCAGCACTGCCTTATAGGTCGTTCCTACCGGGGTTTCTTTTCCCTCAAGAGTGACGTGCGAAAATGCTGCGGTGCTGGTGAGCATGGTAACAGCAGCGGTAACAATGATCTTCTTCAACATAGAATTCTCCATGGATGCCGACAGCGGTCGGCCGATGACAAGCCGGCGGCCGGTGGCGCTTGGCGTGTATTGTTGGTCTGAGTGAATACGGAAATGGACGGCCGGGCGGTCCGGCTGGATTGTCATCTAGGCGAGGACATCCCGAGGCGGAACTTGCTTGACCGAAGGACTAAATGTCGAGTGGCGGACCTCGTGGCCTTCCCGGTTCCGTTTCCGGTCGCTTCACAAATCCCGCTTCAGCGTCGATGCGAATCTTTGTCGCAACAACAGGCAGCCGGTTCACCAGGAAATTGCCTGGAGCCGGTGCCGCAAAAAGTGAGGTGAACGTGCTGCATGCCTGGGTGCAGCATTGGAGGGCCTGAGAGTGATCCCTGTCGCCGTTATCGGCCGGGCCTTCCACATGCGTGATGCAAAGAGGATTGCCGAATTCATCGTATAGGGGCGCGGCAAGCGCGGTCCCCATGCCGAGAGACGCTAGCAGCATCTGCACAACGAGTGCATGCGCCGCGATGAACGCGGTTATCATGCTCCATTTATGCGGTCTGCGGTTTTTCACGGTAGCGTCTTCGCCTGCAGGGTGCCATCGATCTGCCGCTGCTTAGTTGCATGCATCAGTCAGGTTTGTCTATGCGCTCTTCCGCCACAGCGCTCTTTGATAGGCATCAACTGCGAGGCGAATTGTTGAGGTGCTGGCTTGTCGCATCGGCGACCGGCAGCAACACAAGCGGTCAATGCACCCGCTCGCATTGTGAGCCGTACCACGGCAATCATGGTCACCGACAATGTATGGAACGGCACCGATTGTGCAAAGCATTGTTCGCTTTTCCGACACGTAATGGACGGGACGAAAAAGGAGGGAAGCATGCCGCTCGAGATGAACCGCGACGTTTTCATCACCTGCGCCGTCACCGGCGCCGGCGATACGGTGAGCAAGTCCGCCCACGTTCCAATCACCCCGAAACAGATCGCGGAATCCGCAATCGACGCCGCCAAAGCCGGAGCGGCGGTTGTCCATTGCCATGTTCGGAACCCGGAAACGGGTGCTGCGGCCCGCAACAGGGAACTTTACAAGGAAGTGACCGATCGCATCCGTTCAGCGGATATCGACGTAGTGCTGAACCTCACCGCCGGCATGGGCGGCGACCTGGTGTTCGGCAATGTCGAAGCGCCTTTCCCGGTCAATCCGAATGGTACTGACATGGCCGGCGCCACCGAGCGTGTCGCGCATGTCGCCGAATGCCTGCCGGAGATCTGCACGCTCGATTGCGGCACGATGAACTTTTCCCTCGGCGACTACGTGATGACCAACACGCCCTCCATGCTGCGCGAGATGGCGCGGCAGATGACAGCACTCGGCGTGCGCCCCGAGATCGAGGCCTTCGATACCGGCCATCTCTGGTTCGCCAAACAGCTCGTGGAAGAAGGGCTGATCGAGGATCCCGTCTTGATCCAGCTCTGCATGGGCATTCCCTGGGGCGCGCCGGACGACCTCAACACCTTCATGGCCATGGTCAACAACGTGCCGAAACATTGGACGTTTTCTGCCTTCTCGATCGGCCGCAATGCGCTCGCCTATCCGGCCGCCGCCGTTCTCGCCGGCGGCAATGTACGCGTCGGTCTGGAGGACAACCTTTATGCCGGCAAGGGGCAGTTGGCGACCAACGCACAGCTCGTCGAGAAGGCCGTCGGCGTGATCGAGGGCATGGGCGCCAGGATCATCGGCCCAGCTGCCGTGCGTGAAAAACTCAAGCTGACAAAACGGTGATCGCCATGAGCAAGATAGAAAAAGCGGGCTGCATCGGCGGCGGCGTCATCGGCGGAGCCTGGGCCGCCCGTTTCGTGCTCGCCGGCATAGACGTCAACATGTTCGACCCGCATCCGGAGGCTGAACGCATTGTCGGCGAAGTGCTCGCCAATGCCGAACGCGCCTATGCCATGCTCACCATGGCGCCGTTGCCGCCGCAAGGGAAAATTACTTTCTGCCAGACGGTCGAAGAGGCCGTAAGAGGCGCCGACTGGATTCAGGAAAGCGTGCCTGAGCGGCTGGAACTGAAGCGCAACGTCATCACTCAGATCGACGCGGCCGCTGACCCCAAGGCGCTGATAGGCTCCTCGACCTCCGGCCTGATGCCGACCGATCTCCAGCGCGACATGAAATATCCGGAGCGCATGTTCGTCGCCCATCCCTACAACCCCGTCTATCTGCTGCCGCTCGCCGAATTGGTCGGCGGTCAAAAGACCGCCGCCGAAACGT
The DNA here is from genome assembly GCF_004343065.1 of Neorhizobium sp. S3-V5DH. NCBI lineage: Bacteria > Pseudomonadati > Pseudomonadota > Alphaproteobacteria > Hyphomicrobiales > Rhizobiaceae > Neorhizobium > Neorhizobium sp. S3-V5DH. The sequence goes on from NZ_SMCL01000005.1 coordinate 229,552, forward strand.
TGAAGGCGGCACAGGAAAAGCTCGCCCCGATCGGCATGAAGGGCGTCATCATCAAAAAGGAGATCGAGGCATTCGTCGGCGATCGCCTGCTGGAAGCTGTCTGGCGTGAAGGACTGTGGTTGATCCACGACGACATCTGCGACACGGAAACGCTGGACGACGTGATCCGCTATTCCTTCGGCATGCGCTGGGCGCAGATGGGCATGTTCGAGACCTATCGCATTGCCGGCGGCGAGGCCGGCATGCGGCATTTCCTGGCACAGTTCGGCCCATGCCTTTCCTGGCCTTGGACGAAGCTCACCGATGTCGTCGATCTCGATGATGCGCTGGTGGACAAGATCGCGGCCCAATCCGACGCCCAATCCGGCGCCCGTGGTATTCGCGACTTGGAACGCATCCGCGACGAAAACCTCGTCGGCATCATGCAGGCGCTGAAGAGCGGGGATGCAGGGCGCGGTTGGGGCGCTGGCAAAATCCTCGCCGAATTTGAAAAACATCTCTGGAAAAATTCGCCGAAACCTGCGGCCAAGCTCAACAAGGAGCCGCTCGACCTCCTGCAGATCAAGGTTCATCCGTCCTGGATCGACTACAATGGTCACATGACCGAGTTCCGTTACGCGCAATGCTTCGCCGATGCCAGCGACGCGCTGCTCCGCCTGATCGGCGTCGATATGGATTACGTCGCGGTCGGCAATAGCTATTACACGGTGGAGACCCACACGCGGCTGCTTGACGAAGCCAAGCTCGGCGATCTCCTCAAGGTCACCGCACAGATATTGCCCTCATCCGATGGCAAGAAGCTGCAGAGCTTTATGTCTCTCAGCCGCGCCTCGGATGGCGTGCTGCTTGCGACCTGCGAACACCTGATGCTGCATGTCGCCTCGGCCGAGGGCAAGGCCGTGGCGCCGGGGGCGGAGGTGATGGGCAGGCTGCAGCCGCTGATCGATGCGCATGCGGATTTACCCGCGCCGGAAGGGGCTGGGCGGTTCGTGGGGCAGAAGCGCTGATCGGAAGCCGGCGACGGGAGGGAATATATGAATTTCGGATTGAACGACGAGCAGGAGATGATTGTCAAAACCGTCCGCGATTTCGTCGAGACGGAAATCTACCCGTACGAAAACGAGGTGGAGCGCACAGGCATCGTGCCGCCCGAACTCGGCCAGGAGATTGCCCGCAAATGCCGGGAGATCGGCTTCTTCGGCTGCAATTTTCCGGAAGAGGTGGGCGGCGCCGGCCTCGACCACACCTCGTTCACCCTGGTGGAGCGGGAGCTCGGTCGCGGGTCGATGGCGCTCACCGTCTTCTTCGGCCGCCCCTCCGGCATCCTGATGGCCTGCAATGCCGAACAGCGCGAAAGATACCTTTTTCCCGCGGTGAAGGGCGAAAAGTTCGATGCGCTTGCCATGACCGAGCCCGATGCCGGCTCAGACGTACGCGGCATGAAATGTTTCGCGCGGAAGGACGGTGGCGATTGGGTCGTCAACGGCACGAAACATTTCATCTCCCACGCCAATATCGCCGATTTCGTCATCGTCTTCATCGCCACCGGCGAGGAGGAAACGGCGCGTGGGCCAAAGAAGCTGATCACCTGCTTCCTCGTCGATCGCGGCACGCCGGGGTTCGAAATCCGCGAGGGTTACAACTCCGTCTCGCATCGCGGTTACCAGAACTGCATCCTGACCTTCGACGAATGCCGCCTGCCGTCGGCACAGATCCTCGGCGAGGTCCACAAGGGTTTCGATATCGCCAACGACTGGCTCTACGCCACGCGCCTCACCGTCGCCGCCACTTCCGTCGGCCGGGCGCGGCGGGCTTTCGACTATGCGTTGAACTACGCCGCCGAGCGAAAACAATTTGGCAAGCCGATCGGCGCCAACCAGGGCGTTTCCTTCAAGCTTGCCGACATGATCACCGAGATCGACGCAGCCGACCTCCTGACGTTGTCGGCCGCCTGGCGGCTTGACCAAGGTCTGCCGTCGAACCGCGAGATCGCTTCGGCCAAGGTTTTCGCAACCGAAATGCTGGCGCGAGTCACAGATGAAGCCATCCAGATCTTCGGCGGAATGGGGCTGATGGACGACCTGCCGTTGGCGCGGTTCTGGCGGGATGCGCGAGTGGAGCGCATCTGGGACGGCACGTCGGAAATTCAAAGGCACATCATCAGCCGCGATCTTTTGCGGCCGCTGGGGGCTTGAGGATGCCCCGCTCCCTCGAACGCCTGACCCGCCCGAAGACCATTGCCGTGTTCGGTGGCAAGGAGGCCCGGCGTGTCATCGAGCAATGCGACAAGATGGGTTTTGCCGGCGAAATCTGGCCCGTCCATCCGAAAACCGACGAAATCCTTGGCCGCGAATGCTATCGCACGGTAGCCGATCTGCCCGCCGCACCCGACGCCTCCTTCGTCGGCGTCAACCGGCAGCTTACGATCGAGATCATCAGCGAGCTCTCCGCCCGCGGGGCAGGCGGGGCCGTATGTTACGCTTCCGGTTTCCGGGAAGCAGCAAGCGAGCTTGCGGATGGCGACGAACTGCAATCGGAGCTGGTCGCGGCGGCCGCCGACATGCCAATCCTCGGGCCGAACTGCTACGGCTTCATCAACATGCTGGATGGCGCGCTGCTGTGGCCGGATCAGCACGGCATGCTGCGGGTGGACCGGGGCGTGGCGGTGCTGACGCAATCCTCCAACATTGCCTGCAATATTTCCATGCAGCAACGCGGTTTGCCGCTCGCCTATCTGATGACTGCCGGCAATCAGGCTCAGACGGGGCTTGCAGAACTCGCGTGCACAGTCATCCAGGATCCCCGCGTCACGGCGATTGGCCTACATGTGGAGGGTTTCGACAGTCTCGAAACCCTAGAGCGGCTGGCCGATCTTTCTCGCCGCTTGAAAAAGCCGGTCGCCATGCTGAAGGTCGGAAAATCGGAAGCCGCGCAGCTCGCCACCGTCTCGCACACTGCTTCGCTGGCCGGCAACGACCGTGTCTCCTCTGCGCTGCTGGAGCGTCTTGGCATGGGTCGCGTCGAGACCCTGCCGGAACTCCTGGAAACCCTGAAACTGCTGCATCTTTACGGCCCGCTGGAAAATGCCGACATTTCCTCCATGAGCTGTTCCGGCGGCGAGGCTTCGCTGATGGCCGATGCCGGCGTGAAGCGGATGATTTCCTATCGGCCGCTCAGGGAGGAGCAGTTGAAGCCGCTGCGCGAAGCGCTCGGCCCGATGGTGACGCTCGCCAATCCGCTCGACTACCATACCTTCGTCTGGGGCAACGGCGACAAACAGACGGCCGCCTTCACCGCCATGATGCAGGGCGGTTACGCGCTGAACCTCGTCGTGCTCGATTTCCCCCGCCTCGACCGCTGCGACGCGACCGACTGGTTGACAACAGTCAACTCGGTCGTTGCAGCGCGCAGGGCAACCGGCGCCAATGCCGGCATCGTCTCCAGCATGGCGGAAAACCTGCCGGAACAGGTTGCCGAGCAATTGATGTGCGATGGCCTCGTGCCTTTTTACGGCGTCGAGGAAGCGCTCGCCGCCGCCGAGACCGCGGCCTTCATCGGTGCTGCTTGGAAAGGTCCCGCGCCCGAGCCGCTTCTCAGGATCGCGCCCGGCTCAGCGGAGGTCGTGACGCTCAACGAGGACGAAGCCAAACGCGAACTCTCCGCCTTCGGCCTGCCGGTGCCGGAAGGCCTGGTGGAGATCGATCCCGAGGATACCGGGCCGGCGGCGGAAAAACTCGGCTTTCCGGTGGCGCTGAAGGGCCGCGGGATCGCCCACAAAACCGAGGCCGGCGCCGTGAAACTCAATCTGCGGACTGCCGGGGAAGTCGTTGCCGCCGCACATGCAATGGCCGGCACCGCGAACGGTTATCTGGTCGAGAAGATGGCCGGCCGGCCGGTGGCGGAGATTATCATCGGCGCGACGCGCGATCCGGTGGCGGGCCTGGTGATGACTGTCGGCGCCGGCGGCATTCTGGTCGAGCTTCTGGACGATTCCGCGCTGTTCACCCTGCCGGCCTCGCCGGAGGCGATTTCGGCCGCGATATCCGGTCTGAAGGTGAAGAAGCTGCTCGACGGTTACCGCGGCGCACCGAAGGGCGATATCCCAGCGCTTGAGCAGGCGGTCGCAGCGGTTGCGGCCTATCTTGTAGCCAACGCGGCAGATATCGATGAACTGGACATCAACCCGGTCCTAGTGCTGCCGGAAGGCGAGGGTGTCGTGGCGGTAGATGCGCTGGTGAGAAGGAGGATATCGTGACCGATCGACCCATCAAGACCCGCCGCGATGGCGGCATTCTGGAAGTCACCATCGACCGGCCGAAGGCGAATGCCATCGACCTCAAGACCTCGCGCATCATGGGCGAGATCTTTCGCGACTTTCGCGACGACGACGCGCTGCGCGTCGCCATCATCACCGGTTCGGGCGAAAAGTTCTTCTGCCCCGGCTGGGATCTGAAGGCGGCAGCGGCCGGAGACGCGGTTGACGGCGATTACGGCGTGGGCGGTTTTGGCGGCATGCAGGAGCTGCGCGACCTCAACAAGCCGATCATCGCCGCCGTCAACGGCATCTGCTGCGGCGGCGGGTTGGAAATCGCGCTGTCGACCGATCTCATCCTTGCCGCTGAACACGCCACGTTCGCTCTGCCGGAAATCCGTTCAGGAACGGTGGCGGATGCCGCCTCGATCAAGCTGCCGAAACGCATTCCCTATCACATCGCCATGGATATGCTGTTGACCGGCCGGTGGCTCGATGTGCAGGAGGCGCATCGCTGGGGTTTCGTCAACGAAATCCTGCCGGCGGACAGGCTGATGGCACGCGCCTGGGACCTGGCGCGGCTGCTCGAAAGCGGCCCGCCGCTCGTCTATGCGGCGATCAAGGAAGTGGTGCGGGAGGCGGAAGGCGAAAGATTCCAGACGACCATGAACCGCATCACCCGCCGTCAGCTGAAGACGGTCGACCTGCTCTATTCCAGCGAAGACCAGCTCGAAGGCGCACGTGCCTTCGCGGAAAAGCGGGATCCGGTTTGGAAGGGGAAATAGCCGTTACGCCGCGATGTCGGCGATTTCGCCCGCTTGCCACAAGACTTTCGGGTCCGACATGTCGCCGCTTTCCATGTCCACCTGAACGGAATAGGCGGCCACGCCGACAAAGCGTTCGGCCATGGCGCGGGCGATCTTCTCCGCGGAAGCGGCGTTGGAGGCTGCCCGCATCTCGCCCGGCGCGATGTTTCCCCGTATCTTCTTGAATGGCAGGACGATGAACTTTTCCGATTTTGACATGGCAGTCCCTTTTGATGTTCCCATTCTGTTCATGGAGAGGAAGAAGTCAACACCGGCCGCAACATTCGTGAAAAAATTCGGGGCTAGGCTTGGCGGTTTCGGCCTGGCAGCTTCATTGGTATGACAGATTTGGGTATAGGCTTTTTCGAACTGGCGGATGCGGAAGATCTCGCCTCGCTGCTTGAGGAAATGCAGGCCTATTTCGGCGGCTTCAGCCCGCCGCACGAGGCTGTGCTGTAAGGCATCCGCAGCCGCCCGCAAGCTTCCGAAATCCTGCTGGCGAAGACTGACCGCATCGTCGGCATGGCCGCTTTCGGCGCCAGTTATCCCGGCCCGGGCTTGAAGCCCGACTTCTTTTTGAAAGACCTCTACGTCGCCCATGCCGAGCGCGGCAAGGATATTGGCACGAAACTTGTTACCCGGCTGGCCGCGCTGGCGGTCGAGCGCGGCTTCGGCCGGATCGACTGGACCGCGGCACGCTCCAACGAAAGGCTGCTGCGCTTCTATGACGAACTCGGCGGCGACCGGAAGGAAGACCGCGTTTTCTACCGCCTCGAAGGCGAAAGGCTGAAGGTGCTGGCGGCCAAGGCCTAGGCGCTCTTGTGCCCCTCATATTGCGGCAGGTCGTCGGTGATCTCGTACCACGGCGCCTTAGAGCCGACGAAGATGTGGTGGCTCGGCCGAATGGCCGGTGCATCCACGAGCGTTCCCATCGCCACATGCACCCAGGCCGCCTCGCGTACCAGCGAATAAAGAAGCGAACCGCAGGCGCGGCAATGGGCATCGTGATTGTCCGGGCCGCCATAGATCAGCAGGCTATCGGCGCCCTTGGTCAGCGCAAGTTTTTCGCGCGGGATTCCTGCGAACGGCTTGAAGGCCGAGCCGGTGGTGCGGCGGCAATTCGAACAATGGCAGATGGCGGCGTAGACAAAGGCATCCTCGACAGCATATGCCACCGCGCCGCAAAAGCACTTGCCCGACAATCTCTTCATCTGTGCCTCACGCCCGGCTGATCTCGTCCAGATACCAGCCGATATAGCGCAATTCGTTCTGTTCCATAGGGGCGATCGGGCCGGGCACGAAGAAACGCGAGACCACGCCGCGGGCGGTGTGCTCGATGATCGCCTTGTCCTCGTCGGTCGTTACCGTCCAGAGCCAGGTGAGTCTTTCGAGATCGTAGTCGCGGCCTTCCTCGGCCCCGGCATCCACCAGCCAGATCAGCTCCATCTCGCAGGTGTCGACCGTCTTCGGGATGAAGCGGTAGATCATGCCGTGGTCGGCATAACAGACGAGGAAGCTGGTGCCGCCGAGATGGATGGAGGTGACGCCGCCGTCGAAATCGGAAAATCGGCCCATCAAAGGGGCAAGCGGCTGGCCGTCCTTGCTGCCGGTCTTCACCCCGTCATAAAGCGCATATCGGAAGGCATGGATCGCCTCCCGGCCTTCCCGCGAGGTCTTCCAGTGATTGCCGGAACCGACTTCGATGCCGAGCGCGCAGGTGCGGGCCTCCATCGCCGCGTTCAGTTCCTCGATCATGTGCAGCGGCTGTTCCAGCGCGTGTGTCTCGGAATATTCCGGATGCGCCGGGCCGCAATGGTAGCACTCGACATAGTTCTCGACCGCGAGCTTCCAGTTGGCATTCAGGGGATAGCTCTGGCGATAGGCGACCTTGGCGGAAGCCCAGCCATATTGCCCGCAAGTGGCGTGCAGCAGGTTTTCCACCGCGGAGAAATCCAGCGGGTTTTCGGCAAACGAGATAAAGACGAGGCCTTCGACCACGCGGACGTGGAGCTTTTTCAGCCCGTGGTCTTCACGCTTGAAATCCTTCGGCATCAGCCGGGCTGCCTTTAGCCGGCCGTCATTCGCGAAGGTCCAGGCGTGGTAAGGACAAACGAAAGCCTTGGCATTGCCCCTTTCCTGCGTGCAAACCTCGGCGCCGCGATGACGGCAGACGTTCAGCATCGCATGCACTGTCCCATCGCCGGCGCGGGTCAGGATTACTTGTTCGGCGCCGAGCTTGAAGAGTTCGAAATCGTGGAGGTTGGGGATAACGCTTTCATGCGCCAGGCAGTGCCAGTGGCGGAAGAAGACGCGGTTCATGTCCCGTTCGAAAATGTCGGGATCGTGATAGAAGGGGCGGGCGAGGCCATGGCCGGGGCGGTGTTCGGATATCAGCCGGTCGATGCGGTCGCTTTGGAGCGGGCTTTCGGTCAGTTCGGATGCGAGCATTGTCGTCTCCTTAAAGATTGCGGTTACATCCGCACCCGCTCGGCTTTCGGATCGTACATGGGTGAAAGCGACGCTTCCGCCTTCACCCGTCGGCCGGCGATTTCGATCTCGTAGGTCGATGCCAGAACATCGGTGGCGTTCTCGCCCTGGCACGGCACATAGCCCAGCCCAACCGCGCCGCCGAGGAAATGGCCATAATTGCCGGACGTGATCGTGCCGACGATCTTTCCGTCACGCACCACTGCCTCGTTGTGGAAGAGCAGCGGCTCGGGCTCGGTCAGCCGGAACTGCACCAGCCGGCGGTCAAGGCCGGAATCCTGTTTGCGCAGCACGGCATCGCGGCCTATGAAATCCCCCTTGTCCGTCTTCACCGCAAAACCGAGGCCGGCTTCCAGCACGTGATCCTCGTCGGTGATGTCATGGCCGAAATGGCGGAAAGCTTTTTCGATGCGGCACGAATCCAGCGTATGGATGCCGCAGAGTTTGAGGCCGATATCGGCGCCCGCCTCTTCCAAAGTCTCGAAGACATGCGCCGTCTGGTCGGTTGAGACATACAGCTCCCAGCCAAGCTCTCCGACATAGGTGACGCGATGAGCGCGGGCGAGACCCATGCCGATTTCGATCTCGCGGGCCGTGCCGAAGGGATGCGCCGTATTGGAAAAGCTATTTGGGCTGATCTTCTGGAGCAGTTCACGTGATTTCGGACCCATGACGCAGAGCACGCATTCGGCGGCGGTGACATCGGTGATGACGGCGAATTCCTCGCCGAGGTTTTTCCGGAGCCAGGCGAGGTCGCGTTGCAAAGTGGTGCCGGGCACGACGAGCAGGAAGGCAGTTTCGGATAACCGCGTCACGGTGAGATCGCTTTCGATGCCACCACGGCGATTCAGCATTTGTGTATAGACGATGCGGCCGGCCGACACGTCGATCTGGTTGGCGCAGACGCGGTTGAGGAAAGCCATCGCATCGCGGCCCTCGACACGGATTTTCCCGAACGATGTCATGTCGAACAGCCCGACGCCAGTCCTGACCGCCAGATGCTCCTCGCGCTGATTGTCGAACCAGTTCTGCCGCTGCCAGCTATAGCGGTATTCGCGTTGCTGATCCGGTCTCGCAAACCAGTTGGCGCGTTCCCAGCCGGCCACCTCGCCGAACACGGCGCCGCGTGCCCTCAGATGCTCGTGGATCGGCGAACGGCGCACGCCTCGGGCTGTCGCCATCTGGCGATAGGGGAAATGATCGGCATAAAGCAGGCCGAGCGTTTCGGTGACGCGGTTCTTGAGATAGAGCCGGTTCTTCTGGAAGGGCTGGGCGCGGCGGATATCCACCTCCCAGAGGTCGAAGGGCGGCTCGCCGTCGTTCATCCACTGGGCAAGCGCCATGCCGGCACCGCCGGAGGAGACGATGCCGATCGAATTGTAGCCGGCCGCCACCCAATAACCTTTCAGCTCCGGCGCCTCGCCGAGATAATAGCGGTCGTCGGGGGTGAAACTTTCCGGACCGTTGAAGAAGGTGTGAATGCCGGCAGTTTCCAGTATCGGCATGCGGTTGATCGCCATTTCAAGGATCGGCTGGAAGTGGTCGAAATCTTCCGGCAACTGGTCGAAGCAGAAATCCTCCCGGATTTTCTCGCCGGCCGGCGGCCAGGGCTTTGCCACCGGTTCAAAGGCGCCAACGAGCATCTTGCCGGCATCCTCCTTGTAATAGGTGCATTCGTCCGGCACCCGTAGCACGGGAAGTTGGGTCAGCCCTGCAATCGGTTCGGTGACGATATAAAAGTGTTCGCAGGCATGCAGCGGCACGGCAACACCCGACTGCGCCGCCAGATCACGGCCCCACATGCCGGCGCAGTTTACGACGTTTTCCGTCTCGATGAGGTACCGCTCGCCGGCCTGCTCGCAGGCGACGCCGGTGACGCGACCATCCTTGGTCAGTACTTCGGTGACCTTGATGCTCTCGATGATGGTCGCGCCGTTCTGCCTGGCGCCTTTCGCCAAGGCCATGGCGATATTGGCCGGATCGCATTGGCCGTCGAGTGGCAGGTGGACTGCCGCCTTCACGTCGCCGATGTTGAGATGCGGATACATCGCTTTCGCCTCTTCCGGCGAAATCTCGCGAACGTCGATGTTGAAGGCGCGGGCGAGCGAGGCCTGACGGTAGATCTCTTCCTTCCGCTCTTCGGTCAGCGCAACGGTCATCGAGCCGTTCTGCTTCATGCCGGTGGCTATGCCGGTCTCGGTTTCGAGCTGCACGTAGAGATCGCGGGAATATTTGGCGAGCCGCGTCATGTTCTGGCTGGCCCGCAACTGTCCGATCAGGCCGGCCGCATGCCAGGTCGTGCCGGAAGTGAGCTGCTTGCGTTCGAGCAGTACGACATCCGTCCAGCCGAGCTTGGCAAGGTGATAGGCGACCGAACAGCCGGAGACGCCACCGCCGATGATGACCGCCCGGGCTTTCGAGGGGGTCGTCTTCATGCGCGGATCCTCTCATTCGCCGGGTCCCAGAGCGCCTGCTCCGCTTGGACGACTGCCTTGAAACGGTCGCCGAAGATTTCGACTTCGAGTTCGGTCCCGGGTTCGGCAAGGTCGGCGCGCAGCATGCCGAGCGCGATGGATTTACCGGTGCGGTAGCCCCAGTTTCCGGAGGTCGTTTCGCCAACGACCTGTCCGCCATGCCAGAGGGTGGACATATACGGCGCATCGCAATCGCCGGCCTCGACGACGAGGGTGACAAAACGCTTCCTCACACCCTGCTGTTTCTCCGCAGCAAGTGCGGCCTTACCCTTGAAATCCGGCTTCGACCAATCGACAAAGCGTTCGAGCCCGCCCTGCAGCACGGTGTAATCGGTCGAAAGGTCGCCCTTCCAGGCGCGGTAGCCTTTCTCGATCCTGAGACAATCGAGTGCCTCCATGCCGAAAGGCTTCAAGCCGTGTTTCTGCCCTGCCGCCCAGACGGTGTCAAAAACGGGCGCGGTATTCTCCACCTTCGTGTGGATTTCCCAGCCGAGTTCGCCGGCGAAGGAGACGCGCAGCAGATGGCAGGAGTGGCCGGCGATCTTTGTTGGCTGGTGGGTGAGCCAACCCGCCGAAAGATCGGCATCGCAGAGTTCGGCAAGGATGTCGCGGCTCTTCGGACCGGAGAGGATCTGGCAGGAAAACTGCTCCGTGACGTCCTCGATGGCGAAGCCCGCATCGGTTGGCAGGTGCTTTTTCAGCCAGTCGAGATCGTGCCATTGCGCGGTCGCGGCGGTGATGAGGAAGAAGGAGTCCTCCTCGATCGCCATCACCGACATTTCCGTGACGATACGGCCCCTGTCGTCGGCAAAATAGGCAAGCCCGATGCGGCCAGGTTTAGGCACCTTGCCGGTGATCAGCGAGGAGAGCCATTCGGTGGCACCCGGTCCCTCGACCCGGTAGCGGGAAAAGCCGGGCAGGTCGAGGATGCCGGCAGCATCGCGGACCGCGAGACATTCTTCCTCCATGCGCGGGCTCCACGGCCCTTCTCGGTTCCAGGTCTGCGTCGCTTCCTCGGATGTGTCGTCGCCCGGTTTCGCATACCACATAGCGCGTTCCCAGCCGTTATAGGGCTTGAACTGGGCGCCGAGCGCGGCAATGCGATCATGGATCGGAGAGAGTTTCTGGCCGCGGCCGGCTGGCCAGTAGTGCTTCGGGAAATGCATGGCGTATTCGTGGCCGTAGATTTCCATTCCCTTGGCGACGCAATAATCCGGATCGGAGGCGAAGCCCGTGTAGCGGCGCGGGTCGCAGCTCCACATGTCCCATTCTGTTTCGCCTTCCGTCACCCATTCGGCCAGAACCTTGCCGGCGCCGCCCGCCTGGCAGATGCCGAAGGTGAAGACGCAGGCCTCGAATGCATTCGGCACGCCGGGCATCGGCCCGATCAGCGGGTTGCCGTCCGGCGCATAGGGGATCGGCCCGTTGATGATGCGCGACAGGCCGGCGGTGCCGAGGATCGGCACGCGGGAAACGGCATCGTTCAGATACCATTCCAGCCGGTCGAGATCGTCGGGGAAAAGCTGGAAGGAAAAATCCTCCGGCATCGGATCGTCAGGAGTGGCCCAATGCGCCTTGCAGTTCCGCTCGTAGGGACCGAGATTCATGCCGGTCTTCTCCTGCCGGAGATAGTAGGAGCTGTCGACATCGCGCAAGAGCGGCAGCTTGTGGCCGGCCTCCTTCGACAAGGCGGCAAGCTCCGGGATTTCGTCGAATAGAATATATTGGTGGCTCATCACCATCATCGGTACGTCGCGGCCGAAGAGTTTTCCCACCTCGCGCGCATAATAACCGGCCGCGTTGACGACGTATTCGCAGGCGATCTCGCCCTTCGGCGTGGTCAGGACCCACTCGCCCTTCTCCCGGCGCGCTGCCGTGACGGGACAGAAGCGGATCACCTTGGCGCCCATGTCGCGGGCGCCCTTCGCCAGCGCCTGGGTCAGCTGCGCCGGGTCGATATCGCCGTCATAGGGATCGTAGAGCGCGCCGGTCAGCGCATGGGTTTCGAGGAAGGGATATTTCGAGTGCATCTCGCCGGGGGAGAGGATGTCAAGATCCATACCCTGGTAACGGCCCATGCCGACGACGCGCTTGAACTCGCGCAGCCGCTCGTTGCTGTGCCCGAGCCGGATCGAGCCGGTAACGTGGTAGTTCATCGGGTAGTCGACGAGCGCTCCCAGCTCGCGGTAGAGCGAGGCGGAATAACGCTGCATGTTCATGATCGACCAGGAGGACGAAAACGTCGGAACATTGCCCGCCGCATGCCAGGTGGAGCCGGCGGTCAGCTCGTTCTTCTCGATCAGCACACAATCTGTCCAGCCGGCCTTGGCGAGATGATAGAGCGACGATGCGCCCACCGCTCCGCCGCCGATGATCACCACGCGCGCCCGTTCCGGCAGTTCCGCCATTGCTCTTCCCCTGATTTCACAGCGAGATTTGCAGCTGAATTGACCGGCATCAAGTTGGAAGTTCGGGCTTTATTGATCGAAGATTTCGATTAGATTGGGGACCATGCAGTTCGAGTTGATCGAGACCTTCCTGGACCTCATGGAGACGCGGAGCTTCAATCGCACCGCCGAGCGCCTCAACATCACCCAGTCGACGGTTTCGCACCGCGTGAATGCGCTGGAGGCAATGTTTCGCCGGAAGCTTTTCGTTCGGGGGAAGGGCGGTACGGTGCCGACGGTGGCCGGGATGCGTCTGCTCGACCATGCCAAGGCGTTGCAACAGCAATGGCATGAGGCAGCACGCGCGGTCGAGGCCGCCGGCGCCTACGAGCGGGCAATGCGGATTGGCATTCAACATGACGTCGCGGAGATGTTTGCCGGACGTTTTTTGAGGGCGGTGCGTGAAGAATTGCAGGGCATGTCGATCTATCTGGAGGCGGATTATTCCAATCAGATGAATCGCGATCTTGGCGCCGGCGATCTCGATCTCGCCGTTCTCTATACGCCCCATCACCTGCCGGACCTGCATTATGAACGGCTTGGAGAGATCTCCTATATTCTCGTGAGCACGCAAGCGACAACGCTCAGCAACATAAGGCAGCAGGATTATATATACGCCAACTATTCACCAGCCTTCGACCGCGCGCACAGGTTGGCATTGCCGCAGTTTTCCGCCTCACCCCTTTCGACCGGTCGCAACCTCATGATCGCCGAACTTATCACGACGTTAGGCGGTGCCGCCTATGTCACGCGTGCAACTGCCGAAGACCTGGTGAAGAAAGAGGTTGCGCAAATCGTCTCGGATGCGCCTGTGATCGCCCAAACGGCCTACGCTGCCACCAATGTTCGCTCGCGTCATTCCCATCAGCATCGCCGTCTCATCGCAACTCTTGCAAAACTTGTTGCCGAGGAGAGGCACGAGAGCTCCACCATCACCGAAAGTTGAAGGGATCGAGAATACCGGGAGTCGCCCGCTGACGCGGCTGTGTTACAGTTTTGCGACTTCAAACGCAGTGACGGGATTGCCGATGCTTACCACACTCGCGATGCTGATAAGTCTCTCCGCCACGCCGGTCATGGCACAGGCCGGGGGTGGGGAGGTCGACGTGGAGCTGGTGCTTGCCGTCGATACGTCCCGCTCCATGGATTACGAAGAAGTGCGCATTCAGCGGGAAGGTTATGTCGAGGCCCTCAAGCACAGAGAGTTCATCGAGGCGGTGGAAACGGGGCTGCTCGGCAAGATCGCGATCAGCTATTTCGAGTGGGCCGGCGATGTGGTGCCGAATTCCGTCATAGGGTGGCAGGTGATCGAGACGGCGCAGGATGCGATCGATTTCGCGAACCTGCTTGAAGCGAGACCGATCAATACACAACGACGGACGTCGATATCCGCGGCAATTGCCCAGGGCGCGACGATGATCGTTGCGAATTCCTATCGGGGCATGCGTCAGGTGATCGATATTTCCGGCGATGGTCCGAACAATTCCGGCAATCCGGTCGTTCCCGCCCGTGACAAGGCGATGGAGGCGGGCATTGTCATCAATGGGCTGGCGCTTATGCTGCGCCCTTCCGGCGCACCGGGCGGCCTCGACAAATATTATGCGGATTGCGTCATCGGTGGACCCGGCTCCTTCGTGCTGCCGGTCCACAAGATCGAGGATTTTGCCGTTGCCGTGCGTCGCAAGCTTGTGACGGAGATCAGCGGAATCACACCTCCCGCAACCGTACAGAAAGCCGCCGGCGTGCCCAGCACCGATTGTCTTATCGGTGAAAAACAGTGGCAAGACCTCTTCGACCGGTAAACCGGCAGATACGAAGATTGACCGTAACGCTTTCTCGTCTTCCTGATCGGCTCTCGGAACATTTTTTCACTCCATGTGTTTAGGTCCGCCTGTCTGACTGAGGAGGAGGATCTTGAGCAGCGTGACGAGGGGCCAGCAAATCGATATCAGCCCGTCTCGCCACTTGCTGGTCGGCTTAGGCCGCGGCGCCGCCGGTGCAATGCTGTTCGGCATGCCGATGCTGATGACGATGGAGCTTTGGCAGCTCGGTTTCTATATTGATCGGTTCCGTCTGTTCCTCCTTTTAACGGTCAACATTCCGCTTCTCATCGTGCTCGCCGATCGCATCGGGTTTGAACATACGTCCACATGGCAGGAGGCGATCCGCGACGCGACCATAGCCTATGGCCTCGGCATCGTTATGAGTGGGCTCGTCCTCGTACTCCTTGGTGACCTTGAACAGCACATGCCGTTTTCTGAAATCATCGGAAAAATTGCCATCCAGGCGGTTCCGGCGAGCATCGGGGCGCTGCTTGGCCGGTCGCAACTCGGCGGGCAGGCGAGGAGCGATGAGAGCAGCGGTGAAGAGGGTCGGCAAGGTAAGGGTAAAGAGGGCGACGCGGTTCCGGACGAAATGTCCACCAGCTATAGCCGAGAGCTGTTTCTCATGGCGGTCGGCGCCTTGTTCCTCAGCTTGAATGTCGCTCCGACTGAGGAGATCATTTTGATCTCCTTCAAGATGACGCCCTGGCACGCGCTGATGATGATCGTCATATCGATCGCTATCATGCATGGCTTTGTCTACGCCGTTGCCTTCAAAGGTGCGCATGAGCTTGGGGAGAACACCCCCCGGTGGCATGCTCTCATTCGTTTCACATTGCCCGGCTATATGGTGGCTATGCTGATCAGCCTTTACGTCCTCTGGACGTTCGGCCGCCTCGACGACAGCGCCGCAACGCCAGCCCTGATGTCGGCCATTGTATTGGCCTTTCCAGGTGCGATCGGTGCCGCCGCCGCCCGGCTTATCCTTTAGGGAGCAGCCATGACCACGATATCCACGCGACCACATCGAGAAACTGGAGACCCCCACTGGATAGAATGGGTCACCGGCACGGTTTCGGCGCTGCTGGTTATCGCCATGATCGGCTGGATCGGTCTTGAGGCGTTGATGGAAGAGGATCTGCCCCCTGAATTTGCGGTCACCATTACCGGCCGCGCGGCAGTCGAGGGTGGACATCGAGTGGAGTTCGAGATCTTCAACAGGGCCAACCAGACGGCGGCGGCCGTCGTCGTGCGGGGCGAGTTGATCGATGGGGGGCAGGCAGTCGAAGAAGCTGATATCACCTTCGACTACGTCCCGGCGGAATCGAAAGCCTCAGGAGCAATCCTGTTCCTTCAGGATCCGGGTCATCTCGAGATCAGAATTCGGGCTCTGGGATACACGGACCCCTAAGATCGGGAATAGCGCGCGATTGAACCCGCCGCGTCATCACGTTGACGCCAACCCCGTGACAAATTGTGCGCCGCCACACCGGGATCATTCTTCCGCCACATGCGTTAGCCAACGCTGCTTCGCCGGCTCGCTCGAAGCTTGGGCATAGGAGCGGCGACGATAATATAAGGAGTACAGGGATGAAGAAATTTGTTGTGGTGGCGATTGCCGCCTTGCCAGTGATTACGAGCGCGGGAGCCGCCGTTGGGGCTGACGTGATTTCCCGCCGTGACCCGGTTCCGACCTATGAGGAACCGGATCAGCGCGGTGGCGTGCGCATCGGTTATCTGGATTGCACGATTGGCGGCGGTGTCGGTTACGTTCTTGGTTCCGCCAAGGAAGCGGACTGCGCCTTTACGTCGGCAATCGGTAGCGAGCCGATCGACCACTATACAGGTGTTGTCCGCAAGATGGGCATCGATGTCGGCTTTACCACCCGTTCGCGCCTGATCTGGGCCGTCTTCGCCCCCACCGCCGGATATCACCACGGGTCGCTGGGCGGCCTCTATCAGGGAGCCACGGCCGAAGCGACTGTCGGCGCAGGCGTCGGCGCCAACCTGCTCGTCGGCGGGACCTCCGGTTCCATCCATCTGCAGACAGTGAGCGTCACCGGCCAGCTCGGCCTCAACCTTGCCGCAACTGGAACGTCGGTAACACTAACTCCGGCGAGCTGATTGTCTCTGGACACAGCTCTTCCCGAGCGAGGAGCTGTGTCCGTTCTAGGTTGCAGGACAGCACTGCGGAAAACCGCATAGATAGGTCAGACCCATAACCTCGAACCAATGTCGCACTCGGAGCCAGGCGTTTAGTCTTGCCGCTTCGATAGCCCCCCTTGCCGCAGGCCCTTCATATTCATACCTTAATAGCAGGTACGGCTTGATCCTGCAGAACTTGCGGGGTTTTGAGCCAGTAAGCGCCTCATCAGGATTTGCATCATGGATACGGAGAAGATTTTGCGGTCGGTCGTGGCCGTACGAGCATCAATTCCCGAGAATGCCTTTACGGCCAATACGCTCGGCACCCGCCGGGAAGGAAGCGGAGTCGTCATTCGCGAGAACGGGTTGGTGCTGACGATCGGTTATCTGATCACCGAAGCCGAGGAAGTGTGGCTGACTAGGCATGACGGTAAGGTCGTACCCGCACATGCGCTGGCTTACGATCAGGAAAGCGGTTTCGGCCTGGTCCAGGCGCTTGCCCCGCTCGATTTGCCGGCGCTGTCGATCGGCGATTCCGATGGCGCCTTTCTTGGCGACCCAATTGTGCTTGCGGATGGCGAAGGCCACTACATACGCGGTAACATCGTCGCCAAGCAGGAATTTGCAGGTTATTGGGAATATCTTCTGGAGGAGGCAATCTTCATCGCGCCGGCGCATCCCTCCTGGGGCGGGGCAGCATTGATCGACGCGGAAGGTAAGCTGATCGGAATCGGTTCGCTCAGACTGCAGATGAGCCGAGGCGGAGAGATCGCCGATATCAACATGGCCGTGCCGATCAACCTGTTAAAGCCGATCCTAGACGATCTTCTCAATCGCGGCGAGTTCAATCGTCTGCCTCGCCCATGGCTCGGGGCCTATTCGGCCGAAAACAATGGCGAGGTCGTAGTAATGAGCGTCACCGAAAACGGGCCGGCCGCGCAGGCAGGGCTTCGTCGAGGCGATGTGATTTCCGAAATTCGCGACGACGAGATCGACGGGCTTGCCGATTTTTACCGCAAGCTCTGGAAGACGGGTCCGCCGGGATCGGAGATCCCCATGCGCATCCTGCGCGATGGGCGCGAAGCATGGTTGAGGGTACGATCCGCCGATCGCAATGATTTCCTGCACAAGCCGCAGTTGCAGTAGTTCCGTTCCTGCTCGAACTTCGGCAGGACTTGGCCGGGTTGTTCTACCTTATCAGGATGGCTCGGAAGTCATTGACATTCGTGCCGGTCGGCCCCGTCTGAAAGACGTCTCCGATCGCCGAGAAGCCGGTGAAGCTGTCATTGGCGTCAAGGAGCTTCCTGGCGTCCAGGCCCGCTCCACGTAGCCGTCTTGCCGTCGTGCCATCGGCAAAGGCGCCGGCATTGTTTTCAGAACCGTCAATACCGTCCGTATCCGCTGCAAGCGCGGTGATCCGGTGACCATCGATTGCGAGCCCAAGAGCCAGCGCGAACTCACCGTTGCGTCCGCCTCGGCCGCCTTTTGCACGCAACGAAACGGTTGTCTCGCCGCCCGATAGCAGGACGGCCGGCTTTGAGAAGGGTCTGTCACGCAAGGCCACCTCGCGGGCCAGGGCCGCGTGAACCAGTGCCACATCCCTGGCTTCACCTTCAATGGAGTCGGAGAGGATATGGGGGGTAACCCCATTTGCGCGGGCTACTTCCGCTGCGGCTTCGAGCGAGACGCCGGCGGAGGCGATGACGAAATGCTCGTGGCGGGAGAAGACGGGATCGTCGGGTGTTGGCGCGTCGGCCGCAGAGGAATTTAAATGCGCAAGCATCGCATCGGGCAAATCCAGCCTGTACTGCTCGATGATGGCGAGAGCGTCATGCCTGGTCGTGTCGTCGGGTATGGTCGGGCCGGAGGCAACAAATGCTGGATTGTCCCCTGGAATGTCCGAAACGATAAGACTGACGACGCGCGCCTTGGTGGCGGCGGCCAAACGTCCGCCTTTGATGGTCGAAAGATGCTTGCGAACCACGTTCATCGCCGAGATCGGCGCACCGGAGGCAAGCAAGACCTCATTAAGCGCGATCTCGTCGTCGAGCGTCAGGCCCTCCGGCGGAGCGGGCAAGAGAGCCGAGCCCCCGCCGCAGATCAGCGCAATGACAAGATCCCGCTCGTTGAGATCGCTGATTGCCTGCATCAGGCGTTTTGCACCGGCAAGCCCGGCGGCGTCAGGCACCGGATGGGAGGCTTCCAGGATCTCGATCGAATTTGTGCGGCAGCCGTAGCCATAGCGCGTCACGACCAGGCCCGAGAGTGGCCCCTGCCAGACGCTTTCAAGGGCTGCCGCCATCTGCGCGGCTCCCTTGCCTGCGCCGATTACAACCGTGCGTCCGCCATTTGGCGGGGAGGGAAGATGGTTCCTGATGCCGGTCAGCGGATCGGCGGCATTGACGGCGGCGTGGAACAGCGCCGCCAGAAAGTTCCTGTCTTCCATTTCTCACTCCTCGAAGTCCGGCATCTTTCGATCACGGCGGCTGACGACCGTCAACCGGGCTTGATCGCCCGCTACCGCGTAGCGCGGGAACAAACCGAGCGGCACTCGGTTGTCCCTAGGATTCGCCGCATGGAAGGAGTGACAAATGACCGAACATATCAAGGAAGCGGGCTATCCGGGGCAAATCGACATCGGCGGCAGTCGATCGGCTGTCACCTATAAGCTCAAGGCTCGCAAGGAGGACGATGGAGCCTTTCACGTCGCCGTCAGCCTCACGGCGCCCCGCGATTGGCTGCTGAAAAACGGGTTCCGCAAGGAAGCCACCCTGGTGCGGCAGGATGGAAACCGCATTCCGGTGCATTTCGAAGAGACATTGAACGTTGCCGACAACATATCGGTGACACTGCGCGCCGATGACGCCGTGGTCGGTTCGATGGAGGAGCTGCGCAACAAGTTTCCGGAGTTGCGGGCTAGCTGATTACCGGGCAGGCATGATCTCGGCAGCGGATTGCCGAATGGTCTGCATCAGAATGGCAAGCGGGGTTGAGGTTTCTGCGTCGACCCGCATGGTCAGGCCGACAGGCCCCCGGGTTTCGGTGGTGTCGATCGGCAGCGCTGCCAAACTGCCGTCCGAAATCTCTGCGGCAACGACACCGGCCGAAATGATCCATATTGCATCGCTCGATTTGACGAAAGCGCGTCCAAAGGCATCCGAAACCGTCTCCACCTGGGTCGGCAGACTTGCGACGCCGTTGGCGATAAGGAATTGCTCCACCGACGGCCGGATAATCGAGCCACGCGAGGGCATCAGCACCGGATAGTCGGATAACCCCTCGAAAGCCGACTGCTTGCTTTCCAGCAGCGGATGGCCGCACCGGACCGCAAAGACCACCTGTTCGGAATAAAGGTGTTCGAAGGAAAGGCCGGTCATCTTCTCCGGGGAAGCCAGCCGGCCGACGACGAGGTCGAGATCGCCGACCCTGAGCTGCTCCATCAGCACCGCATTATCCCCGGTTACGATCTTGACGCGGCTCCCGGTCTTCTCGGCCAGAAACAACCCCATGGCGCGCGGCATGATCCGGGTCGATACGGTCGGCAGAGCGCCGATCCTCACGGGAGGAGCGGAATCGAAGAGCTCCTGCGACACGGAGTCGATGCCTTGCCGCAGCGCCGTCAGCGCGGCGCCGGCATGGCGCAGGAACACTTCCCCGTAGCGGGTAATGCGGATGCCCCTCCCTTCGCGCTCGAATACCGAAACGCCCAAGGCATCTTCTAGTTCGCGGATGGTCTTTGTCACAGCCGGCTGACTCACGTGGAGTATTTCGGCAGCTCTTACGACGCTTTTCTGACGCGCGACTTCGACAAATGTATGCAAGTGTCGAAACTTGACTCGAGAATTGATCAAGATCAAATAACCTTTGGGTTAGGAGAACATGCTGAAAATATCATTTTACCTAACCAGAAACTAGTGCAATCTACCAATGCGAGAGGAGGCGCGGATGCAGTTTGTGCACATTAACGATATCGTGATCCATTATGACATCCGCCGTGCGGATGACGGCCGGCCCGCTATCGTCTTCATCAATTCGCTCGGAACCGATAGCCGCATCTGGCATCAGGTACTGCCGAAGCTTGCCGAGGATTATACAATCCTGACTTACGACAAGCGCGGCCACGGCCTGTCCGGCCTTGGAAGCCCGCCCTATTCAATCGAGGATCACGTCTCCGATCTCGCCGGCCTGCTGGATCATCTGGCGCTGTCTCGCGTCATCGTCTGCGGCTTGTCCGTCGGCGGGTTGATTGCTCAGGGTTTGTATGAGAGCCGGCCGGATTTGGTAAAGGCGCTTGTGCTTTCCAACACGGCCCACAAGATCGGCACGAACGAGATATGGGCGGCGCGCATTGCGGCGGTGGAAGAAAACGGAATCGGCAGCATTCTGGAGGCCATCATGCAGCGATGGTTTACCGAAGGCTTCCGCAGGCCGGAAAACGCGGCATACCAAGCATATTGCAATATGCTCGTGCGTCAGCCCGTGAGCGGCTACAGCGGTACCTGCGCGGCAATCCGCGATGCGGACTTCACCGCTGCGGCAAAGGAAATCGCCGTGCCGACGCTTTGCATCGTTGGCCGCGAGGATGGTTCCACGCCGCCTGACGTGGTGAAATCTCTTTCCGATCTCATACCCGGCTCGCGTTACGAGGTCATCGAAGGCGCGGCGCATATCCCATGCGTGGAGGCTCCAGCCGCCTACGCCGCCCTGATCCGCGGCTTCATCGAAGAATTGGAAGAGGAATAGACATGGCCGAAGCTCAAGCGCCATCCGACCGCTATGCCGATGGTCTTAAGGTTCGCCGTTCGGTACTCGGCGACGCCCATGTGGACCGTGCACAGGCGAACCAGACGCCGTTCGATCAGCCGTTCCAGCAACTCATAACCGAAAGCGCCTGGGGTACGCTCTGGTCCCGCCCGAACTGGACCAGGCGCGAACGTTCCATGGTGACGATCGCGTTGCTTGCCGCGCTTGGCCATTATGAAGAGGTCGCAATGCACATTCGTGCCACCGCCAATACCGGTGCGACGAGAGACGATATCTGCGAGGCCCTGATGCATGTGGCAATCTACGCCGGGGTTCCGGCCGCCAATCATGCGTTCAAGGTGGCCAAGGCGACCTACGCCGAAATGGACGCGGAAAAGGCCGCGGAGGAGGTAAGATGAAAAATATGCCACCCGAAACCACACCCTTCTTTGCTCGCGACAGGGCCTGGCACCCGCCGGCATTCACGCCCGGTTACAAGACTTCGGTGCTCCGCTCGCCGCAGCGCGCGCTGATTTCGCTTGAAGGCACCAAGAGCGAGATTACCGGCCCGGTCTTCGGCCATAACATTCTCGGCGAATTCGACAACGACCTGATCGTCAACTATGCCAAGCCCGGCGAGATGGCGATCGGCGAACGCATCCTCGTCCACGGCCGCGTGCTGGACGAGCGCGGCGTCGGTATCCCGGGAGCGCTGGTGGAGTTCTGGCAGGCCAATGCCGGTGGCCGCTACCGCCATAAGAAGGAAACTTATCTCGCGCCCCTCGACCCGAATTTCGGCGGTTTCGGCCGCGCCATCACCGACGAGAAAGGCGGTTATTTCTTCAAGACCATCAAGCCCGGCCCCTATCCGTGGCCGAACGGCGTCAACGATTGGCGCCCGGCGCATATCCACTTCTCGGTCTTCGGCCATGGCTTCGCGCAGCGCCTGATCACCCAGATGTATTTCGAAGGCGATCCGATGGTCTGGATCTGTCCCATCGTCAAAACCATTCCGGACGAGAACGCCATCAAGGGCCTGATTGCCGCTCTCGACATGCAAAACACCATCCCGCACGACATGCGGGCCTATAAATTCGACATCATCTTGCGCGGCCGCCGCTCGACCTTTTTCGAGAACCGCAAGGAAGGTAACTGATCCATGGTTCAGCCGCTCACTTACTTCAAGGAATCGGCCTCCCAGACGGCGGGTCCCTATGTCCATATCGGCTGCACGCCGAATTTTTCAGGCATCACCGGCGTTTATCCCGAGGATCTGGGCTCCGGTTCGCTGGTCAACGACAAGACCCGCGGCGAGCGCATCACCATTCGCGGTTTCGTCTATGACGGCGTAGGCACGCCGCTCAAGGACGCGCTGATCGAGATCTGGCAGGCCGACGCGGACGGCTTCTACAACAGCCCCTCGGAAACCCGTGGCAAGGCCGATCCGAACTTCTTCGGCTGGGCTCGCCAGCCCGGCGACATGGCGACCGGCGAATTCGCCTTCGAGACGATCAAGCCGGGAAAGGTGCCCTTCCGGGACGGCCGGCTGATGGCCCCGCATGTCAATTTCTGGATTGTCGCCCGCGGCATCAATCTCGGCCTCAACACCCGCATGTACTTCTCCGACGAGGACGAGGCCAATGCGGCGGACCCAATCCTGTCGCGCATCGAGCACCGGGTTCGCGTTCCCACCCTGATCGGCAAGCGTGACGGGGCGGTGGTGACGTTCAATATCTATCTTCAAGGCGAAAACGAAACTATCTTCTTCGATATCTGAGAAACGAAGAATTTCAGGAGTCGGCATGAGCCTTTCGGCTTTCGACCACCCCTACCTGTCCGGTCTTGTCGGCGACGAGGAGACCGGACGACTGTTTTCGGCCGAGGCCGAAATCAAGGCTATGCTGGCATTCGAAGATGCCCTGGCCGGCGCGGAAGAAAGCGCGGGTGTCATTCCCGCACACGCGGCGCAAACAATCAGCGCAGCGTGTCAAACATTCGTGCCGGATCTGGAAAGGCTTCGCGCCGGAACCGGGCTGGACGGCGTTGTCGTTCCCGAACTCGTGCGGCAACTGCGCCAGGCAGTCGGCGGCGAGGCGGCACAATATGTGCATTTCGGTGCCACCAGTCAGGACGTTATCGACACTGCGCTGGTTCTCAGATTGAAGCCGCTCTGCGGGCTGTTCAACGATCGCCTTTTTTCGATCGAAAACGCTTTTGAAGAGATGGATCGGGTCTTCGGCGCTCGGTCTCTTATGGGCCGTACCCGCATGCAAGCAGCGATCCCCATCTCCGTAGCTGATCGTATCCGCGCATGGCGGGAGCCGCTGACGCGCTATCGCCGGCGGCTGGAGAATTTCTCAACCACTGGCTTTGCGGTGCAATTTGGCGGGGCAGCAGGCACGCTGGAAAAACTGGGCGAGAAGGCCGAGCTCGTGCGCAAGACCTTGGCTTTCAGGCTTTCGCTTGGCGACGCCGCCCAGTGGCAAAGCCAGCGGGACCGTGTAGTCGAACTGGGCGGCATTCTGACGATGATTTCCGGATCGCTTGGAAAGTTCGGCCAGGACGTGGCGCTGCTTGCTCAAATGGGCGGCGAGATCGAGCTTGCCGGCGGAGGCGGTTCCTCCGCCATGGCTCACAAGCAGAATCCGGTGGCTGCCGAAGTGTTGGTTGCCCTTGCCCGGTTCAATGCCGTGCAGATTTCCGCCCTGCAGCAATCGATGGTTCACGAGCAGGAGCGGTCGGGTGCTGCATGGACACTGGAATGGCTGGTCCTGCCGCCGCTCGTGATGGCAACAGGGACCGCCTTGCGTCTTGCGGCGGAGCTTGCCGCCAATATCCGGTCGCTCGGACGGTAGGCGAACGTCGGGCTTCAGCTCAGGACCGCACTGAGCCTCGCAAGCACAGATAGGAAAACCTTCTTGTCTTCACCGGCAATCTCCTCGAGAAGCCTGTCATGCGCATCGGCAATTACCTGGAGCCGTTCCTGCATGCTGCGACCATCCTCGGTGAGCCTGACACTGTAGCTACGCTGGTCATCCGGGTTTGACTGGCGTTCGATCAAACCCCGATCGGCAAGGTCCTTCAGGGTCGACGTGAGGGTCGAGCGATCTCGGCCGCAGATACGGCTGAGTTCCGATGGCGTCATGCTGTCGCGCTGAGCCAGCACAGTCAGCAGTGCATACCAGCCGGGCTTCAGATCGGCCCTTCCGGTCGCCTTCGCGAAAGTCTGAAACGAAGCCTCTTGCGCCACGCGCAAGTGATAGCCGATGCGGTTTTGGAATATCGAGGATATGAGATCTTGGGTGTCCCTAGACGATGCCCGCGCGTCGTCCGCCCGCTCTACCGATAGCTTCTCTGTCATCGTGCCGTCCTCCCGCCGCAAAACTAACGTAACGGAGCCAGACCGGCAAGATAGTTTGATATCAAACCATATTATCTGAGGCACGAGCAGACAAGGGTCGGTGAAGGGGAACCAACTCCCGGCCACGCCAAAACTTACCGGCGCAAGGATCATCCCGCGAGGATATTGAAAAAGGAAAAAACGTAGAATCCGATCACGATGAGAGCGGCCAAAGCCAGCAATAAGGCAGGAATGCTGTTCATAATGTCCCTCTCTGTCCGCCGATTTAACGCACTGGAGGCCTGGACGTATCCATCAAAATTCGCGGGTGACCCGCGGAGGTTAAGAAAGTGTTTCCCATGCCAGCCGCGAAGGGTGCCGCAAGATATCTCAACGGATATAGCGCTGGTCAAAAAATTGCGGGACGATATATTCCCTGAGATATCTCGATTAACTCAAGAGGGACATTCATGACCACCGATCGCCGCTCCTGGAAGAACATCTCGTTCGCCTTCGCCCTAGGCGTTTTCATGGCAGCGGTCGGGATGCTCGGCCCGGCACTGGCGCAGGAAAAGGTGACGGTATTTGCAGCTGCCAGCATGAAAAACGCCCTCGACAACGCCAACAAGGCCTTCGGCAAGCCGGTGACCGTTTCCTATGCTGCCAGCTCGGCGCTGGCCAAACAGATCGAGGCCGGCGCTCCCGCCGATATCTTCATTTCGGCCGATATCGACTGGATGAATTATCTTTCCGAACGAAAGCTCGTGAAGCAGGACAGCAGGTTCAACTGGCTCGGCAACCGGATCGTCCTCGTTGCTCCCAGCGACAATGCAAGACCGATCGATATCAGGCCCGGCTTCGATCTGGCCGGCCTTCTTTCCGGCGGCAGGCTGGCGATGGGGGCGCCGGCGTCCGTGCCGGCCGGAAAATACGGCAAGGCTGCGCTCGAGAAGCTCGGTGTTTGGCCGGCGGTGGAAAAGAGCATTGCAGGTGCTGAAAGTGTACGCGCCGCACTGGCATTCGTCTCGCGTGGGGAAGCCCCCTACGGCATCGTGTATCGGACGGACGCCGCTGCGGATCCGGGGGTAACGGTCGTCGGAACCTTCCCGGAAGATAGTCACCCCCCGATCATCTACCCGATCGCAATCCTTGCAAATGCGAAATCCGCAGAAACGTCCGCCTATCTTGATTTCCTCAAATCGGCCGAAGCTGCGCCCTTCTTCGAAAAAGAGGGCTTTACCATTTTAAAGTGATTGCCGCCTCGGAAGGACGAACGGAAACGGCTCCTGTTGAGGCCCGTTTCTCGTTCGTCTTCGGCGGTTGCTCGGTGCGTTGACTGCCTGCCCGAGATCGTTTGTTCCCCATTCTCGAACATTGCGTTTGGAAATCACGCCCTACCGGAGGAGCGCCGCAACCTCCATTTCCATGACCAGAAGCAGGCGACTGCTTCTTTGAAAGACCAACCCGGAGCCCATTTCTTACGGCTCCGCCCGAAAGAGAACACGACCATGAAAAGCATTATTTCCACCGTCGCTGCAGCCATGATCGCCTCGGCCTCATTTGCTGGCGCTGCTTCTGCTGAAGGCGATTATTACAACGGCACCTCGAAGGCGCAGGTCGCCGCCCGAGCCGACTCTTCGGTCGACGACATCAGGACCAGCAGTGTCGAGCAGTCCCACGGCGACAGCCAAGGCGCTCGTCAGCCGATCTTCGGCCAGACAAGCCGGGACAACCGCTGACGGTACCTGAGCCGAGCGCATTTCATTCAAGATACCGAATACCCATCCGCCTGGCAGGTCGCAAACTTAAGCCGCGGATGCACTCTGAAAGGAATAAAGCAATGAAGACGTCACTCTCCGTAGTTTCGGCCATGATCGCCGCCACCGCTTTTGCAGGTTCCGCGCTTGCCGAAGGAGATTATTTCGAAGGCACTGCCAAGACCCAGGTTTCTGCAAAGGTCGACAACGTGAGAACCGGCAGCATCGATCAGATCCGCGTCGACGGTCGCAACCACGGCCAACCGATCTTCGAGAAAACCAACCGCGATAATCGCTAACCGCCTTTGAACTTCCCAAGCCTGCGCGGGCAGCACGACAGGATTGCCCGCGCGCTGATATTTCTGGCGCCGGGAGAGACTTGGCTTGAAGTCAAAAGCTCTCCCGCCGCCGGCATCACAAGAGAAGTTTTCCTGCAGTACCCTAGCCATCCAAGCCGTCCCGATATATCCAAAGTGATATATTGTGCTGGGTAGGATCGACGTTTGGACTGGCTTCAATTGAGCGACGAGGAATGGACCGCGATCAGGCTGAGCCTGTGGGTTTCCGCCGTCGCGATGACCGTCAGCCTGCCCTTCGGCATCCTGATCGCCTATCTGCTGGCCCGAGGCCGATTTTGGGGAAAATCGATTCTTAATGGCCTGGTGCATCTGCCGCTCATCCTGCCTCCGGTCGTAACCGGTTTCCTCTTGCTTATCCTTTTCGGCCGACGCGGGGTCATAGGCGCCTTCCTGGACGAATATCTCGGCATTGTCTTTTCGTTCCGATGGACGGGTGCGGCGCTTGCCTGCGGCGTGATGGGATTCCCGCTGATGGTGCGGTCCATACGCCTGTCCGTCGAAGCGGTGGACCGTAAGCTGGAAGAGGCGGCCAGGACGCTCGGCGCCAGCCCGGCCTGGGTATTCATGACCGTCACCCTGCCGCTGATCCTTCCCGGCATTATCGCCGGCATGATCCTTGCTTTCGCCAAGGCCATGGGCGAATTTGGTGCGACGATCACCTTCGTGTCCAACATTCCCGGCGAAACGCAAACCCTATCCGCAGCAATTTACACCTTTACCCAGGTGCCCGGCGGTGACGCGGGGGCCATGCGGCTGACGATCGTGGCGATCGCGATTTCTTCCGCCGCTCTGCTTGCTTCCGAATTCATGGCCTATCTGGTCGGCAAAAGAGTGCAGGTCGAATGACGCTGGTTGTAGATGTGCGCCAGACGCTGGGCGGTTTCGTGCTTGACGCCCGCTTCGCATCCAGACGTGGCGTGACGGCGCTGTTTGGGCCGTCGGGTTCAGGAAAGACTTCTCTGATCCGGGTGATTGCCGGGCTTTCCAAGCCGCAACGGGGAAGCCTTCGGATCGATGAACAGGTGCTGCTCGATACCGAAAGAGGCATATTCGTGCCGGCGCATCGACGTCACTTCGGCTATGTTTTCCAGGAAGGTCGGCTTTTCCCGCATCTGACCGTCCGCCAGAATCTCAACTATGGACGGTGGTTTGCGCCGAAGTCTGCGCGCGTTCGCGACTTCCGGCACATCATCGATCTTCTCGGTATCGGCGGATTGTTGGATCGCCGGCCCGCAACACTCTCCGGTGGCGAAAAGCAGCGCGTGGCGATCGGGCGGGCTTTGTTTGCCGGACCACGATTGCTCCTGATGGACGAGCCGCTTGCCTCCCTGGACGACCCACG
This sequence comes from Neorhizobium sp. S3-V5DH, assembly GCF_004343065.1. Taxonomy (NCBI): domain Bacteria; kingdom Pseudomonadati; phylum Pseudomonadota; class Alphaproteobacteria; order Hyphomicrobiales; family Rhizobiaceae; genus Neorhizobium; species Neorhizobium sp. S3-V5DH. The sequence continues at coordinate 257,527 of NZ_SMCL01000005.1, forward strand.
CAAAGCAGAGATACTTCCCTATCTGGAGAGGTTGCGGGACGAAACGTCGACACCGATCGTCTATGTCAGTCATTCGACCGCGGAAGTGGCGCGCCTGGCCGACCAGGTGGTAATGATGCAAAATGGCCGGGTGGAGGCGGTTGGAACCACTTCGGAGATCTTGGGCGGCTTTTCCTTCCTATCGTCGGACCGTCGGGAGGCCGGGGTGGTACTTTCGGGCGCCGTCGAGACGATCGACGCCGTCCACCACCTGGCGACGATAAGGCTTTCAACTTTTCGGCTGATCGTTCCGACCGCGCAGGTGGAGGTTGGGGCAATGGTCAGACTGCATATCCCGGAACGGGATGTGATGGTTGCGACAAAGCGGCCGGAGGGCCTGAGCGCCCTTAACATCGTCGAGGGTCGCGTCGCTGCGATCGAGGCCGATGGCGAGGGCATGGTGCGCGTGCGTATCCGTTGCGGCGACGACTTTGTACTCGCCCGCATCACCGCGCTTTCGGCCGAACGGCTTTCCTTGAAACTCGAAGAACCAGTCTTTGCGGTGATGAAGACAGTTGCGCTGGAACGCTGATCGGCAGCAGCTGGAGGATCGCCGCCAAAATTTTGCACACGCGTACATTTTGTCATTCGGGTGTTATGGAGGCCCACTAAACCGCTCTCGTTGATCATGAATTCAGCGCTTCCGCCGCACGAGGTCAGTGCCTGCCGGTGTCCGGAAGCAGCCATTTTCGCTCTTCGGGGAGTTAAACCATGACTGTTCTTCCGATATTGAAATCCGCCGCGCTCGCCGCCGTTCTTCTCACCTCGACCGCCGTCTTTGCCTCCGCCAAAGATGTCAGCATTTCCGTCTGGTCGGGTGGTTCCGGTCCGAATGACAACTACCGCGTCGATGCGATCGAAATTGCCGCAGACATTCTCGAGCGCGAAGCCGCAGTCCGCGGTGAACAGCTCAACATCATCGTGCAGAAGACGCCCTATTCCGGCTGGGAAGATTTCAAGCAGGCGCTGACGCTTGCCGCAGAAGCCAAGAAGGCTCCGAACATCGTTGCGACCGGCCATGAGGATATCGGTCCCTGGGCTCAGGCGGGTCTTATCGTTCCGGCCGAGGATTATATCGACCTCGATGCGTGGCCGATCAGCGATATCTACCCAAACCTCATGGAGATCGCCTCCTTCAATGGCACGGTTTACGGCATCCCGCAGGACGCCGAATCCCGCCCCTTCTTCTTCTGGAAGCCTTACATGAAGGCGATCGGCTATACGGATGCTGATCTCGAAGCTCTGCCGGCAAAGGTCGAGAAGGGCGAATATACGCTGAAAAACGTCCTCGAAGATGCCAAGAAGATGCAGGACAAGGGTCTTGTCCAGGCCGGCTACGGCTTCTATCCGCGCACCAATAACGGCCCTGACTATTGGCAGTTCTACACCTCTTTCGGCGGCGTCATGGAAGAAGAAGGCAAGCTTGTCTTCGACAAGGCCGCGATGAAGCGCACCTATCAGTTTTTCGCCGACCTCGTTGCAGCAGGTGTCACCAAGAAGAACCACATCGGCATGCCCGGCGACCAGTGGTGGAAGGAAGTGGCCACCGGCAAGGCGGGAATCTGGCACGGCGGCACCTGGCATTATGCACGACTGGTGAACCAGGAAGGGCTCAAGGATTTCTTTGACAACGTCCAGTTCACGCTGATCCCGGCCGGCGAAGGCGGCAAGGCGAATACTCTCACCCATCCTTTGACCTATCTCCTGATGGCCGGTCACGATCAGGAGACGACGCAGATCGCGGCCGATCTCGTCAAGATCGCGTCCGAGCCGCGCATCAATGCGCTGCATGCCATCAAGTCGGCGCATCTCGGCATCTCTCCATCCGAGACCAAGGTCGACCTCTACTCCGGGAACCGCTGGGCCTCGGAGGCTACCGAGCGTCTTCTGCCCCATGCCAATGCGATGCCGAACAATGCGGATTTCGGCAAATACTGGACGATCATGTGGAAGAATATGGAAGCGACCTGGACCGGCGCCAAGACCGCCGATGCCGCAGTCAACGATGCCGAAGCCGAACTGAAGTCGACGCTCGGCGGCGCCATCGTCATCCGCTGATCAAAACCCTCAGGACTGCGGGCGGCTTCACTCCGCCGCCCGCCTTTCTTCCCAAGGTTTCTCCATGCGAACATCGCAAACGCTCGGCATAATCATGATCGCGCCTGCTGCAATCATGATCTTCCTGTTCTACCTCGTGCCGGCAATCCTGACCGGCATCTTCGCCATGACCAACATGAGTACCGCGACCGGCATTTCCGGCGGCGTCTATCAGGTCACCCAAGGCGCGGTGAACCGGCTCAAGGTTGATTTGCCGGAGCTTGCAGCAGGCATAGCGGAGCCGCGTTTTGTCATAGACGACGAGGGATTGGCGGCGTTGGAGGCGTTGAAGCTGAAGCCGGGTTATGCCGTTGAACTGAGGGACGGGCATGTCGGCCAGGTTTTCGCCTCCCGTCGCGACGCGGAACGGGTCATAAAGACGCTCAAGGACCGTCCTTCCACCCGCGAGGTGAAGCAGATTTCCGATCTTTTCAACCGCTCGGTCCTCAATACCCGGTTCGAGACGCGCGACGCACTGATCGGCAGCCTGGAAAAGCTGGGCTTCACGCTGACGCCGGAGGAGCAGGACAAGGTCGCGCGAGAAACCTATACCGGCTGGGTCTGGACAACGGACAATTTCAGGGTCATCGCCAGCTCGCCGGACATGGCGAAGATATTTTTCAATACCGCCTTCTATGTCGGGGTAACGCTTATGCTCTTCAACGTGAGCTATGCGCTGTTCCTGGCGGTGACGACCCACTATATGCCGCCTGCAACCGCCTCCGTCTTCCGCGCCGTCTGGCTCCTGCCGCGCATCACGCCGGTGGTCATCTATGTCTTGATGTGGAAATGGCTGACCTGGGACAATGGTTTTATTTCCATGTTTCTGGGCCAGTTCGGGGTCCCGCCGAAGAACTATCTGCTCGACAATGCCTACAACGCCTGGTTCTTCGTGATCCTGATCAACGGCTTCATCGGCGCATCGATGGGAATGCTGGTCTTTTCCTCGGCAATCAAGGCGATCCCTCAAACGCATTTCCATGCAAGCGAGGTGGATGGCGCCAGCCGGTGGCAGCAGATCCGCTACATCATCCTGCCGCAACTGCGCTGGCCGATCCTGTTCGTCACCTGCTACCAGACACTTTCGCTGCTTGCCTCCTTCAACGAAATCCTCCTTTCGACCCGCGGCGGGCCGGGGCGGGCGACCGAGGTCTGGTCGCTCGCCGCCTACCATACCGCGCTCAACAACTATACCGGCAATCTGGAATACGGCCTGGGCGCCGCCCTCGCGCTGGTGCTGGTGGTTATCGGGATCGTCCTGTCGCTGATTTACCTGCGCATCTTTCGTTACGACACTCTGATCTCCAAGCCGTGGATCGAGGATTGATGATGGCCGATAAGACTCAGACTTCCGTGAATTTCTCAAGCGTGCCGGTCATCTTCCTGCTGACGCTGGTCAGCCTGCCGCTGGTGTTGATGTATGCCTATCTCTTCATCGATACGATCAGCAATTCGGAGGCGGGTTCGCTGATCCCGAATGAGCTGACGCTCGAACACTGGCGCTTCCTCTGGGAGACCCGACCGGGCAAAGCCAGCATCTGGCTCGTTACCCTCAACACCTTCATTTTTGCAGCCAGCATCACGGCGGTGATCCTGATCATCTCCTCTATGGCGGGTTATGTGCTGTCGCGGCTGAATGTGCCTGCGCGCGGCCTATTGCTGGCCGGGGTCATGGTGTTGCATGCCTTTCCATCGGTGACGCTCATCATCTCGATCTTCATCGTGCTTCAGTATGTCGGCCTCTATAATTCGCTGATCGGGGTCATCCTGGTGAAAGCGGCAATCGACATGCCGCTCGGCATCTGGCTGATGAAGGGCTTCTACGACACCGTGCCATGGGAAATAGAGATGGCAGGTCTTGTCGACGGAGCCTCGCGGTTCACCGTCTGGCGGAGACTCGTCCTGCCGCAGATCAAGCCGGCAATCATGGCGCTCGGCCTCTTCTCATTTCTCACGGGGTGGAGCGAGTTCATTCTGCCGCAGGTGCTTGCGCCAGGGGCGCAGGTGCAGGTGCTATCGGTCTACCTGGCGAGCCTGATTGCGGACGACAACAACTTCGATTTCGCCACTTTCAAGGCTGTCGGCGTGTTCTATGTCGTTCCGGTCCTCATTCTCTATGTCTTTTTCCAGAAGCATCTCATGAACATCTACGGCGGAGGCACCAAGGGCTGATGCGTATTCTCCTCGACAAATTCTCGAAAAGTTTCGGAAGCACCAAGGTCATCGAGGCGATGGACCTCGAAGTGGGCTCCGGAGAAATGCTGGCGTTGCTTGGCCCCTCCGGTTGCGGCAAATCCACGACCCTGTTTGCGATTTGCGGCATCCATAGGCCGACTGCGGGCCGCATTGTATTTGGCGACAGGGACGTCACCAACCTGCCGAGCCAGGAGCGCAATGTCGGCGTGGTCTTCCAATCCTATGCGCTTTATCCGCACATGACGGTCGAGGAGAATATCGGATTTCCTCTGACGGTGCGGCGGTTGCCCGCCAGCGACATCAAAAGACGGGTCGCGGAAATTTCCGCACTCGCCCACATCGACAATCTCCTCGCTCGACGGCCCTCCCAGCTTTCCGGCGGTCAACAGCAGCGCGTCGCGCTCGCTCGTGCTCTTATCCGTCGCCCGGACGTGCTGCTGCTCGACGAACCGCTTGCCAATCTGGATGCGAAATTGCGCCTTGAGATGCGTTCGGAAATCCGCCGTCTGCAGAAGGAGACACGCATTACCGCCATTCTCGTGACCCATGATCAGGTGGAGGCGATGAGCATGTGTGACCGTATCGCGATCATGAAGGAAGGCGAGATTGTCCAGATCGCCACGCCGTCCGAGATGTACAACAATCCGCGCACGGCCTTCGTCGCCGGTTTCCTCGGAAATCCGCCGATTTCTTTCCTGAAAGGCAACGCATTGGGCGGGGCATTCGTCTCCGGCGACGGCAATTTCAGACTACCGCTCAGGTCGCTTCGCGACATCGGTGATGGCAGGGCTGTGACGCTCGGTATCCGACCCGAGCATTTCGGTCCCAACGGCGATTTGGCAATCGAGGGTCAGGTTGCTTTTGCGGAAACGCAGGGGAGGGAAAACCTTTACGACATCGTACTTGCCGATGGTTCCGTACTGCGTTCGATCCAGCCGGTGCGCGATGACGTGAGGCTCGGCGACTGCGTCCGCTGGAACCTTTCCAGCGAAGCGGCCTTCGTCTTCGCGGAAGATGGGCGGAGACTTTGACCATGCGTAGCTTCGCTGCCTTCTTCAGAAGGTTCGGGTGGCCGGAAGACAAGGGCCGGATGCCATTCTGCATCGGCCATCGCGGCGCAAGCGGCCATGAACGGGAAAATACGCTCGCCGCTTTTCGCAGGGCGGCCGAACTCGGCGCCGAGATGTGGGAACTCGACACCCAGATGACCGCCGATGGGGTCGTCGTCATCTCCCACGATGATCACCTGGAACGCGTATTCGCCAAAGACCTATATATTTCCCAGATGAGTTTTGCCGAGCTTCGCGCGATCGTGCCTGACGTACCGAGCTTCGAGGAAGTGGCTGAGCTTGGCCGCGCCACCGGCTGCGGACTCTATGTGGAACTCAAGCGGCCCGGCACAGGGCCGGTCTGCTGGCAGCATCTGAAAGAGATGAACCAGCGCTTTGCCTGCCTCGGCTCGTTCGATGTCCAGCAGGTCCGCGAATTGCGGGAGATGGGCTGCGATTTTCCGCTGTCCGTGCTGATCCGCATCGGTCACGATCCGCATCTGCTGGGAAGAGAATCAGGCGCCGACATCCTGCATCTCTGTTGGGAAAAGGCGAGCGACACCCCGCAGGAATTCGTCACCGAAGAACTCGTCGAAAAGGCCTTTTCCGACGGCAAGGAGATCGTGCTGTGGCACGAGGAGCGGTCGGATGTGTTGAAGGATATCATGGCACAGCCGGTTCTCGGCATCTGTACCGACCTGCCGGACCTGATGCGTTCCAGGGAGCCGAACGGGACGACCCGGGAGCAACGCCGCGTCACCTCTTTCGACGTGGCGCGGGCGGCGGGCGTCTCCCGCGCCGCCGTATCCCGTGCCTTTACGCCGGACGCGAGCGTTTCGGAGAAGACCCGCGAGAAAGTTTATCAAGCCGCCAGAGAACTCGGCTATCGGGTCAATTATCTCGCCCGCAGCCTGACGAACAAGCGGTCGGATTTCGTTGGACTCGTCGCGGCAGGTCTCGATAACCCCTTCCGCACCCAGCAGCTCGAACATCTGGCCCGGGCGTTGATCGCCCGCAATTATCGGCCGATCCTGCTGCCTACCTCCAAGGAGGCGGATACTTCGACCGTCATCGGGCAGCTGCTGCATTACGCGGTTTCCGGCGTCATCGTCACCTCCGATGCGCCGCCCTCGCATATCTGCGAGGAATGCGCCGCCGAAGGCGTACCGATCGTGCTGATCAACAAGGGTGAAGATTTTCCCTTTGTCGACCGTGTCGTTTCCGATGACCGGATGTCGGGTTATACCGCGGCCGATCATTTGCTGGAGGTCGGCGCAGCAAAGCTGGCAGTCGTGGCCGGGACGGCCGTCTCCTATTCCTCACGCCGTCGTGCGGAAGCTTTTCAGAATCGCTGCACAAGCCTTGGCGTCGAGGCGACGCTGGTTCCTGTTACGATCAACGATTACAGGCGCGGTTATGAGGCGGCGGAGAGGCTTCTGAATCTCGGTGTCGACGGCGTCTTTTCGGTCAACGACTACATGGCCTGCGGCGTCCTTGACGGGCTTGTCAGGGCGGGAATGGGCTACGGGTCGGTAAAGGTCATTGGGCATGACGACATTCCCCAGGCAAGCTGGGCAGCCTATGACCTCACCACTTTCGTCCAGCCTTGCGAGGTGCAGGCGGAACAGGTGATCGATCTCCTCATCAGCCGCATGGCCGATCCGGATGCGGTTTCGCGGGTGGAGTTCACGCCTGTAACGCTGATCAAGAGAAGAAGCGCATAAATGGCGTTCGCATCCGATATTACTTTCCTGAAAGCCCGCGCCGAAACTGCGATCTCGATCGCCCGCCGTGTCGGAAGGGCGGCCGCGGCCTTTCGCGCCGAAGCTCTCCCGGAGACGCTTAACGTCGAGAACAAGGGCTTGCAGGATTTCGTTACCGTCGCCGACAGGCGAGCCGAACTGGCTATCCGCACGACATTGCTTGAAGAATTCCCGCAGGATTCCTTCATGGGCGAAGAAGGGGGTGGCTATGAAGGGACTGAGGCAGGTGAGGGCGGCATGTGGGTGGTGGATCCGATCGACGGAACGACCAATTTCATTCGCGGCTTTCGTCACTGGGGTGTGTCTATAGCCTTCGTCGCCGGCGGCAGGATTCTGGTCGGCGTGATTTATGACGCAGCGCAAGACATGGTTTTCCATGCGATCCGCGGGCAGGGCGCCTTCAAGGAAGGTAAACCGATCGCTGCCGCCAAAACCAGCGATCCCTCCCATGCTATCGCCATCCTCGGCCATTCCCGACGGACCGACTTTGAGGATTATCTCGCCGTCTCCCGCAAGCTTTATGAGCGCGGTATCGACTACCGCCGCATGGGAGCTGCAGCGATCGGTCTGGTTCGCGTTGCTGAAGGCATATCCGATCTCTATTACGAGCGGCATCTGTCTGCCTGGGACATGCTGGCCGGCATGCTCATCGCCGCTGAAGCGGGCGCCACGGTTTTTATGCCGTCATTTGAAAAACTGCTTCGGGATGGCGGACCGGCGGTGGCTTGTTCTCCCGCCCTGGCCGATGAATTCGCATTCCTGTTGGAAATGGAGGACTTGTCCGCCGTAGCGTCTTGACGGCCGGGCGCCAGGATGGATTGACCGGAACCGTTCTCGGGTCGATGTATAAGGAAGGGATCATTGACCTCTTCCCATACCTCTGCCAAGTGACGTTTATGCCCTCACGAGACCAAAAGAAAAGCCGCGTAACGCTCCTTGATGTGGCGCGTCGCGCCAATGTTTCGCGTGCAACCGCTTCGCTGGTCATCCGCAAGAGCCCGCTGGTGGGAAGCGAGACAAGAGCCCGGGTCGAAGAGGTCATGCGCGAGCTCGGTTATGTCTACAACATGGGCGCGGCACGCCTTCGCGCAGAGCGCAGTCACACCGTCGGCGTCATCGTGCCCAATCTTACCAATCCGTTTTTTGCCGAATTGCTCTCCGGCATTGAGGCCATGATCGACGAGGCAGGTCTGGTGGTCATCCTGGCCAATAGCGGCGATCTGCCCGACCGGCAGGACGCGGTGATGCAGCGAATGCGGGAGCACGGCGTCGATGGTGTCATCTTGTGCCCCGCGGCGGGTACCGAACCCACATATTTGCGGCGCGTCGCAGAGTGGAACCTGCCGCTGGTGCAGGCCCTGCGCCAGATTTCCGATGAAGCAGACTATGCCGGCGTGGATTATGCAGGGGGCATGCATCAGGCTGTCGACTATCTGGTGTCGCTTGGTCATCGCCGTATTGCCTTTGCCGTGCATGGCCCGATCCATTCGGCCTACCATGAGCGTATCAGCGGCTTCGGCGAGGCGATGCAGTCTCATGGCCTCGGCGCGGACATGATTATCCGTGTGCCGAACCAGCTTGGTGGGATTGCCAGCTCGGCAAATCTCCTCCTCAATCGCCCTGACCCGCCAACGGCGGTCATCTGCTTCAATGATGTCATAGCGCTCGGTCTTTCCGCCGGGCTCTACGACTGCGGGGTCAAGATCGGTTCGGATTTTTCATTGATTGGCTTCGACGATGTAACCGACGCGGAGGCGATGCGACCGCGGTTGACGTCCGTTTCGACGGCACCCGCGACAATCGGAAACAATGCCGCCCGGCTTCTCTTGAATCGGCTGGCTGATCCGCTGCGCCCACCGGAAAGAATTGTGCAGCAAACGCAGCTCCACATTCGTCAATCCTGCGGACCGGCGATAACTGCGGCGGTCTGAGACGATTAATCCAGTTGACGTGCGGCTGAAAAGTTTTTAGATCGATCTAAATGCAGATGTATCGCAGAGGAGCGGTGCACTTTCGGCATCTTTGGGGAGGACCCAAGTGTACAATTTCAACTTCGAGCCCGTGCTCGCAGGGCTGGATCAGCTTTTGATCGGCGCTTGGCTGACGATCCAGCTTTCCTGCGCAGCAATGATCCTGGGGCTGATCGTCTCCGTCCTTTGCGCCGCCGGCAAGACGTCCGGCGTGGTGCCTTTGCGATGGATCATCGACGCCTATATCGAAATCATCCGCAACACGCCTTTCCTGGTGCAGATCTTCTTCATCTTCTTCGGCCTGCCGTCACTCGGCCTGCGCCTCACGCCAAACGGCGCGGCTCTCTTGGCGCTGGTTGTCAATTTCGGCGCCTACGGGACCGAAATCATCCGCGCGGGCATCGAGTCGATTCAAAAGGGGCAGGTGGAGGCGGGCACCGCGCTGGGCCTCTCGAAGCTCCAGATTTTCCGCTACGTCATCATGAAGCCCGCGCTGCGCACCGTCTATCCGGCGCTGACCAGCCAGTTCATTTACCTGATGCTGACCTCGAGCGTCGTTTCGGCAATCTCGGCCGACGATCTGGCTGCCGCCGGCAACGACCTGCAGTCGGCGACCTTCGCGAGTTTCGAAGTGTATATCGTCATCACGCTCATGTATCTCGCCATGTCGGTCGGCTTCTCCGCGATCTTCTCCGTCATAGAGAAGGCAGCCTTCAAGTATCCCTTGAGCCGATAGGAGTGGCGTTATGCTGATCAGACCTTTCGGCTGGAGCGAATTCTGGATCATTGTCATGGCGGCGCAATGGACGATCGCGTTGTCGGCGATCGCGTTTGCCGGCGGCGGCGTAGGTGGCCTCTTCATCGCTCTTGCGCGTGTTTCGGATTCCAGGTTGCCCCGCCTTCTCGCGACCGGTTTCATCCGCATCTTCCAGGGAACGCCGCTGCTGATGCAGCTCTTCCTGGTCTTTTTCGGCATGAACATCCTGGGCTTTGCGATCAATCCCTGGCTCGCAGCCGCGGTCGCTTTGACCCTGCATGCCAGCGCCTTCCTCGGCGAAATCTGGCGCGGCTGCATCGAGGCGGTCCCGCCCGGACAACGGGAGGCGGCAACGGCGCTCGGCCTGCGCTATTATAACCGCATGCGCTACATACTTCTGCCGCAGGCGTGCCGCGTCGCCGTGGCACCGACGGTCGGCTTTCTGGTGCAGCTCATCAAGGGGACGTCGCTTGCCGCGATCATCGGCTTCACCGAACTCACCCGCCAGGGTCAGATCATCAACAACGCGACCTTCAGCCCGTTCATGGTCTTCGGAACGGTCGCAGCGGTCTATTTCGTGCTGTGCTGGCCGTTGTCGGTGCTGGCGCGACGCATGGAAACGAAATTTTCCCGGGCAACGGCTCGTTGACGGGACCCGAGCCGGGGGAGGACCCCGGCACAACAGAAAAGGGTAGGAAAATGAACATTACCAGACGTATGGCAATGGCGGCAATCGGCACAGGCCTGATGCTTGGGGCGATGGCCTCGACGGTCTCGGCGCAGACGGTCGAAAGCATCAAGTCCGCAGGTACCGTCAAGATCGGCATGCTGGTCGACTTCCCGCCCTTCGGCATCATGAACACGTCGAACGAGCCTGACGGTTATGACGCGGACGTCGCAAAACTGCTCGCCAAGGAATTGGGCGTGAAGGTGCAGATCGTTCCGGTCACCGGCCCGAACCGCATCCCCTATCTCCAGAGCAACCAGGTCGACCTGCTCGTCGCCTCGCTCGGCATCACCGAAGAGCGTGCCAAGAGCGTCGACTTCTCGCAACCCTATGCCGGCATTTCGATCGGCGTCTTCGGGGCCAAGGACACGGCGGTTTCGAAGCCCGAAGACCTCTCCGGCAAAACAATCGGCGTTGCGCGCGCCTCCACCCAGGATACCGGGGTCACCAAGATCGCCCCGAAGGACGCCAAGATCCAGCGCTTCGATGACGATGCCAGTGCGGTTCAGGCTCTCCTCTCCGGTCAGGTCGAATTGATCGGCGTTTCAAACGTCGTCGCCGCGCAGATCGAAAAGGCTGCTCCTGGCCGCTTCGACCAGAAGCTGCAACTCAGCCAGCAGGTCCAGGGCATTGCGGTCCGCAAGGGTTCGACGGAGCTTCTGGCGGCTATCAATGCCTTCGTCGAAAAGGTGAAAGCGAATGGCGAGCTTAACAAGATCCATGAGAAGTGGCTTGGGGCGCCGCTGCCGGATTTCGTTGCCGGAGCGAAGAAGTAAAGTTGAAAGGGAGTTCCTCGCATGAATGAAGCAGATGCAAACGCATCGGCCGCGGCCGCGCGGGGAGCTTCCGATCTGGCCGTGCGGATGGAAGGCGTCAACAAGTGGTATGGCGAATTCCAGGCGCTCAAGGATATCGAACTTTCGGTCAAACGGGGGGAGCGGATTGTCATCTGCGGTCCCTCGGGCTCCGGCAAATCGACCTTGATCCGCTGTATCAACCAGCTTGAGACGATCAGGACCGGCCGGATCGTGGTCGATGGCCACGATCTCACCGCGGGAGGTAAAAACGTCGATATCGTGCGGCAGGAGACCGGGATGGTCTTCCAGCAGTTCAACCTCTTTCCGCATATGACGGTTCTGGAGAACTGCACACTGGCGCCGATGAAGGTGCGGGGCATTTCCAAGCTTGAGGCGGAAAAGACCGCCCGCAAATTCCTGGAGCGGGTGCGCATCCCCGAGCAGGCGGAAAAATATCCGGCCCAGCTTTCCGGCGGCCAGCAGCAGCGCGTCGCAATCGCCCGCGCGCTGTGCATGAACCCAAAGATCATGCTTTTCGACGAACCCACGTCGGCGCTCGATCCGGAAATGGTCAAGGAAGTGCTGGACACGATGATCGACCTTGCGAAGGAAGGCATGACCATGCTCTGCGTCACGCACGAAATGGGCTTCGCCCGCCAGGTTGCCGACCGGGTGATCTTCATGGATCGGGGCGAAATTCTGGAGATGGGGACGCCCGATGAATTTTTCGCTAACCCGAAAAATGAACGGCTGAGGACTTTCCTCGGCCAGATTTCCTGACCGCCGTCCACTTAAACCATGGAGTTTCCGACGTGAAACCAGACATCCTTCTCGTGGAACCGATGATGCAGTTTATCGAGGACAAGCTCGATGCTGCCTATATCGTGCACCGGATGTACGACCCGAACCAGAAGACATCGCTTGAAGCTGCCCTGCCGAGAATCAAGGCAGTCGCGACCGGCGGCGGCACCGGCATCACCAACGAATGGATCGAAAGGCTGCCGGCTCTCGGGGTGATTGCCATCAACGGCGTCGGAACCGACAAGGTGGATCTTGGTTTCGCACGCAGCCGCAATATCGACGTCACCACGACGCCCGGCGTGCTGACCGATGACGTGGCGGATACGGGCATTGCCCTGATGCTCGCGGCGCTTCGCCACGTCGCCAGGGGTGACGCCTTTGTGCGCGAAGGCCGCTGGGGCAAAGAGCCGTTTCCGCTTGGCCACAGCCCCAAGGGCAAACGGGTCGGAATCCTGGGCCTCGGCCAGATCGGCAAGGCGTTCGGTCGCCGTGCGGAAGCTTTCGGCATGTCGGTGCGCTACTGGAACCGGTCGCCGGTCAAGGACACCACCTGGAAGTCCTGCGCTTCGCCTGTGGCGCTTGCGGAAGACAGCGACGTGCTTTGCGTGATCATCGCGGCGACCGCCGAAACCCGGAACATCGTCAATGCCGAAGTGCTGAAGGCGCTCGGGCCGAACGGGCTGCTGATCAATATCGCCCGCGGCACGGTCGTCGACGAGGATGCGTTGCTTGCCGCCCTCAATGGCGGAACGATCGCTGGGGCCGGCCTCGACGTTTTCGTCAATGAACCCAACATCCGGGAAGAGTTCTTCTCTGCACCAAACACCGTGCTGATGCCCCATCAGGGCAGCGCGACGGTGGAGACGCGCGTGGCTATGGGTGAATTGGTGCTCGCCAATATCGCCGCCCATTTCGCCGGCGAAAAGCCGCCGACCACGGTCAACTGAGTGGGACAAAATCGATGATCGTTCGACAAGCCTTTTTCGAAGGCGCCGTCCATGCCGGCAAGGAAGATCGCTTCAAAGCCTATGTCGCGGAAAAACTGATGCCGATGTGGCTGGCTTTCCCAGGCGTCAAGGAAGTGCGCGTGCTCTACAATATCGAGCGCGATGAGGGCGCGCCACGCTATCCGATGGTGCTTTCCACCATGTATGAAAGCCGCGAAGCGCTCGCAGCGGCACTTCAGTCGCCGGTTCGATACGAGAGCCGCGAGATGACCAAAGGTCTGATGGAGATGTTCGATGGGCATATCCACCACCACGTCTTCGATCTCGCGCCGAGTTGATCAGCGAAGCGCGCGCGCAAACTTGTGAGGAGAGAGGCCGTAGCTTCTCGTGAAGATTCGGGTCATATGGCTCTGATCCGCGAAGCCGCTGGCGAGTGCGGCTTCGGCAAGGCCGGTGCCGGTGGCAATCATCTTGCGGGCGAGCTGAATTCGGCGCTGGATGAGATAGGCATGCGGCGTAAGCCCAGTAGCCCGTCGAAAAGCTCTCAACAACTGGAACTGGCTCATCTCTGCCAGACCCGCAAGCTCGGAGAGTGAGACGGAAGCCGCCGGATAATCATCGATCCGCTCCCGCGCCATCTCGATTTCCTTTGCAACGGACATCGGCTTAATCGGCACATCGACCAAATCAGCCAATAAGGTCAGCAGCAATTCCTGGCTATTCACATCAGCGCCGGTTTCGCGGCTTGTCATTGCCGAAAAGAGCCGCCGCACATTTCCTGCGAGCAGCGGCTTGGAAATGACCGGATCGGAGAATTCGAAACTTCCCTCGCTGCCTTGCCGGATGTCCGCAACAGCGCTCGCGACGACAGCCGGATCGAAATAGAGCATCTGCCAGAAACGGCCGGCATCGCCAATCGGCGCGCCGTCGTGCACTTCACCCGGGTTGACGGTGATGACGTCACCCGGTCCAGCTTCGACAGGGCCGCGGCCACTTGCCGATTTCTGAGCGCCATCCCTGATGATGCCGATTCCGAATTGATCATGGGTGTGGCGGGCAAACTGCCGGTCCGATCGCGCCGCGACCGCCTGCACGCCGATTGTGCGACATTTCAATATCTCGAATTGGTTTTGCCGCTTCGCCTGCATACTCTTCATCCCGGTCCTCTCGATCAAAGAACCGTCCGCACTCGCCAAAGCTCCGGAAAAAGCTCGACCTCGAGCATCTTCTTTAGATATTGCGTGCCGGAGGTACCGCCGGTGCCGCGCTTGAAACCGATGACCCGTTCCACCGTCGTGACGTGATTGAAGCGCCAACGGCGAAAATAGTCTTCGAAGTCGACTAGTTTCTCCGCCAATTCGTAAAGTTCCCAATATCGTTCTGGCGCAAGATATATCTGCTCCCAGGCATCGAGGACCTTCTCGCTCGGCTTGCGGGCCGCCCGCCAGTCATCGCGATCGGCGTCCTCTCCGATATCGAAACCGCGTCGTGCGAGCAGCATCAGAGCCTCGTCATAGAGGCTCGGCTTCGCCAGAATGTCTTCCAGCATGGCCATGATGTCGGCACGATGGGTATGCGGGCCAAGCATCGCCTGATTGCGGTTGCCGGCCAGGAACTCGATGGCCCGATATTGATAGGATTGGAAACCGGAAGATTTGCCGAGCGAGGCACGAAATTCCGTATATTCGCTTGGCGTCATCGTGCGCAGCACATCCCAGGCGCTGTTGAGCTGCTCGAAGATGCGAGCCACGCGCGACAGCATTTTGAACGCCGGCTGTGGATTGTCGGCGCGGATAGCGGCCATCGCAGATGCGATTTCGTGGACGGCAAGCTTCATCCAAAGCTCCGAAGTCTGATGCTGAATGATGAAAAGGAGTTCATCATGCGCGCCGGAGAGGGGTTTCTGGGCGTTAAGAATCCCCTCGAGATGAAGGTAGTCGGAATAGGACATCCGATCCTCGAAGGACATTTCCGCACCGTCCTCGGCAGGGTTGTATGGTTTCAAGTTCATTGTTCTCTCCACCCATTGCCTCGCCCCGTCATGCTGCCCTCTTTGCGGTAACTTGGGAAGCCCATCCCTCCGCAGCTGATTCGGTCCTTAAAATTGACCGTTGACAAGAGCCGCAAGATTGCTCCTACTATAACACTAGAGCAATACATATTACATTATAATGCAATATCAGGAGCAGCGGGTGCCGGATCTGCTTGTCAGCCTATATTCCAGGAAATTCGATGAGCTTCTATCCCAAGCCGTGGCGCCGTCCGGCGTGACCATTCGCCCACCTCTTGCGCCCGAATTGCATATTGTCCGGGACTGGGTCCTTACGCGGTTCAGCGAGAATTGGGCAAGCGAGGTGGTGGTCGCATTTTCGCGCCAGCCCGTCGGCTGCCTGATCGCCGTCGATGACGCCGGTCTCCAGGGGTTTGCCTGTTACGACGTGACGGCTCGTGGCTTTTTCGGTCCGACAGGGGTTGCCCCGGAGGCACGCGGCAAAGGGATCGGTATTGCGCTTCTCGCCGCCTGCCTGCAGGCCCTGAAGACGCTTGGGCATGCCTATGCGTTTGTCGGCGACGCCGGACCTGTGGATTTCTACGTCCGCAGCGCAGGCGCGATCGTGATCCCTGCATCCGACAAAGGGATCTACGAGGGAATGCTCAGAACCACAACCAAGACATAGAAACCCATCGGGAGGCTCGCACGTGTCCAAAACCCCGCTCGCTCTATTCGTCGGCTTGCCGAACCCGATACTGTCGGACGAGGAATTCGCCCTCTTTCGGGATACCAATCCCCTTGGGCTTTTTGTCGGGCGCCGCAACTTGAAGAGCCCGGATCAGGCCAAGCGTTTGATCGCGCGTTTCCGCGAGGCGGTCGGTCGTGAGGATGCGCCGGTTTTTACCGACCAGGAAGGCGGCCGTGTGCAGCATCTCGATGCGGGGCCATGGCCGCGATTCAGAAGTTTTGCGCAATTTGCGGAGCTTGCCCGCAGAGATCTTGATCGCGGAAAGCGCGCCCTTCGTTTGTCATCCCGTGCCATGGGGGCAATGATGACCGAGCTTGGCCTTTCGAGCGGATGCTCACCTGTTCTCGACCTTGTCTTTCCAACGACGAGCGATGTCATCGGTGAGCGTTCGTTCGGCGCAGATCCCGATTTCGTTGCGGCCCTCGGCCGCGAGGTCGTGGACGGTTTGATGGAAACGGGCTGTCTCCCCGTAATGAAGCATATTCCGGGTCACGGCCGGGCCACGCTGGATTCGCACAAGGAACGGCCCGTGGTGGATGCCTCGGCCGAGACGCTGCAGGCCACCGATTTCAGGCCGTTCGTCGCCTTGAAGGATACGCCGTGGGCCATGGTCGCCCATGTCGTCTTCTCCGCTTACGACAAGGAACTGCCTGCTTCCGTCTCGCCGGTGATGCATGACGTCATCCGCCGGGACATGGGGTACGAGGGCGTATTGATTTCCGACTGCATCTTCATGGAATCGCTGCGCGGCAGCTTGCCCGAGCGGGTCAGGCAGGTGCTCGATGCCGGTTTCGATATCGCCTTGCACAGCCACGGCGACATTCCCGAAAGCGAGGCAGCAGCCAAGGCGGCCCGACCGCTGACGGATGCCGCTCAGACGCGGATCGCCGCCGGCAGAGCCCGTCTCGGCAATCTCAAGATCGATTATCGTGCCGCTCACGCGGAAGTGGAGGAGCTTTTCCAAGGTACATTTGCGTGAACGGCACGTCGAGCCAAAAATCAACAAAGGGGAACGAGATGAATAAAGTTGTTCTTGCGGCTGCAACAGCCCTGGCGCTGGTTTCGGGGCCGGTGATGGCGCAAACCGTGCTGACGGCGAATATCGAACCGGCCACAACCTGGGTGCGCAACTTCAATCCGTTTAATCAGACCTCCGCGCGTCAAAGCACGCTGGATTTCATCTACGAGCCTCTGGTGGTCTTCAATCGCTTCGACAGCAACAAGCCGATCTTCCGGCTGGCTGAAAGCTTCAAGCTGGCCGACGACCTCAAGAGCATCGATTTCAAGCTAAGGCCGAACCTCAAATGGTCGGACGGAAAGCCGCTTACCTCGGCCGACGTCAAATTCACCTATGACTATCTGAAGAAGTTCCCCGCCCTCGATTTCGTCAGCATCTGGACTTTCATTACAGACGTGGAGATCGTCGATCCGCAAACGGTCCGGTTCACGCTTGCCAATCCGAGCTCGCTTGCGGCCGAGCAGCTTTCTCAGCTTCCCATCGTGCCGGAACATGTGTGGAAGGACATCGCTGATCCCGTGACCTTTGCCAACGAGACTCCCGTCGGTAGCGGCCCGATGACCGAGATCCCTCGATTTACGGGCCAGACCTATGATCAATGCCGCAATCCTCATTATTGGGAGACGGAGCGCCTCAAGGTAGATTGCCTGCGCTTTCCGCAGCTTGCGGACAACAACCAGATCCTGACCGCAACGGCGGATGGTACCCTCGATTGGGGCGTGTCTTTCATTCCTGATGTCGAAAATGTCTATGTCGCCAAGGATCCTGACCATTACCACTACTGGTATTCACCAAGCAGCATGGTCGCCTTCCTGTTCAACCTGGAAACCGCCAACGAGAACAACAAGAAGGCCTTCAATGACGTCAAGTTCCGCCGTGCGGCCTCCATGGCGCTCGACCGCGCGACGATGATCGATATTGCAGGCTATGGGTATCCGACGCTGAACGAAGACCCTGGTTTGATGGGGGAACTCTACAAGAGCTGGGCAGATCCGTCCGTCCAGGCCGATTTCGGCAAATATGCCAAATATGACGCCGAAGCCGCCAAGGCTCTGCTCGATGAGGCCGGATACAAGGACAAGGATGGCGACGGCTTCCGGGACAATCCGGACGGGTCCAAGATCTCTTTTTCCATCATCGTTCCCAATTCCTGGACCGACTGGGTCGACACCGTCAACATCGCCATCGAGGGTATGCAGGCGGTCGGCATCGATGCGAAGATCGAAACTCCGGAAGAGGCTGTCTGGACCTCCAACCTTATCGGCGGCAAGTTCGATGCGGCGATCAACAGCCTACCGGCCTCGGCCTCGCCCTATTATCCCTATAAACGTGCATTCAGCGCATCGGACAAGGGCAAGACCCGCTTCACCGCGCAGCGCTGGTTCAATCCCGAGGTAGAGAAGCTCGTCACGGAATTTACCCACACCGCCGATCTTTCAAAACAAAAGGAAGCGATGAACAAGGCGCAGCGGATCGTTGCCGAAAACATGCCAATGATCCCGGTGTTCAACAACCCCAACTGGTATCAGTACAACACCAAGCGCTTCACAGGTTGGTCGACAAAGGAAAACCCGTTCGTCAATCCCTCTATCTCACGCATCAACCCGGCGCGTCTGCTGCATCTGCTGGCGCTGAGGCCGGCCCAATAAAGGTGGGATGATTTTGGCAGGCGGCGTGTTCCGCGCCGTCTCGTCTTAGAGGGAGTTCACATGGCTTTCCTGTTCCGCCGGCTGGGATTTTATCTCGCCGCCTTCGTCGCGGCGGCGACCATAAACTTCTTCCTGCCCCGCCTGATGCCCGGCGACCCAGTGCAGATCATGTTCTCCAGCGCAGGCGCCGAACTGCCGCCGGAGAGCCTGCAGTCATTGAAATTGACCTTCGGCTTCGTCGATGGACCTCTTTGGCAGCAGTATCTCACCTATCTCGGCAGCATCTTCACCGGCGACCTTGGCCGCTCGATCAAATATTTCCCCGCCCCGGTTACTGCGGTCCTCGGGCAGGCGCTCGTCTGGACAGTGGGCCTGATGGGCATCGCAACGCTCATAAGTTTCACCATCGGCAGCTTGCTTGGCGTTCTTGCCGCCTGGCGGCGCGGCAGCGCCTTCGATGTGATCGTTTCTGTCGGAGCGATCTTCGCAACCTCGGTGCCTGCCGTGGTGACCTCGCTGATCGTAGTCTTCGTCTTCGGGTTCACCCTTGGCTGGTTTCCCAGCGGTTATGCCGCCGATCCTCGTCTCGATCCCGCCTTCAGCCTCCAATATGTCGGCAGTGTCCTCTACCACGGCTTCCTCCCCATGGTGACGCTTTGCGCCGTGCTGACCGGTGGGTTTGCCGTAACGATGCGCAACAACATGATCAATCTCCTCGGCGAGGACTATGTGGTGATGGGACGCGCCAAGGGCTTGTCGGATAACCACGTGATGATCTGGTACGCGGCGCGCAACGCGCTTTTGCCCACCGTTTCCTCGTTGGCGATCGCAATCGGCACGATCCTCGGAGGTTCGCTCGTCACGGAGGTCGTCTTCAATTATCCGGGTCTCGGCAACATTCTCTATCAGGCAATCCTGGCGCGCGACTATCCGGTGATCCAGGGGCAGCTTCTGATCATGACGGCAACGATGCTGATCGCGAATTTTATCGTGGACGTCAGCTATGTCCTGCTTGATCCGCGGCTCAAGGGAGCTTTGTGACATGCGGGTTCTGTATGACGGCCTGTTGCGCAACCGCAAGGCGCTTGTTGGCGCGATCATTCTTGCACTCGTCCTGCTGGCGGCGATCGCTGCACCACTTTTGACCCAGTATGACCCCTCCGCTCGTGTGGGGCGGCCGCATCAGCCGCCATCGTGGAACCACCTCATGGGGACCACCCGCATTGGCCAGGATGTTTTTGCGCGTCTGCTTTATGGAGCCCGTACATCGCTTGCCGTGGGCTTCGGTGCGGGTTTGCTGATAACCGCTGTTGGAACGGCGCTCGGCATCATCGCCGGCTATCGTGGCGGCAAAACCGACGAGGTCATCAGTTTTCTGACCAATATGGTCCTGGTGGTGCCGAATCTGCCGCTCTTGCTCGTGCTCGCCGCTTTCATCGGTCAGGCAAGCCCCTTTGTGATTGCCCTCATCCTCGGGCTCACCTCCTGGGCGTGGGGAGCGCGCGTCACGCGGGCGGAAACGCTGTCGCTCAAGCAGAAGGATTTCGTCAAGGCGGCGGAGATGATCGGCGAGCCGCGGTGGCGGATCATGACATTCGAGATTTTCCCGAACCTGATTTCCATCGTCGGGATCAATTTCATCGGCAGCGTCATATTCGCAATCATCACCGAAGCGACGCTGGAATTTCTGGGTCTGGGCGATCCGAGGGCAATCTCCTGGGGAACGATGCTCTACAACGCCCAGAAGGCATCGGCTCTTTCGGTCGGCGCCTGGTGGGAGATCCTGATCCCTTGCTTTGCGCTGGCTCTTTTAGGTCTCGGCATGTCGCTCCTCAACTTTGCAATCGACGAGGTCGCAAATCCGCGGCTTCGCACGGGAAATTGGCGTGATCGCTGGATCTTGCTTGCCCGGTCGGGGGAGGGACGCCTTTGAGCGGTCCGCTGCTTTCGGTGAAGAACCTCACCATCGACTATATCGGCGACAGGAAAGACTTCCGCGCAGTCGACGACGTGAGCTTTGATATCGCACCCGGCGAAGTCTTCGGACTTGCCGGAGAATCCGGATGCGGCAAGAGCACCATAGCCTTTGCCATCAGCCGTCTGCACAAACCCCCGGCGCTGATCCGCCGGCAGAGCAGGATCCTTTTGAACGGACGCGACGTGCTCGATCTGACCCCGCAGGCACTGGCAGCTTTCCGGTGGCGTGAAGTGGCGATGGTCTTTCAGAGCGCCATGAACTCGCTCAATCCCGTATTGCGGATCGAGGACCAGTTCCACGATGTTCTGATGAGCCACACGACGATGTCGAAAGCACAGGCGCGCGAGCGAGCCGCCGAAATGCTGCGGCTCGTCGATATTTCTCCGGATCGCCTGCGCGATTATCCACACCAGTTCTCCGGCGGCATGCGCCAGCGCATCGTCATCGCCATTTGCATGGCGCTTGGTCCCAAGCTGGTGATCATGGATGAGCCGACCACCGCCCTCGATGTTGTCGTCCAGCGGGAGATCCTTCAAAGGATCAACGATCTTCGGCGCACATTCGGATTTTCGGTTCTGTTCATCACGCATGACCTCGGCCTGATGGTGCAATTCTGCGACAGGATCGGCATCATGCTGGCGGGCAGGCTGGTGGAGGAAAATGCGGCCGAGGCAATCTTCCGCACACCAGGCCACGACTACACGAAAAAGCTCTGGTCGTCCTTCCCCTCGTTGCATGGAGGCGCGCTGTTGTGAGCCATGCCATTCTGACCCTCGACGGCGTGACGAAGACCTTTGGACATGGGCCGTCGACCGTGCATGCCGCACGCTCGGTTTCCTTCTCTCTGCATGCGGGCCGTGCGCTGGCGCTGGTGGGGGAATCGGGCAGCGGCAAGACGACCTGCGCGCGCATGGCGATGAGGGAATACCAGCCGACCGCCGGACAGATCCTGTACAAGGGCAAGTCCATTGCCGAGGCGGGCTCGTCCGACGTCGCGAACTATCGGCGGGCCGTGCAGATGATCTTCCAGGATCCCTTCGCTTCCCTCAATCCTGCACATACTATCGCCTATCATCTGACGCGTCCGCTGAAGCTTCATCGGCCGGAGATCAAGTCAGCCGCGATCCGAGCGGCCGTCGGTGACCTGCTGCGACAGGTGCAGCTGGAGCCCGATATCGTTCTTGGCAAATACCCTCATGCGCTCTCAGGAGGGCAGCGCCAACGGGTCAACATAGCGCGGGCGCTCGCCACAAGACCCGAAGTGATCGTCGCGGACGAGCCGACATCCATGCTGGATGTCTCGGTTCGGCTTGGAATTCTGAACCTCCTGAACAAGATGAAACAGGAGATGAAGCTCGCGTTGCTCTACATTACGCACGACATTGCCACGGCTCGCTATATCGCCGAAGACATTGCCGTCATGTATGCCGGGCAGATAGTCGAATGGGGGCCAACCCGGCGGGTGATCGAAAACCCGATCCATCCCTATACGCGGCTGCTGCTGTCCGCCGTACCAGACCCGCAGATACGCTTCGACGACCCCCGTGCGCGCCTGCGATCTCGGGAAGTAGAAGATGTTCGCCGCGGATCGGGCGTGCCGGAGAGCGAAGCGCTGGAATATGAGGCCGGACATTTCGTGCGAAAACTTGCGATGGAACCTGGCTGACCGCATTGCGAGCCAAAAGCGCCATCGCCGGATCCGGAGGGCGGGGTCTCGAAGCGTCCTTTTCAGCGATTCTGACGGCAGGTGTCCTGATATTACCGAAGCATTATGAATTTTGTCGGATGCTGCAGGCGATCGGCAATGTGTTGTTGTCTGGTTGGCAGTAAAGCGGCGGCGTGAACTTCGGCCCGTCTCTATAATGCCTATCCAGCCGGCAAGATTTGTGGACAGAAACTTTGGCTCATGGAGGTCTGAACTGAACATCATGCAGCAAACTGATGATCGTTGTCAGTTTCGTCGTGCAGATCCGGGGCTCCTCGGCGGGAGGGGCCGTCCGCGATGACCTTTCATGATCTTTCGCCACTGGCGCGGCTTGAAAGCGAACTGGCAGATCAAACGGCGCGGCTCGATGAGGCGATCAACAACATGCCGCACGGATTGTGCATGTTCGACTCCGAGAAGAATCTGATCGTCTGCAACGCCGCTTATGCGGCCATGTACCACTTGCCCGAGGGGTTGACACGGCCTGGCACCCCGCTTGACTCAATACTTGAGCATCGCGAGTTGAGGGGAATTGGTCCTCTCGACAAAGCGGCCTATTTCGACGTGGTGACGGCGGCCAATGTGATTGGCTCGGTCGCCAGCCAGAATATTGTCCTCTCCGATGGCCGGGTGATCAAGATTACCCATAACCCCATGAAAACCGGTGGCTATGTCGCGACGCATGAGGACGTGACCGCTGCGGTTGCGGTTTCTGAGGAATTGATCCGCCAACGCGACATGCTGGAAGCGGCGGTTCAAGCACGAACGGCGGAGATCGAACGGCAGGCTCGGGAGCTGGAACGAATGCTTGCCCAGGAGAGGCAGATCAACGAACTGCAGCGCCAGTTCGTTGCCATGGCCTCGCACGAATTTCGCACTCCGCTGACGATCATCGATGGAGCCGCGCAGCGCTTGTTCCGCCGCCGCGGTCAGCTGGACAGCGAATTCGTGACGGACAAGATTGACCGGATTCGAGGCGCCGTTTCCCGGATCGTCGAGTTGATGGAAAGCATTCTCGCGGTTGGGCGGCTGGATCACGGGTCTGTGGAGATGTCTCATGAGCCTCTTTCCCTGAGGGAACTGATACGGACCTGCTGCGACCGGCAGCAATCGATCGCGGCGGACCACAGGATCCATACGGATCTCGGCCGTCTTCCAGACCAGATCGAAGGGGACCGGAGGGCGCTTGAGCAGGTGTTTACGAACCTTCTTTCCAACGCGGTCAAATACGCGCCTTCCGCTCCGGACGTTCACGTGGCGGGATGGAAGGACGCGGCCGGGATTAAGATCGCAGTGCGGGATGGTGGCCTGGGTATCGATGCAGAGGACCTGCCGCGCATGTTCCAGAAATACTTCCGAGCCCGCACATCGAGCGGTATCGCGGGGACCGGCATCGGGCTCAATCTCATCAAGCAAATCATCGAGCTGCATGGGGGAACCGTCGAGGTGGCCAGCAAGAAGGGTCACGGCTCGACCTTCACGATTACCTTACCCTTGGAGATGGAACGAGCTGCCGCCGATACGGCTATCCGGACGGAGCGGAATAGTATCGCTGTCGGCGATCTCCGAGGTGCCGCTGAACTTTGCCGTTGATCATTCCGCAAGAACTGCAGATGGGGTGGGGGACACCTGCGGCGCACCGGGCGCCTCGGTCTTCACCAGGTCCATGAATTTTGGTTCTTTCGAGCATTCCGGCACTTGAGGAAGCCATTCGTTTCGGCGAAAAGGTCTTCCGCGTCTCGACATTTTCCGAAAAAACTCGCAGACACGTCATTTTTACGCCGCCGCCGCTGTTCGACCGCGCCCTTCGACGGCCACGAATGCGTTCGGTTGCAGAGGTCGGAGAGAATGGCGATCAGCCGGTTCTTGATCATTGACAAGGGGGTCGGACGGGCTCGTGGTCCTTCCGAGCGGCTGTTGAGGTCGATCGAGCAGGTGCTAGGCGCTCTGGCAGGGTTCATTCTCGCGATCCTGTTGGCCATCGTGCTGGTCAGCGTCTGCCTGCGCTACTTCTTCAGTACCGGCTTTATCGGTGCGGAAGATCTCGGCATCTGGCTTCATGTGGCGCTGATCTCGCTCGGCGCCCCTCTCAGTCTCAGCAGCGCGCTTTCCATGCGGCTCGATGTCTTCGTGCGATTGTTGCCCGACCGCCTCTCCCCGATCGCCGAGGTCCTGGGCGACGTATTCACGGTGCTGGCTGCCTTGATCCTTCTCTTCGGCGGCAGCCAGATCATGAGCATGCTCGGCGGGATCTCGCCAGTGCTCGGCGTTCCCGAATGGATCCGCTTCGGATTCCTCGGGATCGGCGGAGGCCTGATCCTGGTCATCCTGCTTCTGCGGCGGATCGGTGAGAGCAGGGGAGGCGGGGCGTGCGTGTCGCTCGTCCTGGGGGTGTTGCTCTACTTCAGCGTCCCCCAAATCGGCATCGATACCTTGTTGCCGCCGAGCCTGTTTCTCGCCCTCGTCGCGGGGCTTGGTCTGGTGCTATCCGCGCCGCTGGCCCATGCCTTTCTTGCGGCGGCTTATGCAGCGATCGCCTTTGGCGGCAGTCTTCCCGAACCGGCGATCGTTTCGACCACGGTCACCGGCATGTCGAAATTCCTGCTTCTGGCCATCCCTTTCTTCCTGTTGGTCGGCGGTCTTCTGACGGCTTCCGGCGTCGCCAACCAACTCGTTCGCTTTGCTCAGTCAATGGTAGGGCATCGCCGGGCGGGGCTGGCTCAGACGACGCTGCTGACCAGCGTGCTGTTTTCCGGTGCTTCCGGCTCCTCTGTCGCGAATGCGGCCTTTGGAGCTTCGACCTTCCAGCCCGAACTCGTCCGGCACGGCTATCCGCCCGCCCGGGCTGGCGCGATCATCGCCGCGACTTCGGTTCTGGACAATGTCATTCCTCCGTCAATCGCATTCCTGATCCTGGCTGCTGCAACCAACCTCTCCGTCGGATCCCTGCTGGTCGGCGGTTTTTTTGCGGGCGGGCTCATGGCGGCATGCCTTGCCGTCGCCATTCATCTGACGGTCCGCGAACAGTCGACGCCGGTGCGCGCAACGGCCGCGCAACGCCGACAAGCGGCGATTTCCGCAATCCCGGCTTTCGGGCTGGGCATTATCGTGGTGATTGGCATCCGCATCGGTATCGTCACAACGACCGAAGCTGCGGCGCTTGCCGCGTTCTACACGCTCATCCTTGCCGTCTGGTCGAAACTCGGCTTCGGCCCGCTTTTCCTGGCATTCCGTCAGGCTGCAATAGAGGCTGCTGCGATCGGGCTGCTGATCGGCACGGCCGCGCCCTTCGCCTTTCTGCTCGCGGTCGACGACGTGTCCGGGCTCATTTCGAATGTCGTGACATCGCTCGGCGCCGGCGCGCTCGCAGTCATCGTTCTGTCAAACCTGATCCTTCTGGTCGTGGGCCTTGTCCTCGACATCGGCGCCGCAATCCTGCTTTTCGGTCCGATCCTTTTGCCAACAGCCGTGGCCGCTGGCATAGATCCCATCCACTTCGGCGTTATCCTGGTGGTCAACCTGATGATCCATGGTCTGACGCCGCCGCTCGGCATGCTGGTCTTTGTCGTCAGCGGCGTCACCGGCGTTCCCGCCTCGGCGCTCTTCCGCGCCGTCGTGCCTTATCTTCTCGCTCTTCTCCTTTCCCTGGCGCTCCTGTGCGCCTGGGCAATCATCTCCTGATCCCGGTATTCTGGTCGTTTCTCGCCGCATCCGCCCTCATCCTCTGACATGCCGCGGCACAAGCCTTGATGTTGGAGGCGCCACACCCCCGCTATCGTCTGCTGTGAAAGCTGGGGCTTTCGCAATTTCACATGATAGGTTTACGGTCGATCTTGTGGGAATAATAGCCGCCATGCATCACCAGGCGTTCGGCTGCCGAGCGACGGAACATACGCATACGTTTCGCTTAGCTGCGTGAGAGGAAAGGGGCATCCTTTGAGGTTTTCATGCTGACACTGCGGCAGATCGAAGTCATCCGGGCAATCATGGTCACCGGCAGCATTGCCGGAGCGGCAAGATTGCTCAATGTATCGGCGCCCGGCATCAGCCGCCTGATGAAATACTCCGAGGACTCGCTCGGCGTTCGGCTTTTCGACAGGCGCGCAGGGCGTTATGTCCCGACGCCGCAGGCTCGTAACATTTTCGACCTTCTCGATACGGTGCATCGCAAGATCGACGATCTCCAGTCCGCCCTCGGCGATCTCGGCCGCGGCAAAAGCCAGGAGCTCTGTATCGCTTCGGTGCCGAGTATCGCAAACGTCATGGTGCCGCGCGCCATTGCTCAGGTACGGGATAGATATCCTGACCTCGGCCTCGACGTGAACATCGTCAAGATCGAGGAAGCGATCGACTATCTCCTGCTCGGTCGCGGCGAATTGGTTGCCATCTCCTCGCGTTTCGACCATCCGCTGATCGAGTTCGAATTGCTGGCAAGCGGAAAGCTGCTGTGCATCGTCCCGGAAACCAGCCCGCTGGCCATGCGGGAAAAAATCACGCCGCAGGAGATGTCCCAATATCCGCTGATCGGCATCAATCCAAAAGATCCCTACGGCGCAATCATGGCGGCAATGTTCACCAGGTCGGGCATCGACTACAAAATGAATGTGAAGGCCCGTTTCGGAACGACCGTCTGCAGCCTTGTGGCAGCGGGTCTTGGTATTGCAATCATAGACGAGTTTACCGTTGCCCATGGCGTGGTGCGCGGGTTGAAAAGGCTGGAGATCGACGCCGACAGCATCTTTCATACCTATATAGCCTACCGAAAGGACCTGCCGCTCTCCGTCTATGCCGAGCATTTCCTCGATGCCTTGCGCCGGGAAATGACCAGCGTCAGTTCCATAAAGCTCCCCACCAGGAAGTTGCGGCGCGGATCATCGGGACGTTAACATGATGTTACGCATCACGCCGAAATTGGTAGGCGATCTAACTGCGCAAATCCGCTACAAGTAAGCATGGGAGATGAACGGTAGCGTGGTGGAGGAACATGCGCAGCGTGGCCAATCTTGACTCTGCGATCTTGTCGCCGACCTCGGCTTCCGCAGCGCGGTTGCCCGGCTTCGGCCCGGCAGAAAAAGGATCCGGCAGATGACGGGCATGTTTCCCTCGAGCAGCACGCGGCTTTTCCCGATCCTCGGCGATCCGATCGCCCAGGTCCGGTCACCCGCGAAAATCACCGAGCTATTTTTTCGGCGTGGAGAAGATGCGATCGTGGTGCCGTTTCACACGTCTTCGTCAAACCTGCCGAAAGTCTTCGAAACGCTGGACGCGGTGTATAATGTCT
Source organism: Neorhizobium sp. S3-V5DH (assembly GCF_004343065.1). Taxonomy (NCBI): domain Bacteria; kingdom Pseudomonadati; phylum Pseudomonadota; class Alphaproteobacteria; order Hyphomicrobiales; family Rhizobiaceae; genus Neorhizobium; species Neorhizobium sp. S3-V5DH. Next base: position 285,042 of record NZ_SMCL01000005.1, read on the forward strand.
CGGGGATGCTGATAACGGTCCCGCACAAGCGGATGGCCTTTTCCCTTTGCGCCACGAAGACGAATCGGGCGCATTTCGTGGAAGCGGTCAATGTCGCACGCCGAACGAACCAGGGCTGGCACGGAGACAATACCGATGGCCTTGGCTATCTCGACGGCATCGAGCGGAAGGGCTTTGCCGTGGCAGGCAAGCGGGTTTTGCTGCTGGGCTGCGGCGGAGCAGGTGCCGCCATTGCATTTGAAATCATGAACCGCGGCGCATCTCTGCTTGCCATCCATGATATCGACGCTGAACGGCGCGACACCGTAATCGGCAGGCTTGCGCAAAGGTTTCCGGGAAAAGTCATGGCGGGGAGTGCCGATCCGACCGGTTACGACCTCGTTGCCAATGCGACGCCTTTGGGCATGAAACCGGACGATCCGCTGCCTGTCGATGTATCGAAGCTGCAACCGTCACAATTCGTGGCCTGCGTTATCACCAAACCGGAAGTCTCGCCGTTGATCGCGGCGGCAATGCAGCGCGGCTGCGCCACGATGACGGGCGGAGGAATGTTCGACGCACAGGCCGAGACGCTGGCGGATTTTCTTCTTGGTCATCAAACCTGAGGAGGACAACGAGGAGGATTTCGACTTTCGCCTTCAAAGACTTATTCACATGCCTAGGCGGCGCATGTAGGAAACGGAGCCGCAGTTTTGGGCGCGACTTACCAACGGGGAGGACTTTCGATGTACCACAAGCACTTGCTCGCAATTTCCACTGCTCTGCTTGCCACGGCTGGCATGGCACAGGCGCAGGAGACCGTGAAGATCGGCACCGTCGCCGAGCTTTCCGGCCCGGGCGCCCCGGCAGGAACCAACTGGCGTGACGGCATCAAGATCGCCGTCGAAGAAATCAATGCCGAAGGCGGCATTCTCGGCAAAAAGATCGAGCTGAGCGAATACGACACCCAAACCGATCCTCAGGTCTCGCGCGCACTCGTCCAGAAGGCGATCGACGCCGGAGCATATGCCATCCTCGGAACCATCTATTCCGGTTCGACCATGGTCAACATGCTCGTCGCCCAGCAGAACAGCATCCCGCAATTCGTCGGTTCGGAAGCGCCCGGCATCGTCGAGAAGGGCAATCCCTTTGTCTTCCGCACCTCGTCCGGGGCCCAGAAGGGCGTCCCAGCGCTGACGACCTATTTCAAGGACACGCTGAAAGCCAAGAAGGTCGCCGTTGCCTGGGTCAACAATGAATTTGGCAAGGGTGGCCGCAACGTCTTCGTGGAAGAAATGAAGAAGGCCGGCATCGAAGTGGTTGCCGACGTTCCTTCCGAACAGGCCCAGACGGACTACGCAGCCGATATCGCGAAGCTGAAGCAGGCCAATCCCGATGCCGTCTTCGTCTACATGAACCAGGAAGAGTCGGCCCGCTTCCTGATCGAAGCGAAGAAGCAATCGCTGGCCATGCCGCTCGTTGGAGAAGTCACCCTTACGGAAGCCAAGGTCATCGAACTGGCCGGTGGCGCTGCGGAAGGTGCGATTGCCCATGTGGGCGTGACCGCGACGGCCACGGATGTGCCGGGCATCGGCGCCTTTGCCAAGAAATTCGAAACAACCTTCAAACGTCGGCCGACCCACGACGCCATCAAGGGTTATGTCGGTGCCTGGACGACGAAATATGTGACCGAAATGGTCGGGGAACTCGACGGCGAAGCCTTTGCAGAAAAGATGCACGGCCTCTGCCTGAAGGCTGCGGACCATCCGAAGATCCTGCTCGACACCTGCTGGGACGATCGCGGCGAGATGTCCCGCCCGAGCTTCATGGTGCAGGTCAAGAACGGCGCGCCCGTGGTGATCGGTACCGTTCCCGCCAACTGACAATTCCGGTCTCGCCGCGGCGGCCTGGCTGCCGCGGCCATCGTCGAAAGAGACGTCCAATGTCCCAGTTCTTGCAGGTCTTGCTGTCCGGTCTCGCGACCGGCTCGATCTACGCGCTTGTCGCAATCGGTTTCACGCTGGTTTGGCAGGCTGCCCAGACGGTGAATTTCGCTCAGGGCGAATTTGTGATGCTTCCGGCTTTCTTCGTCCTCATCGGCATGAGTGTCTTCGGCATGCCGTTATGGATTGCCCTTATTTTCGGCCTGGCGATTTCGATCGCCGTGCTCGGTATCCTGTTCAAGAAGATGATCGTCGAGCCGATCCTGCCGCATGGGGGTATCACCCTCATCATTGCGACCATGGCGCTCGGCATCTTGCTCAAGGAAAGCGTCAAGGAATTCTATTCGGCCGAGGCGCAACCCTTCCCGTCCCTGTTTCCAGGTGAGCCCGTCAATGTGTTCGGCGCCGTCCTTTCGCTCCAGGACGTCTTCAACCTCGTGATCTCGCTCGGGATCGTCGTGCTGCTGACATTGTTCCTCAACCGCACCCGCACCGGACGGTGCATGCAGGCGACGGCGCAGAACCCGGCGGTTGCCGAGATCCTCGGCGTTAACGTCAAGCGAATGATCCTCTACACTTTCCTGATCAACGCCGCGCTTGCCGCGCTCGCCTCGTTCCTCATCACGCCGGTCTATCTTGCCAAGTTCTCGAATGGCGAAACGCTCGGCCTCATCGCCTTCATCGCCGCAATCGTCGGCGGCTTCAACCAGATCCGCGGTGCGATCGCCGGCGGCCTGCTCATCGGCGTTCTGGACAATCTCACCGCGGCCTATGTCACCGCGCAATACCGCGCCGCGCTGCCTCTGGTTCTCCTGATCGTCATCATCCTCGTCAGGCCGCAGGGCATCCTGGGAACCTCGGAGGGGAGGACCGTCTAATGAACACTCATATCCGAAAGATCTCTCTCCTCGCGCTTCTGGCTCTCGCCGTTCTCGCGCCGCTGGGGCAGGGCAACTACATCGTCTACGTGCTGACATCGTGGCTGATCTTTGCGATTGCCGCGATGGGGCTCAATCTGACGCTCGGCTATGCGGGGCAGATCTCCCTGGCGCAGGCTTCGTTCATGGCAATCGGCGCGTACACGACCGCGCTGCTGACGCTTTCGGGCTGGCACTGGATGCTCGCCATGCCGCTCGGACTGACAGCCTGCTTCGTGGTCGGGCTTCTCCTGGGTTACCCCGCGCTTCGGGTGAAGGGCCATTTCCTCGCCTTCGTAACCTTGGCATTCAATACGCTGGTCTTCCTGGTGTTGCGCAACGAAGACTGGCTGACGGGGGGTAGCTACGGCCTCGTCGGAATGCCAAGGCCGGACTTCGGCCTCTTCAAGACCATGAAGCAGTTGCACTTCTACTACTTCACCTTGGGAATAACCGTGCTTGCAGCTCTTGCTATGTGGGGCATCGTCCGCTCCCCCTGGGGTCGTGCTTTCAAGGCGTTGCGTGAAAATCCCATCCGGGCGGAAAGTCTCGGCGTCGATACGCGCCGCATCACGCTCCTCGCCTTCGCCATCGGCTCGGTCTATGGTGGGCTGGCCGGCGCGCTGATCACGCCGCTCGTGCAGTTCATCGAGCCGGGATCCTTCGGGCTCGCCCATTCGCTGCGCATCCTGCTGATGGTCGTGGTTGGCGGTGCCGGCTATTTCTTCGGCCCCTTCCTCGGCGCCGGCGTCGTCATCCTGCTGCCCGAAATCCTGCGGTTCACCGAGGGTTACTACTTGATCATCTATTCCGCCCTGGTGATCGTGATGCTGGTCTTCGTGCCGACGGGCCTGATCGGCGTATGGGGGCGTATCCGCGAGAGGTTCTGGCCGCGACAGCAGGTCCGTGCCGATATGAGCGAAGGAGCGCGCCTGAAATGAGCGTACCTGTTCTTTCCGTCCGCAATATCGAGAAAAGCTTCGGCGGCATCCGCGCCGTCCGCGGGGTCTCGTTCGACGTCCGCAAGGGCGAAATTCTGGGGCTGATCGGCCCTAACGGCTCCGGCAAGTCGACACTCTTCAACTGCATTCTCGGCCAGCTGCGGCCGGAGGCGGGAGAAGTCGAGGTCAACGGCCAGAATGTCTCGGGCATGCGTGCCTCGGACCTCAACAGGCTCGGCGTCGGCCGCACCTTCCAGCAGCTCTCCGTCTTCCCGAAGATGACGGTGCTGGACAACATCATCCTGGCAGGCCAGGAGCATCACGGCACCATGCTGTCGCGGCTCTTCGGTCCGGGCGACGCCGGACTGACGAACGAGGCGGAACGGCTGATATCCTTCTTCCGCCTGACGCATCTGCGCGACACCCTGGCCGGCTCACTTTCCTACGGTCAGCAGAAACTGGTGGATGCGGCCATGGCCTTCATGGCCGGACCGAGCCTCGTGCTGCTTGATGAACCCGCAGGCGGCGTCAACCTGACGATGCTCGCCAATCTGAAGGAGCGTCTTACCGCCTACAATGCCGAGCACGGTACGACCTTTGTCGTTATCGAGCACAATATGGAGTTCGTCATGAGCCTGTGCACCCGCATCATCGTATTGGCGGAAGGCGGCATCATCGCGGAAGGCAAGCCCGAGGAAATCAGGGCGAACCAGTCCGTCATTGACGCCTATCTCGGAGGTTGAAGATGCTCGAGCTCAAAAATGTCTATGGTGGCTACGGCAAGATAACCATCCTCAACGGCGTGTCTTTCTCCATACCGAAGGCCTCCATCACCACGGTGATCGGACCGAACGGAGCCGGAAAGTCGACGGTTTTCAAGGCGATCTTCGGTTTGCTCAACATTCATTCCGGCCAGATTCTTCTGGACGGCAAGGATGTGACGCGCCAGACGCCGAGGCAGATGATCTCGCAGGGCGTCACCTATGTCCCGCAAGGCCGCAACGTCGTGCCGCAACTGTCCGTCTACCATAATCTGGAACTTGGCGGCATTACCGCCCCGGATCAGGCGAAGGTGCGCGAGCGCATCGAAACGGTGATGGACCAGTTCCCGATGTTGCGCCAATTCAGGAACCGCAAGGCGATCGAACTGTCGGGCGGGCAGCAGAAGCAGCTCGAAGTGGCGCGTGCGCTGCTTCTCGATCCGAAGCTGATCCTGATCGACGAACCTTCGATCGGGCTGTCGCCGAACCTTGTCCAGGAAGTGTTCCAGACGCTGATCCGGCTGCGCGACCAGGGGGTCACCATCCTGATGGTGGAGCAAAACGCCAAGGCCGCTCTTGCCATGTCGGACGACGGGCTTGTCCTCGAGCTTGGCCAGACGCGAATGCACGACACGGCTTCGAACCTGCTTGCCGATCCGCGTGTCGGTCAGCTTTTCCTCGGCGGCCATGTCGAGGCGGAGCACGCGGTTTGACCTTAGACGTCGCTATCGTCGGCCTGAACGCGCAAAGGGAGGTGCATCGAATGAAGACCTCGATAGCGACGGTATCGATCAGCGGTGAGTTGCCGGAAAAGCTTGAGGCGATTGCGAGAGCCGGGTTTGACGGGGTTGAGATCTTCGAGAACGACTTTCTGGCCTTTGACGGGTCGCCTGCGGATGTCGGGAAGATGGTGCGCGATTTCGGGCTTGAGATCACCCTGTTCCAGCCGTTCCGCGATTTCGAGGGCATGCCGGAACCGTTGCGGGGGCGCACCTTCGACCGGGCCGAGCGCAAGTTCGACGTCATGCAGGAGCTCGGCACCGATCTTCTCTTGGTCTGCTCGAATGTCTCGCCGGTGTCGCTTGGCGGCATCGAGCGGGCGGCAGCCGATTTCCATGAGCTCGGCGAGCGGGCGGCCGCCCGCGGCCTGAAGGTCGGCTACGAGGCGCTCGCCTGGGGCCGGCATATCAGCGACCACCGCGACGCCTGGGAGATCGTCCGGCGCGCCGATCATCCAAATATCGGCCTCATCCTCGACAGTTTCCACACCCTGTCGAAGAAGATCGACATCAATTCGATCCGCTCGATCCCGAAGGACAAGATCTTCATCGTGCAGCTCGCCGATGCGCCGCTGATCGACATGGACCTGCTCTACTGGTCGAGGCATTTCCGCAACATGCCGGGCGAGGGCGATCTTCCGGTGAGGGAGTTTACCGCCGCCGTCGCCGAAACCGGTTATGACGGCTATTTCTCGCTGGAGATCTTCAACGACCAGTTCCGCGGCGGACAGGCCCGGGCGATTGCCGCCGACGGCTACCGCTCGCTGATCTATCTCGGCGACCGGGTGCGCCGCAGCAGCCCCGGTGCGGCAAGCCTTTCGGTGCCGGCGATGCCGGACCGGGCAAAGGTCAGGAGCGTCGGTTTCGTGGAATTTTCCGCCGACGAGAAGGATGCCGCCGATCTCGTGGCAATCCTGAAGACGCTCGGCTTTCGAAAGACCGGCATCCACAGGACGAAGAAGGTCGCGCTGTTTCAGCAGGGCGGCATCCGGCTTCTCGTCAATACCGAGGACAGGGGTTTTGCCAGCGCCTCGTTTGCGGTGCACGGCACCTCGGCCTATGCGACGGCGCTTGTCGTCGACGATGCGCAGGCAGCACTTGCGCGTGCCGTGGCGCTGGGTGCCGAACCGTTCATCCAGGCGGTCGGCCCCGGCGAGGTGGAGATCCCGGCGATCCGCGGCGTCGGCGGCGGGCTGATCTACCTGCTCGACGACAGAGGCGAAGCCGGCGGCTTTTCCGAGATCGACTTTATCCCCGTCGGCGACGAGGCCGGGGCAGGGGCCGGGACAAGAACAGGGGACGGGACAGAGCCAGAGGCTGAGGCCGTGGTGCCGGCGCATCTTACCCATGTCGACCACATCGCCCAGACGGTCGCTTATGAGGAAATGCCGACCTGGCTTCTGTTCTACACGGCGATCTTCGAGATGCAGAAGACGCCGATGGTCGACATCATCGATCCGGCCGGCGTGGTGCGCAGCCAGGTGGTGGAAAACGCCTCCGGCACGCTGAGGATCACCCTGAACGGGGCGGAAAACCGCCGCACGCTCGCCGGCCATTTCATCGCCGAGACATTCGGCTCCGGCATCCAGCATCTGGCCTTTGCGACCGGCGACATCTTCAAAACCGCCGAGGCACTCAAGCAGAACGGCTTTCGGCCGCTTGCCATCTCGCCCAACTATTACGGCGACGTGGAGGCCCGCTTCGGGCTCGACCCGGCGCTCACCGAAAGGCTGAAGGCCGACAACATCCTCTACGACCGCGACGACAACGGCGAATATTTCCAGCTCTACAGCACGACCTATGGCGAGGGCTTCTTCTTCGAGATCGTCGAACGGCGCGGCTACAAAGGCTACGGCGCCCCAAACGCAATCTTCCGCATCGCAGCGCTCAAAAAACAGATGCGGCCCGAGGGCATGCCGAGGAAATAGTCGGGGGGGCGCCGGTCAGGCGATCTTCGTCGTGTCCGCTCCAAACGCTTCGAGCAATGCGGCGATGTAGCCGTAACAAAAGGCGAAGGCTACCCCGGTCGGATCGCGGCCGTCGATGCGTGGCACATGGTCGGGCATAACCATATACCGGTATCCCACCTCCTGATACACCTTCAAGGAGCGGACCATGTCCATGTCGCCTTCTTCCGGGAAGGTTTCCATGAACGACAGCTTGCCGCCGCGGATATTTCGGAAATGCAGGTTGAAGATTTTGCCGCGGCTTCCAAACCATCGGATGATATCGTCTATCTCCTCGCGCGGATTGTCGAGCATCTCGCCGATCGAACCCTGGCAGAAATTCAATCCGTGATAGGGGCTTTCGCGCATCAGGACGAACTTCTTGAGGCCTTCAACGGTGCCTAGCACCCGGGTAACGCCCCTATAGCCCGGTGGCGTATAGGGATCGTGCGGATGGCAGGCCAGGCGGACGCGATTGCTCTCCGCCACAGGCACGACGCGCTCCAGGAAATAGTCGATGCGCTCCCAGTTTTCGTCTTCCGGGAGCAGGCCGGCGAGGCCGGGCGCGGCTTGCTGGTCGGTTTTGTCCCAGCGGAACGCTTCGTTCAACGAACCACCGCGGCCCCGCTCCAGTTCGGTACGCGGAATACCGATCAGATTGAGGTTATATTTGACGGCAGGAATTCCCGCCTTGGCGCAGTTCTCAATCATGCGGCAAACCGCATCGATCTGGCGGTCGCGGTCAGGGCCGGCAAGTAGAATATCGGGATAGGTAGCCTTCTCGATCGGCTGCGAGGGCAGGGGAAGCTGGATCATATCGAGGACAAGCCCGAAGCTTTCCACGTGATCACGATGGCGTTCGAGATCGTCAAGTATCCAGCTCGAAGGCGGCCCCGGCGGATCGGCGGAAATATGGTTCACACCAAGCTGCGCCCATACTCTGTAGTCGTCGTCATCCCGCGCTGCGACTTGTGTTCCGAGATACACGTTGAGGCTCTCCCTGACGGATCAACATTATAAGACATAATATGAGTTACGGGCGCGTGTCGAGGCCAGGTTGTATTTTTCTGCCTGCGGTCAGGCCTCTGCTATCCGCGGCCTGAACCGATAGTCATATGACGACATAGGGGTCTATAGCCGTTGTCCATGAATCAGGCCTGAAGCGAAGAGAATTGATCCGGCGAGTGCTCGCTCGCCCCTACATTTATGGGTCAAATCGATAGCCGCAAGCGATAACGCGCCCCTAATCCCTCCATTCTCGTCCTCTACTTTCCCAACGGCGTCGATGCTCAAGCAATTCTGCGGGCCTTCGAGCCCTCATGATCCTCACCATCGAAATGGAGCTGGACATGCAAAGCCTCACCCAACTTGAAATCTCCCGCCGAGATTTACTTATCTCGTCGGCCGCCACCGTCGCGGTCAGCGGAGTCGCCGCGGAGGCGGCGGCACAGTCACCAGGAAACGCGATGACCTACACGACCAAAATATCCTTCACGATCAACGGCGAGATACGTGATCTTGACGTCGACAACAGAGTCACGCTGCTCGACGTGCTGCGCGAGCACTTGCATCTCACGGGAACCAAAAAGGGCTGTGACCATGGCCAGTGCGGCGCCTGCACCGTCTTGGTAGCCGGTCGCCGCATCAATTCGTGCCTGACATTGGCGGTGATGCACGAGGGCGAGCAGATCACGACGATAGAAGGCCTCGGAGAGCCTGGAAATCTTCATCCCATGCAGGCGGCCTTCGTGAAGCACGACAGCTTCCAGTGCGGCTATTGCACGCCGGGGCAAATTTGTTCCTCGGTGGCGGTGCTCGAGGAGATCAAGGCGAACATCCCGAGTCACGTTACCGGCGACCTTACGACACAGGTACAGCTCACGCCTGCGGAGATCCGCGAGCGGATGAGCGGCAACATCTGTCGTTGCGGCGCCTATTCCAACATCGTTGACGCCATCACGGAAGTCGCGGGGACAAAAGCATGAGAGCCTTCACCTACGAACGCGCCTCCTCCGTCGAGGCAGCGGCCAAGGCGGCCGCCTCCAACCCCGACGCAAAGTTCATTGCCGGCGGCACAAACCTGCTCGACCTCATGAAGCTCGAAATCGAGACGCCCACGCATCTGATCGACGTGAACGGCCTGGGCCTGGACCAGATCGAACCCACGCCGGAAGGAGGGCTGCGCATCGGAGCTCTTGTCCGCAATACGGATCTGGCCGGCCATGGCATCGTCCGGCGCGACTACGGCCTTCTGTCCCGCGCGCTCCTGGCCGGTGCCTCCGGGCAGCTCCGCAACAAGGCCAGCACGGCCGGCAATCTCCTGCAGCGCACGCGTTGTCCCTACTTTTATGACACCAATCAGCCGTGCAACAAGCGTCAGCCCGGCAGCGGCTGCTCCGCAATCGGCGGCTTCACCCGTCAGCATGCGGTCATCGGCACGAGCGAGGCCTGCATCGCGACCAATCCGAGCGACATGGCCATTGCGATGCGGGCGCTGGATGCCGTCGTGGAAACCGTAAAAGCAGACGGCAGCCGCCGCGCCATCCCGATCGCCGACTTCCACCGCCTGCCGGGCGATACCCCGCACATCGAGACGGTTCTCGAACGCGGAGAGATTATTACCGCCGTCGTGCTGCCGCCGCCAATCGGGGGGCGACAACTCTATCGCAAAGTCCGCGACCGGGCCTCCTACGCCTTCGCTCTCGTTTCCGTAGGCGCTGTTATCCAACCTGACGGAACCGGACGTGTCGCGGTCGGAGGTGTGGCCCACAAACCCTGGCGGGTCGAGGCGGCCGAAGCCGAGCTGCCGAAAGGTGCCCGTGCTGCCGCTGGCGTCCTTCTTTCGGACGCCCGACCTACAGACCACAACCGTTTCAAGCTGGACCTGGTTGAGCGCACGCTCGGCGCGGTCATTGCCGAAGCCAGAGGATGAGCCATGCAGTTCGATACACCAGCAGCCACCAATCCGATCGACCAGCTCAAGGTTGTCGGCCGGCCGATCCATCGCATCGACGGCCAGCTCAAGACCACCGGCCGGGCCATGTACGCCTATGAATGGCATGATCCGAACACGCCGTATGCTTACGGCTATCCCGTCGGCGCTGCCATCGCCAAGGGGCGGATCAAGTCTATCGACGTGTCCGCCGCAAAGAAGGCGCCCGGCGTGCTTGCCGTTGTGACGACGCTCGACGTCGGCGAATTGAAGAAAGGCCAGTTCAACACTGCCAAACTCTTTGGCGGCGACAGGGTCCAGCATTATCATCAAGCGATTGCGGTCGTCGTTGCGCAGACCTTCGAGCAGGCGCGCGCCGCCGCCGCATTGGTAAGGGTCGACTATGTCGTGGAGAAGGGCGCCTTCGACCTGGAAAAGGCGAAGGTTTCGGCGGTTGAGCCGGCAGCCAAACCAGGCGAGGCCCCACCGGATACGGCAGTCGGAGACTTCGATGCGGCATTCGCCTCCGCCCCTGTGACCTTGGATGAAACCTACACGACACCTGATCAGTCGCATTGCATGATGGAGCCGCATGCGTCCATCGCGGCCTGGAACGGCGACAAGCTGACCGTCTGGACATCAAGCCAGATGATCGACTGGTGGCGCTCCGACCTGGCGACGACACTTGGGATCGACAAGGAAAAGCTCCATCTCATGTCACCGTTCATCGGCGGCGGTTTTGGCGGAAAGCTGTTTCTGAGGGCGGATGCAGTGCTCGCTGCGTTCGGGGCAAAGGCTGCGGGGCGGCCGGTCAAGGTCGCTCTCCCGCGACCGCTGATGGCAAACAACACGACCCATCGCCCGGCCACGATCCAGCGCATTCGCATCGGTGCCGGCCGGGACGGCAGGATTGCCGCGATTGCGCACGAGAGCTGGTCGGGCGATCTTCCCGGCGGTGGCCTGGAGACCGCCGTCAACCAGACCCGTCTGCTCTATGCCGGAGCGCACCGCATGACGGCGATGCGGCTGGCCACGCTCGATCTTGCGGAGGGCAACGCCATGCGCGCTCCGGGCGAGGCGCCCGGTCTGATGGCGCTTGAAATTGCCATCGACGAGATCGCTGAAAAGCTCGACATGGATCCCGTGCAGTTCCGTATCCTCAACGACACGCAGGTCGACCCGGAAAATCCCGAACGTCCATTTTCCCATCGCAACCTAATCGGCTGTCTTGAGGTCGGTGCGGAACGTTTCGGCTGGAGGCAGCGTGGGCGCCCGGGGGCGAGGCGGGATGGCAACTGGCTGATCGGATTGGGAGTTGCGGCAGCCTTTCGCAACAACCTGCTCATTCCATCCGGCGCCCGGGTGCGGCTCGATCGCGAAGGCATCGTGACCGTCGAAACCGATATGACCGATATTGGAACCGGCAGCTATACGATCATTGCCCAGACTGCGGCCGAGATGCTGGGGCTGCCCATAGAAAAGGTTGCGGTCCATCTCGGCGATTCCCGCTTTCCTGTGTCTGCGGGCTCTGGCGGACAGTTTGGCGGCAATTGCTCCACTGCCGGTGTCTATGCCGCCTGCGTCAAGCTCCGCGAGGCCATCGCCCAGAAACTCGGCTTTAACTCCGACGATGTCGTCTTCGAAAACGGCGAGGTCCGGTCGGGCAACCGCGCGGTGCGGCTCGCCGAGGCGGCGGGATCGGACGGTCTTGTGGGCGAAGACACAATTCAGTGGGGAGACCTTTCCAAGACGCATCAGCAATCGACCTTCGGAGCGCATTTCGTGGAAGTAGGCGTCGACGTCGCAACGGGCGAGAGCCGCATCCGCCGCATGCTGGCGGTGTGTGCCGCGGGGCGCATCCTCAACCCGATCACAGCACGCAGCCAAGTTATCGGCGCTATGACCATGGGCGTCGGCGGGGCCTTGTCCGAGGAGCTTGCGGTGGATACGCGATCCGGTTTCTTCGTCAACCACGACCTTGCCGGCTACGAGGTCCCCGTTCATGCAGATATCCCTCACCAGGAGGTGATCTTCATGGACGAGACCGACCCGATGTCATCACCAATGAAAGCAAAAGGCGTCGGCGAACTCGGACTTTGTGGGGTCTCCGCCGCGATCGCCAACGCCATCTACAACGCCACAGGCATCAGAGTTAGACATTATCCAATCACGCTCGACAAGCTGATCGGTGGCCTGCCGGACGTCGCCTGAGCAATCGGACGGCGGCATCAACCCCAGGCCGCCGTCTCCTGTTACCGTCCATCGAGCAGCGTCTTCTCCTTCATGCGCCAGGCGCGCGGTGTCTCGCCGGTTTGCCTGAAGAAGAACCGCGAAAAGTAAGCCGGGTCGTTAAAACCGAGACGGAGGGCGATTTCCTGGACTGAAGCGAGAGAAAAGACGAGTTCGCGCTTTGATTCCTCGAGCAGTTTCGCGCTGATCAAATCATGGACCGTGGATCCCGTCGCCGAACGCACGACACGATTGAGATGCGTGAGAGATATGCCGAGTTCGCCGGCATAAAAAGACGCCGGCTTGTGCGAGCGGAAATGCTGATGAATGAGACTGCTCAACAGCTCCATGCGCTTTTCGCCTTCTTCTGCAGGAAGTTGGCTCGCATTGTCCTTATGGGAAATCCGGGCGGTCAGCCTGAGGGAAAGCGTTATGTAGGACGACATGAGCTCATTGCGGCCGCTAGCGCGGTGTTCGAATTCCGCACCGATCCGTTTTAGCGTCTGCATCAGGTAAGCTGCATCGAGATCCCGTGGATCGAGCGTCGTCAGATGCGGCGATGCCAGCCATTCGCCATAGCGGCCGCGCTCGCCGGGAGCATGGCTCAGGTGAGAGGCAAGGATGGTGATCACCAGCCCCTCGATGTCGCGGGAGAACCGGAAACCGTGGTTCAGACCTGGCGGAACGGTAATGATCGACGGCGGATGAATGGGAAAGCTTTTGCGGCCGAAGATGGCATCGCCCGATCCCGCCTCGATGTACAATATCTGAAAGAAAGACTCGTGCCGATGCAACCGGATTTCCCATTGATGCCGGCTGCTTCGGGATCTGATCGTTTCGCAATGCACCCAGAAGTCCGGATCCTTACCGCTTTCTTCGCCGTAAAGCTGGTAGGTCGGGATTTGCCTGTTCATTCGTTACCTCCGCCGGCAATGTTCATTTTGTGCAAGTTTTCGGCTTGAAAGTCCATTGCTGCCGACGCGGAAGCCGAGCAGAATTTGTCAAAAGGCAAAAACGCATGGGAGGATGCGCTTGAGGACGCAGGTGGCCATTATCGGTTCGGGACCATCAGGTCTCTTGCTTGGCGAGCTTCTGACCGGAGCGGGCATAGACAACATCATTCTCGACCGGGTCAGCAAGGACTACATCCTTGGGCGCGTACGTGCCGGTGTGCTCGAGGAAAGCACGGTCGCGCTTCTCGACCAGGCGAATTCGGGTAGCCGCATGCATGCCGAAGGCCTGCCGCATGACGGGTTCTCGCTTGCCTTCGATGGGCGCGACCACCGCATAGATCTCTACGGCCTGACCGGCGGCAAGCGCGTCATGGTTTACGGCCAGACCGAGTTGACGCGCGACCTGATGGACGGACGCGAGAGGAGCGGCGCCGTGACCGTTTATGAGGCGGGCAACGTGCAGCCGCACGACTTTGGTGGCGCCGCGCCTTATGTCACCTACGAAAAAAACGGCAGGACCCAACGCATCGACTGCGATTTCATCGCCGGTTGCGACGGTTTTCATGGCGCGAGCCGCAAGGCGGTGCCGGACAATGCGATCCGCATCTTCGAAAAGGTCTATCCGTTCGGCTGGCTCGGCATCCTGGCTGAAGTTGCGCCCGTCAGTCACGAGTTGATCTATGCCAACCATCCGCGCGGTTTCGCCCTATGTTCGATGCGGTCGATGACGCGCAGCCGCTACTACATTCAATGTGCGCTTGACGAGAAGATCGAGGACTGGAGCGACCAGCGCTTCTGGGACGAACTCCGCCGCCGCTTGCCTGCGCACCACGCCGAGGCGCTGATCACTGCACCGTCCTTCGAGAAATCGATAGCGCCGCTGCGCTCCTTCGTGGCCGAACCAATGCGCTTCGGCCGCATGTTTCTTGTCGGAGACGCAGCGCATATCGTGCCGCCGACAGGGGCCAAGGGGCTGAACCTCGCCGCGAGTGACGTGCATTACCTGTTCAGTGGGCTGCGGGAGTACTATCACGACCGCTCCGAAACCGGTCTTGATGTCTATTCGGAAAGGGCGCTTGCCCGTGTGTGGAAGGCCGTTCGCTTCTCCTGGTGGATGACGACGATGATGCATCGCTTTCCCGACACGGGCGACTTCGATCAGAAGATTCAGGAGGCCGAGCTTGATTATCTCACTCATTCGCTGGCCGCTTCCACGGCGCTTGCGGAGAACTACGTGGGCTTGCCGTTCTGAGTTCCCCGAGTTGGCTTCATGGAGATAAATACATCGGCGGAAGCATGGCGCTTTGAATTTGAAACCGGTGCACGGGCTAAAAACACCCGTACCGCTTGAAAGGGAGGAATAAACATGAACAAGACCATTCTCTGCGCATTTGCCGCTTTGGCCTTGAGCAGCACGGCTTATGCCGACGTCATCAAGGTCGGCGTCGTCGGCCCGTTCTCAGGTCCGTTCGCACTGCAGGGCAAGAACTTCAAGGCCGGCATCGACGCCTATATGGCGCTCAACGGCAACAAGGTAGGCAGCGACACCATCGAGATCATCTACCGAGACATCCCGGCCGCCGATCCGGCGCAATCCAAGGCGCTCGGCCAGGAACTGATCGTAAAGGAAAAGGTCAAATATCTCGCCGGCTTCTACTTCACCCCCGACGCGATGGCTGTTACGCCGATCCTGAAACAGGGCAACGTGCCGATGGTCATCATGAACGCGGCCACCTCGGCGATCATGAAAACCAGTCCGCTTGTCGTGCGTACCTCGTTCACCACCTGGCAGACTTCCACGCCGATCGCGAAGGTAGCGTTCGATGCCGGCGTGAAGAAGGTGATCTCGGTGGTCAGCGACTATGGTCCGGGCATCGATGCGGAAAATGCCTTCAAGACAGGCTTCGCAAAGGCTGGTGGCGAAGTGGTCGAGTCGATTCGCCTACCACTGGCGACTAACGACTTCAGCCCGATCATGCAGCGCATCAAGGATTCCGGTGCCCAGGGGGTTTTCGCATTCCTGCCGTCCGGTCCGACGACGCTCGGCTTCGTCAAGGCCTACCACGACAACGGCCTGAAGATGGCCGGTATTAAGTTTTTCGCGCCCGGCGACCTGACGCAGGAATCGGATTTGCCCGCGCTTGGTGATGCGGCGCTCGGTATTCAGACGACGTTCCACTACGCCGTCTCGCACGATTCTCCGGAAAACAAGACGTTCGTCGATGCAGCGGCCAGGGCGATCGGCAACAAGGCGGAACTATCCTTCCCGGCCGTCGGCGCTTATGACGGCATGCATGTGATCTATAAGATGATCGAGGCGACGGGCGGTAAACAGGATGCCGAGAAGGCGGTGGAAGCGGTAAAGGGCCTCTCCTGGGCGAGCCCGCGCGGCCCGGTTTCCATCGATCCGGAAAGTCGTCACATCACGCAGAACATCTATTTGCGCGAAGTCGTCAAAGGCAGCGACGGGACCTACATCAACAAGGAAACCCAGACCTTTGAGAAGCAGGGCGATCCGGGGCTCGCCGCGGCGAAGTAGAGGTACGAAAGAATTCCGAACCTCGGCGGGCTTACCGTGGCCCGCCGTCTCCGGACAGGACATTTTGATGCAGACAGTGTTGAGTATTGCCATCGACGCGCTTGCCTATGGCATGGTGCTGTTCGTCATATCGATCGGTCTTTCGGTCACCATGGGCCTGATGCGCGTCGTCAATCTGGCGCATGGCGCCTTCGCGATGATCGGCGGCTACATCGCCTCTTACGTGGCGCGCGATCTGGGACTTGATTATGCCGTCGCGGTGATCGCTGCCGTCTTCATCACCATCATCATCGCCATCCCGATCGAGCGGCTTCTTTATCGCCGCATTTATGGCCAGCCAGAACTGACTCAGGTGTTGATGACCATCGGCATCACCTTCTGCATCATCGGTATAGCAAATTATGCGATGGGGCCCACGCTGAAGACGATTCCGCTTGCCGAGCCGCTACGGGGATCGGTAGATCTCGGCTTTCGCACGATTTCCATCCACCGATTGTTTGCCATCATCTGTGGCCTAGCAGTCGCGCTTGGCCTTTGGTTCGCGATCGAGAAGACCAGTTTCGGCGTGAAGCTGCGCGCTTCGGTGGACAATGCCGCCATGGCAGCGGCACTCGGCGTGCGGACCGAAATCGTTTATGCGATCAGCTTTGCGGTTGCCGTCGGGCTTGCCGCCTTCGGTGGCGTGGTGGGTGCCGAGCTGCTGCCGGTCGAGCCATATTACGCGCTCCGCTATATGGTCACTTTCCTTGTCGTCGTCTCGGTTGGAGGGGCGGGGTCTATACCTGGCGCGATGATTGCCTGCCTCCTGCTCGGGGCAATCGACACAACGGGGCGCTACCTAATGCCGGAATTCGGCGAGTTCTTCTTTTATCTCGCGGTGATCGCAATCATCTGCATATTTCCACGCGGTCTTGCTGGACGCATGAAGTGAGGCGAACTGGGTAACATGACATTGACCGTGAATAATCCGACCACACTCGGCCGGCCGCGGGGCGGCTCCTTCAGGCGCGATCTAATGGGCGTTGCGGTGATCGCCGTGTTTGCCGCGGCGGGTTACATCCTTTTCCCAGACAATCTCGCGCTGCTGACCCGTATTCTTTCAGTCGCCTTGCTTGTTCTCGCGCTCGATCTAGTGACAGGGTATTGCGGCGTTGCGACGCTCGGCCATGCCGCGCTCTTCGGTTCCGGTGCCTATGCCGCTGGCATTCTTTCAGCGCACTATGGCATCAACGACCCGCTGTTGATGACGCTCGGCGGCATCGTAGCCGGCGCCGTTGCGGGTCTTCTCTGTGCTGTTATCATGTTGCGTGCCCATGGTTTGCCACAGCTCGTGTTGTCGATCGCGCTGATCTACCTGTTTCACGAACTTGCCAACAAGACATCCTCCTGGACGGGCGGCAGCGACGGCCTTTCAGGTATAATGCCGGATCCCGTTTTCGGCGTGTATGAGTTCGACCTTTTTGGCCATACCGCTTACTTCTTCGGCGTCGCACTGCTGCTGATCGCCTTCGTCCTTCTGCGCCTTGTGGTCCGCTCTCCGTTCGGCATGTTGTGTCGCGGCATCAAAGAAGACCCCTTGCGCATTCGTGCCATGGGCGCCTCGCCGAATGCAGCACTTGCCAAAATGTATGTGATATCAGGTGCAGTTGCGGGCACAGGGGGCGCACTCAGTGCGATCTCGACGCAGGTTGTCGCGCTCGATGCGCTATCCTTTACCCAATCGGCCGAGGCCCTGGTCATGCTGGTGCTAGGCGGGACGGGATCCCTGTTCGGTGCGCTTGCTGGCACGCTGATCTTCATGCTGTTCGAAGACTATGTATCGGCTGCCAACCCCTTCCATTGGCTCACCATGGTCGGCGCGCTCCTGATCTCGGTCGTGCTGTTTGCTCCGAAGGGCATCTACGGAACCGCAGCCGCGTACTTTACCCGCCGCGGGGAGGTGAACCGATGAGCGCCGTTTTCGAAGTTGCCAATCTCAAGCGGTCGTTCGGCGGTCTTGTCGTTACCAACGACGTGTCGCTTTCCATGGAGCCGGGCGACCGGGTCGCCCTGATTGGGCCGAACGGCGCCGGCAAAACAACCTTCGTCAACCTCGTGACCGGCAACCTGCCGCCGAGTTCCGGCGAGGTTCGCCTCGGTGGAGAGGCCGTTACCAGGTGCCATGCAATTGGCCGGGTGCGTCGCGGTCTTGTCCGTTCGTTCCAGGTCACGCGGCTCTTCCAGGACATGACGCCGGCCGAGCATGTGGGGCTTGCGGTCCTGCAGAGAGATGGCCGCGCCGGTCGCCTGTTCGGCTGCTTCCTCAACATGAGAGAGGTGATGTCGGAAGTCTCCGAACTGCTGGAAAAACTCGGCCTGGCGGAGCTAGCCCATCGCAAAGTGCGCGAAATCGCCTACGGCCAGCAGCGGCTTCTGGAAATCGCGGTTGCCTTGGCGCTGAAGCCGAAGGTTTTGCTGCTCGATGAGCCTGCAGCCGGCGTGCCGCAAAGTGATACGGGCTTAATCGAGCAGGCGCTCGCCGATCTGCCGCAGGACTTGGCCGTGCTGATGATCGAGCACGACATGGATCTCGTCTTCCGGTTCGCCAAGCGGGTGATTGTGCTGGCCGCCGGCACCGTGATCTTCGACGGCCTGCCAGCCGATGTCACCAAAGATGCCCGCGTTCGCGAGGCCTATCTCGGAAATTATGCCAATGCCAGCCACGTCGCTTGAAGTTGAGAACCTTTCCGCGGGATACGGGCCGACCAGGGTTCTGGAGGGCATATCCTTCTTGGTGACTGCAGGCGAGCGGCTCGCTGTGCTTGGTCGAAACGGCATGGGAAAGACGACGCTGCTTGCCTCACTCGCCGGCCAGACAAAACGTTATGAGGGTAGCGTCCGCCTCGGCGACGCCGACATTACCACCGCGCCAAGCGCTTCACGCGCTCTCAAAGGGCTAGGCTACGTGCCGCAGGCGCGCTGCATCTTCCCGACTCTGACGGTGGAGGAAAACCTCTTCGTCGGCCTCAAGGATCGGCCCAAGGCAGCGCTTGAGGAAGCCTACCAGATGTTTCCGCGCCTGAAGGAACGCCGGCGCAACCTCGGCAATCAGCTTTCCGGTGGTGAACAGCAGATGCTGACGACCGCGCGAAGCATCCTTGGTCGCCCGTCGGTCCTGCTTCTCGACGAGCCTCTGGAAGGGCTGGCACCGGTCATCTGCGAAGAACTGATGGCGGCCTTTGCCGAACTGGCCAAGACCGGTGACATGACCATCCTGCTGGTCGAGCAGCGCATCCAAAGCGCCCTCGATTTTGCCGACAGGGTGATTATTCTCGAGCGAGGCAGACTGGCCTGGGCTGGTACCCCGCAAGAGCTTTCCGCGAATCATGATGCTGTCGACCGGCTCCTTGGGGTGGGCGGTTTGCACTAACCATAATGAGGGGAGAGTGACATTCTAACTTTGCAGGATCAGGACACTTTAACTTTGCGGCTGCATGCAATGTCAAAGCTGAATAGGGCTGCGACGCTGTTATCCAGTTAGAAGCGCGACACTGGCTCTGATGATCAGCCCCCGATCCGGCCGGCTGGGCCG